>CP073761.1:2400000-2700000 GCA_018399015.1 Cyanobium sp. M30B3
CGATGGTGGTGGTGGAGGGGGCGCGCGGCCGCCAGGGCGAACGCCTGGCGGTGGTGATCACCGGCGCCCTGCAGAACCCCACCGGCCGGATCGTGTTCGCCCGGCTGGAGGGAGCCGGCCACGAGAAGAGCGGCAACGACAAGGGGGCCAACCAGGCCAGCGGCACTGGCACTGGCACTGGCACTGGCACTGGCAGTGGGCAGGAAAAGTCGGGCACCGGCCGGGCCGAGCGTCCCAAGGGCCGCTCCCGCTAGGCTCCGTCGCAGTTCCAGCCAAAGGTCTGCGGATGTCGGTGTCAGCTCCCTATTACGGCGACTCCGCCGTGATGCGCACGCCGCCGCCCGATCTGCCCTCCCTGTTGCTCAAGGAGCGGATCGTGTACCTGGGCCTGCCCCTGTTCAGCGACGACGACGCCAAGCGCCAGATGGGCATCGACGTGACCGAGCTGATCATTGCCCAGCTGCTCTACCTGGAGTTCGACAATCCGGAGAAGCCGATCTTCTTCTACATCAACTCCACCGGCACCTCCTGGTTCACCGGCGACGCCATCGGCTTCGAGACCGAGGCCTTCGCCATTGCCGACACGATCCGCTATGTGAAGCCACCGGTGCACACGATCTGCATCGGCCAGGCCATGGGCACCGCGGCGATGATCCTCAGCGCCGGCACCAAGGGCCAGCGGGCCGCCCTGCCCCACGCCTCGATCGTGCTGCACCAGCCCCGCAGCGGCGCCCGCGGCCAGGCCAGCGACATCCAGATCCGGGCCCAGGAGGTGCTGCACAACAAGCGCACCATGCTGGAGATGCTGGCTGAGAACACCGGCAAGAGCGTGGAGCAGCTGTCGCGCGATTCCGACCGCATGACCTACCTCACCGCCCAGGAAGCCCTGGACTACGGCCTGATCGACCGGGTGCTGAGCAGCCGCAAGGACCTGCCCGGCGGCGGCGCCGGCGCCGAGCTGCCCAGCGCCGATCGCAGTCCGGCCGGCATCGGCTGAGCGATCGGCCCAGCACCCCCAGGCCCGCGCTGCCTGCGTCCTCTCCACACCGTTCCGCACTCCACCACCCCCCTTCACCTGAGCCATGCCCATCGGCACCCCCAGCGTTCCCTACCGCCTCCCCGGCAGCCAGTACGAGCGCTGGGTGGACATCTACACCCGCCTGGGCGTGGAGCGGATCCTGTTTCTCGGCTCAGAGGTGAACGACGCCGTGGCCAACGCCCTGGTAGCCCAGATGCTCTATCTGGATTCGGAGGACAGCTCCAAGCCGATCTACCTGTACATCAACTCCCCGGGGGGATCGGTAACCGCCGGCCTGGCGATCTACGACACCATGCAGTATGTGAAATCCGACGTGGTGACCATCTGCGTGGGCCTGGCTGCGTCGATGGGCGCGTTTCTACTGGGCGCCGGCACCAAGGGCAAACGGCTGGCCCTGCCCCACAGCCGGATCATGATCCACCAGCCCCTGGGCGGCACCAGCCAGCGCCAGGCCTCTGACATCGAGATCGAGGCCAAGGAGATCCTGCGCATCAAGGACATGCTCAACCATTCGATGGCTGACATGACTGGCCAGCCCTTCGAGAAGATCGAGAAGGACACCGACCGCGACTATTTCCTCAGCGCCGCCGAGGCAAAGGACTACGGCCTGATCGACCGGGTGATCGCCCATCCCAGCGAGGCCTGAAGGGACCGGTGGTTCAGCCCCAGGGCGATGCACTTGCCCGCTTCGCCTTCGAAGAGAACCTTGATCACGGCCTTCTGCTGGGCCAGCCCTACGCGAGCTGCAGCGGCCGCGAGGGGTTCAGCACCGATCGATACAGCATCGAAGCGGGCCGGTTGCAGCACCGGGCAGCAAGCCCAAGGATCAGCCACTGCATCACTGCCATCCGGCTCACAAGCTTCAAGCGGTTCGCCAACAGCCTGCTCCAACTCACCCATGCCTGCATGGTTGGCCGATCTCTCGGCGTGAAGAGGCTGCATATCCCAGGTTTTTGGTACCTGCGGGAAGGAATCCATCACAGCAGCAACGGCCTGGAAATACGAAACACGGATGAACTTGATCTCAGCGCCGATGAGTTGATTCTAGCAGGAAGTTTCCTGAAGATGAAGGCCCTCAAACCCCTTTGCCGCGGCCGGGTCAACCCCAGGAAAGTGCTACGCAGCCTCCGGCCGCTTATCAATCTCGACCTCAACGCCACTGCCTATGCAAAACAGGATCTGGTGATCCATATTCGCTCAGGAGATATCTTCATCACCCCCCATCCCGGTTACGGGCAACCTCCACTTGCCTTCTATCAGCAGGTGGTTCGCTCCAAGCCATGGAACACGGTACGGGTTGTGTTCGAGGATCGCCTCAACCCGGTGATTACACCACTACTGGATTGGCTACCACACCATTGCGGCCAAGTTGAGGTTGTGAGCGGCAACTTGAAAGATGATCTCGAGGTGTTGCTACGCGCCCGTGCCATTGCATGTGGCAGTGGCACATTCATTCGCGGCATTTCCGCCCTATCCCGAAACCTCAAAAAGCTCTACTATTGGCATAATGAATCCTTCAACACATGGGGGAATCGCAAGTTGAAGGTTTTCAGGGTCGTTGACGGCCCTGGCACCTACGCCCGGGCGATCTGCCAGGGGAACTGGCGGAACACTCCTGAGCAGCAACAGCTGATGCTGTCGTATCCAGAGGAAGGGCTGAGCATTCAGCGTCAGGGACCAATCCCCTGAGGCAACTCCCATTGGCGCCAAATCCCCGTCACGGCAGCCACCCCTTCAGGCCAGGGAACCAGACCCACTCTGCAGGGGGCCTGGTCAACGTGCTGATCCACATGGCTGGTGGGGTGCTGGAGGGCGCTTACGTAAGCTCGTTTCTTGCCCCTTGCCCCAGTGCCAGCCCGGATGGCCCAGCTCTTCTACGACTCCGACGCCGACCTCTCCCTGCTGAGCGGCAAGACCGTGGCGATCATCGGCTACGGCTCCCAGGGCCATGCCCATGCCCTCAACCTCAAGGACAGCGGCATCGACGTGGTGGTGGGCCTCTACGAGGGCAGCCGCTCGGCGGACAAGGCCCGGGCCGACGGCCTGGAGGTGCTGAGCGTGGCCGACGCCTGCGCCAAGGCCGACTGGATCATGGTGCTGCTGCCGGATGAGGCCCAGAAGGCGGTGTATGAGAAGGAGATCGCCCCGCACCTGAAAGCCGGCAAGGTGCTGAGCTTCGCCCACGGCTTCAACATCCGCTTCGGCCTGATCCAGCCTCCCGCCGATGTGGACGTAGTGATGATCGCCCCCAAGGGCCCCGGCCACACCGTGCGCTGGGAGTACCAGAACGGCCAGGGCGTGCCCGCCCTGTTCGCCATCCACCAGGATGCCAGCGGCAAGGCCCGTGAGCTGGCCATGGCCTACGCCAAGGGCATCGGCGGCACCCGCGCCGGCATCCTCGAAACCAACTTCAAGGAGGAGACCGAGACCGACCTGTTCGGCGAGCAGGCCGTGCTCTGCGGCGGCCTCAGCGAGCTGGTGAAGGCGGGTTTCGAGACCCTGGTGGAAGCCGGCTACCAGCCCGAGCTGGCCTACTTCGAGTGCCTGCACGAGGTGAAGCTGATCGTGGATCTGATGGTGAAGGGCGGCCTCACCGCCATGCGCGATTCGATCTCCAACACCGCCGAGTACGGCGACTACGTGAGCGGCCCGCGCCTGATCACCGCCGACACCAAGGCCGAGATGAAGCGCATCCTGGCCGACATCCAGGACGGCACCTTCGCCCGCAACTTCGTGGCCGAGTGCGAGGCCGGCAAGCCCGAGATGGCCAGGATCCGCGAGCGCGATGCCGCCCATCCGATCGAGCAGGTGGGCAAGGGCCTGCGCTCGATGTTCTCCTGGCTGAAGAGCGCCTGATCCCGCTGCAGCTCCAGCCCCTGCTGCTGGTGGCCCTGGCCCTGGGGCTCGACCGCCTGGTGGGGGACCCTCCCTGGTGTCCCCACCCGGTGGTGGTGATGGGCTGGTGGATCAACCGCCTGCGCGGCCTGGCCGAGGGCTGGGCCGGCGACCGGCCCTGGGCGCTCCGCCTGGCCGGCAGCCTGATCACCCTGCTGCTGGTGGGAGTCAGCGGCCTGGTGGGCTGGCTGGTGGAGCGGCTGGCCCTGATGGAGAGTTGCCGAGAGCTGGGTTTGCTGGTGCTTCTGCTGGGTCTGGGCAGCGCCCTGGCCGGCCGCTCCCTGGCCCAGGCGGTGGAGGCGGTGCTGGCGGTACTGCCCGACGATCCGGCGGCCAGCGGCAACGATCTTGCGTCGGCCCGCCAGCAACTCGCTGGGATCGTGGGCCGCGACACCGCCGGGCTCAACCGGCCCCAGATCCTGCGGGCCCTGGCCGAAACCGCCAGTGAGAATGCGGTGGATGGCCTGTTCGCCCCCCTGTTCTGGATGCTGGTGGGCGCCGGGCTGTGGCAGGCGGGCTGGTGGGCCGGCCCCGGCCCCCTGGCCCTGGCCTGGGGGTTCAAGGCCGCCAGCACCCTCGATTCGATGCTGGGCTACCGCCGCGGCCGGCTGCGCTGGCTGGGCACCGCCGGCGCCCGCCTCGACGACCTGCTGGTGTGGCTGCCCTGCAGGCTGGTGACCCTGAGCCTGCCCCTGGCCGCCGGTGCGGCCCCGGGCCGCTGGCTGGCCCTGGTGCGGCAGGCCCTGCAGGATGGCCGTCCCGATCCATCCCCCAATGCCGGCCTCTCCCAGGCGATCTACGCCCGGGTGCTGGGCGTGCAGCTGGGGGGGGTGAACCGCTACAGCGGCCAGCTGCGCAGCAAGCCCCTGCTGGCGGCGGGGGGGCGGGCACCGGCCGCAGCCGATGTGCGGCGGATGCTGCGCTGCAGCGCCCGGCTGAGCTGGCTGTGGCTTGCCACCGCAGCCCTTCCGGGCGCCTGGGTGTTCGTCACGAAACCTCTCAGCTGATTGCCGCGGACTGCGGGGCTGACGAAGCTGCGGGCACCTCCTGGGAACCATGGCGATTCGCGAACTCCTTGAAAGCGCCCTTTGCGAACCGGAGATCGGAACCACCCCGCAGTTCCGCTGGCACGCCACGCCGGTGGGCATCGCCGCCCTCTGGAACGCCGGCTCGCCGCCCACCGCACCGCCCTATGACGCAGCGCTGCAGGAGGCCCTGCAGGTGGGCCTCGACCTGAGCCGCGAGGAACGGGAGTTCCACCAGCTCACGTCGGGCCTGGTGCTGCTGTTCCATTCCTGAAGGCCGGATCGGCGAACACCAGCCTCCAGTCGTGCAGGGTCCAGCGCACACAGCCGGCCGCGATCAGCGGATCACAGCGCACGAGGGCTTCGGCCTCCGCCCGGTCGGCGGCCTGGAACACCAGCATGCCGCCGGCCCCGTTCCGGCCCACCCGATCGCCCCAGTAGCCGCTGCTGGGACGGTGCCCGGCCCGCTCCAGGCTCTCCAGCCAGCGCAGGTGGGCCGGCACCACGGCATCAAAGCGGGCCTTGTCCACCACCCCCTCCTCCAGCTTCACGAACCAGGGCATCGACTGCGCGCTGCCTCAGGGATAGGCATGGAGGCGGGCGGTGTGCACCGGCACCTCCCGGTCACTGAGGCGCCACTGCTCCACCCCCCAGCCGAGCAGCAGCAGCAGGGAGCCAGCCACGGCCCCCAGCGCCACAGCGAGAGGATCCAGGGCGGGGGAAGGCCTGCGGAGTGACCGTCGCATCGGGAAGGGGCCGGGCAGTGGGACGGTACCCAACCGGAAGCAAAAGGCCATAGGTGATTCCACCCAGCCGGTGCAGCCCATCCGCAGCCGCTCAGGCCGCCGGAGAGACGCTGCCAGCGGGGTGGGGATCGAGGCGGGCGCTGCCCAGGGCAAAGGAGCGGGCAAAGCGCTTGCCGCGGCCGGCCCAGGGCAGAAAGGAATGCTGGGCGGTCATCGCCAGCAGCACCAGGTCCTGCCGGCTGAGGGGCACCCCAAAGGCCGCCGCCAGGGCCAGGAACTCCTCGGCATGGCAACAGAGCCGCAGCTGCTCCTGCAGCAGCGGGGAGGAGGACATCCTCTGGAGAAAACGGTCGACGGAGTCGGAACCGATCACCTTGCAATCCCGGAGCCGGTATCACCATCGTCCTCCCCCCTGCCCGTCTCTGTCATCCGTTGCACTACCGCAATCGGGTCGGGGCGGTCCCGGGCAGCTGGCGCCGCTCCGGCAGGTTGCCGAAGTGCTCCCGCGCCAGGGCCAGCAGCTCGCCCTCGCTGGGGTGGGCCCGCTCGAGGGTGACCACCCCCACGATCCGCTCCAACAGGGGTCGGTGGTGGCTGTGCAGATGGTTGAGCAACAGCTGGCGCATGTCGCTCTCGCCGGTGCCATGACCCAGCAGCAGCACCGCGTCGGCCTGCTCCATCGCCTCAACAATGCGACGCAGATAGGCGTGGTCGAGGGGGGCCCGCTGGCCGGCGATGTCGCGGTCGTGGCGGTGGCTGAGGTTCTCACCGCTGCCCCAGAGGCCATGGGGACGCAGCAGGGCATGCTCCACGCTGTCGCCCTCCAGCAGAAAGGCGTCGGTGTGGGTGTGCGTGAGATAGAGCACCAGCCGCAGGGCCTGGTCGCCCCGGGGACCCCGGACCTCGGCCTGGGGGTGATCCGGGCCCACGCCGGCGGCCTGCAGCAGGTGGCGCACGCGCATCAGGGCATCGGCATCGAGGAAGGGCCGGCCCACGCCGCAGCTGGTGCGAATCCAGGTTTCCTCACCGCCGGGCATCTGGATGCGCAGACGACGGCCATCCAGGGGCGTCACCAAGGCGCCGAGGCTGCTCAGCAGGGCCTCCACCTTGGAGGTGCGCAGGTCGTGGTGCAGGGGGTGGGCGAACAGGGCCTCCAACGTGCGCTGGTGATGGCGTTGGATGCCGGCGGAGGGATGGGGGTTGTCGGCCATGCCACGGCTCAGGGGGCTGAAGCCGTTATGACGAGCTCAGCGGCAGGCGGCTGACAAGGGCAGCGGCATCTCAGCCAGGGTGAGAGAGCGGGCAGGTACGGGCTGGGGATGGCGGCGAATGCGCACGCGATAGGTGCAGTGGGCGGGCCCGAAATGCTCGATCAGGGCCTCCCGGGCCTCGTGCTGCAACTCCTCCAGGGTGGCGGCGGCAATGGGCAGGGGCAGTTCCTTGGCCCTTGCCTCCAGATGGCCCGGCCGTTCGGCCAGCACATGGAACACAACTTCTCGCATGCCGGTATGGCTCTCACTCTGCGCCCATCCTTGACCCGGGAGCACCGACCTGCGGGTGCCCGCTGATACGGGGAACCGGCCTGTTTGCCCCAGCCCCGGCCGGGGCTGGCGTGCTGGAGGGGAGCCAGCCGTCGCCAGCACACACTGCGCTGAATCCGCTCGATCGGGGTGTCCTCCCGGACCAGGATCAGGATCCGCAGCGCTTTTCAATAAATCGCGTGATTGGCCTCCAGTTCGTCGAGGGTGAGGGCCGTGGTGAAGGTGGGCTGCGCCATGGAATGCCAACGTTCGTGGCGTCCTGATTCGGGCGGAATCTGCAGGAAGCGATGCCCCCTTTTGGGGGCATTTTTCAGCTGTTGAAGGTCACGAAAGAGCGTCAAGATGCAGCATGGTCGGGTTCAATGGCATGCGCTTCGATGGCTGACACTCCCTATCTCGTGGCCCTGGCCCTGACGGAGCAGGACGGACGGCGCAGCCTGCCGCTCTGCGGCAGATCCCAGCCCGCTTCGGCCGCCTCCGCCGACGATCCCGGCGACAACGGCCGCGCTCTGGCCCTGGAACTGTTGCTGCGCCTCTGGCAGCGCAGCGACGACGGCCCCCTGCGGCGGGCTGCCGGTCCGGAGAGCCTGCTGTTGGTGGAACTGCCGCTGGAGGTGATGAGCGAGCAGCTGCCGGTGCTCAAGGCCAACTGGATCAACACGGGGGATACGGCCGCGCTGCTCGAGAGCCTGAAAGCCCTGGTGAACCGGGGCTGGCGCATCCACGTGGCCAAGTACGAGCCGGTGTCCTTTCCCAGCTGGCCCTGAGCTGCATGCGGCTGGGGACCGCCCTCAGCTGATCGAGGCCCACGGGCAGGAGCCCAGGGTGCGCTGGCGCTCGGCGGCCAGATCCTGATCCACCTGGGCCAGGCGCTCCAGCACCAGCTCGAGATCCACGCTGGCCAGTTCTCCGTCACGGCCCCACTGCAGGCAGGTGCGGCCCAGACAACTGCCGATCTGGTGGCTGGTTGCGCGCTTCATCCCGGTCACCACTGGATCGACCTCCATCTTCAAGGGCTGACAAGGCCCGCTGAGCCCCCCAAACGGGGGCATTTCCGCGGCACGGCGCAGATCCGGCACCCGTTTACGTCAAATGGCGCCCCAGAAGGTCCATACCGTTCGCTCAGGTGTCTGAGGGGCAGGCTTTGGCTGTGGGGTCGGTTCCTGCCGTGCTGGAGGCGGTGCTCAGCAGCGCCGATGTGCGCATGGGCGGTGATCGCGCCTGGGACCTGCAGTTCAGCGATCCCAGGGCAGAGCGCACCGTGGTGGAGGCCGTGCTGGAACGGGGCTCCCTCGGGCTGGGCGACAGCTATGTGGATGGGCTGTGGGACTGCACCGCCCTCGATCAGCTGTTCACCCGGCTGCTGCTCGCCCAGGGAGACAGCCGGCTGGCCCAGGGCGGCCGGCTGCGCAGCGCCCTCTGGCTGCTGCGCGAGCGGCTGCTCAATCTGCAGTCGCCGGTCCGCTCCACCCTGGTGGCCCGCCGCCACTACGACATCGCCCCCGAGGTGTACGCGGCGATGCTCGATCCCTGGCTGCAGTACAGCTGCGGCTACTGGCAACGGGCCCGCGGGCTGGAGGAAGCCCAGGAGCACAAGCTGCGGCTGATCTGCGAAAAGCTGGAGCTCCGAGCCGGCCAGCGCCTGCTGGACATCGGCTGCGGCTGGGGCGGCCTGGCGGCCTATGCCGCCCGCCACTACGGCGTGGAGGTGGTGGGCATCACCCTCTCGGGCGAGCAGCTGCGCCTGGCCCGCAGCCGCTGGCCCGACCTGCCGCTGCGCTTTGAGCGCTGCGACTACCGGCAGCTGGAGCAGCTGGGCTGCGCCCCCTTCGACCGGGTGGTGTCGGTGGGGATGTACGAGCACGTGGGGCCCCGCAACGCCGCCGCCTTTTTCTCGGCGGCCCGCAACGCCATCCAGGACGACGGGCTGTTGCTGCTGCACACGATCGGCTACCGCTGCCACAGCCCCCACGGCGATCCCTGGATCGACACCCACGTGTTCCCCAATGGCCGGCTGCCGGCCCCGGGCGAGCTGGCCACGGCGCTGGAGGGGGGCTGGCTGATCGAGGACTGGCAGAACTTCGGCGCCGACTACGACCACACCTTGATGGCCTGGCACGCCAACGTGGAAGCGGCCTGGCCCGAGCTGGCAGGGGAGTTGGCGGCCGCGTTCGGGGGCAGGGCGGAGGCGGAGCGGTTCCGCCGCTTCTGGCGCTACTACCTGCTGTGCTGCGCCGGCTTCTTCCGCTCCCGTCAGGGCCAGCTCTGGCAGCTGGTGCTGAGCCGGAGCAACCTGGCCGCAGCGCCCCGGCGCCCGCCGTACCGCTCGATCCGGGTGGGACCCTGCCCGCTGGCGAAGACCCACTGCCAGGCTGGGGGGCGTTGACGCAGGGGCGCCGCAGCCCGCCACCGCACCATGGACCACCCCCTCTGGATGCCGGTGCCCTGGGTGGTGTTTGCCCAGGCCCGCCAGCGGCTGGAGCGGCTCTGGCAGCAGGATCGACCGGACAGATGAAGGGAAGTGGCGCCATGCCAGCCAGAGCCCCTGGCGCGAACCTCCTGCTGACGTTCATCCTGATCGTGCTGGCCGGCTGCAGCGGGCAGGGGAGCAGGTGGGCGGAGGGGGCCTGCAGGGATGGCACGGCCAACTGCGCCGCCGCCGAGGCCCCCGCCGGCATGCGCCAGGTGCGCAGGGGCCACAGGATGGTGAGCACGGAGTGGGTGGAGCGCACCAACCGGGAATCGGGCGGCCTGGATATCGGCCTGAAGGCCCGGTGGGCACCGGTGATCGAGCGGCGCTGAGACGACCGTTCAGCAGTTGTACAGCGCCTGATTGGCACAGCGCCTGATTGCCGCTGCTGCAGTGCGGTGGTTGAACGATCAGCCCTGCTGAAGCGTGGAGTTTTCCCCAGCTGCCAGCCCTTTTCCCACAGAAAGCGGAGGGTTTTCCCCCGCTTTCGCGGGCAAGACCCAGCGCGTCGCCACAGGTCTGGGCCGGTGGATGGGGAAAAAAGGTTCTGCCCTGGACGCCCCTGCCCAGCCGCCCCAACTGGGATCACTACCGCCTGCTGGAGGCCGCCGGATGCTGTGAAAACGGAGAGGGTGTCCGTCTAACTAGAGAGGCAGAACGACTGCAGCACAGACGGTCTCACCCAGTAAGAAACGTGGCTATCCCAATAAATACCCCAACTTTCTCCTGGGGCTCTGCGGGAAGGCATGGGTCTAGATGGGTCCATCCCTTGAAAAAGGGTCGCGCAGCACGAGGGCCTTGGCAAGGAGAGGCAAAGGGCCCAGGGCTGATCTTTTGACTACCGGGGGGCGATGAAGGCTTGATAGGCCCCATGAACCCTCATGAGGCGTTCGCATCTCCTCTACGGGCCGATCTTGTGAGCGCCTTGGGAACGCTGTGGTGATCGTTAGCGCTGATGAGTGCTCATGGGGCTAGGCAATCCCGTAAATAACAGATAGCCCCTGAATGGTCCGTTAGATACAGCGAGATAATTCATATTGGTCCGTTAAATACAATGGGGTCATCGGGAGCCAAGCACTTCCCGATAGCAACTTTACCCATTCTAATCATGACAATGACTGAGAAATTGTCGGCCGAGGAGAGGCTGTGCGCGGGTTTGATTCAGGCCATGGAGCCAGGGGTGAACCCCTGGCGCAAGCCCTGGAATGCGCAACAGGGGCAGCACCGAAACCCGATCTCCGGAGCTGTGTACAGCGGCGCCAATCCCATTGTCCTTGAGCTGGCTCTTAGCCTGCGTGGATCGGATCTGCCCCTTTGGTGTGGGTATGGGCAGGCTAAAGCGCAGGGCTGGTACCCGCGCAAGGGGAGCAAGGCTGCACTGATTCTCCGCCCGGAAATTCACAAGCGGGAAGAGCAGGATGAGAACGGGGAGTTGGTGGAATTTGCATGGACAACCTACAAAGCAACCAACGTCTTCAACTTTGCGGACCTTGAAGGTGACGGGCTCACAGTGGCGATCGATGCGGCTATGGGGGAGGTGCCGCCTCCCAGGGCCGAGAGCGAGCGTCTTGAGGCTGCGGAGGCGGTTCTGATGGCGTGGGAGGTTCAGCCCAGCTTCGGGGGCTCACGGGCGTTCTACGTGCCCAGTACGGATGCAATCTGCCTGCCATTGCCGGAGCGATTCGAGACGGCCGCGGCTTTTGTCGCAACATGGTGCCACGAGACGATTCACTCAACCGGCCACAAATCCCGTCTTGCTCGCGACCTATCAGGCCGCATGGGCAGCGACAGCTATGCCCGCGAGGAACTGGTAGCCGAGTTGGGGGCTTTCCTACTCTGCAGACGGCTGGAGGTGGCCTCGTGCAGCGAGAATCACGCGGCATATATGGAAAGCTGGATTAGGGTTTTGCGTGAATCGCCAAGGGTGCTGCTCAAGGTGCTGAGTGATGCAAGGAAGGCGGCAGACTTGCTCTGTCCGGGATAGAGACAAGGCCACCACCCCGATCAGGGTGGTGGTTGGGCCGTTATATTTCTTGGATGCTGATTCAAATCAGCCAAACACCAGACCCACCGGTCTGACGCCGAGTGCCGGCAGTGTGCCGGAATAGCCGGTGATGTTCACCATCAGGTCGGCGGTGAGGCTGCGAGCGGCGCTGCCGTTGTTGATCAGCAGGTAGGTGCCGGCGATGGCGGCGTTGGTGGAACGAACCAGGGCGGCGGCATTCGCTGCCAGGGGTTGGTTCCCGGCGGCGCGGCCATTGGCATCGGCGAACACCGCATTGGCCAGGGCGGCGAGGGTGGAGGCGGTGCTGTTGTCGGCGGCGCGGGAAAAGGCCACCGGAGCGGCATGGAGCTGCCCTCGGCCATTGAGCGGGGCAATCTTGTCCTGGCCAAAGCGGAAATCGGTAATCCGATCCGGGGTGCGGATGCGGGATTGGCCAAAGCGGAAACCGAACACATCGGGCCCGGCACCACCGGTGAGGGTGTCCTGGCCGGCGAGGCCATCAATGAACTCAGGACGTCTGGTGCCAACGATCGTGTCGGCGGCGCTGGTGCCGATCAGGTCGTCATTGCGGATGATGCCGGTGGCGCGGGCGGTGCTGATCGAGGCGAAGGAGGGATCAGAGAGGGTCACGCGGAACTGTTCATCTGCCTCTTGGTCGCGATCAGCGCGCACATTCACGGTGATGGTGCGAGAGGTTTCGCCATTTAGAAATCGGACGGTGCCGGTAGGGAGCACACCGCGTTCAAAGTCGGCGGCATCGGCGGGGTTGGCACCGATACCGGTCACCGCCCAGTTGGCTGAACTGGCCTGTGAGATATCCCCAGCGCGTGTCACGGTGAAGGTGAACAGTGTACTTCCAGCGGAGCCTTCTGCCTTGACAGCACTGTTTCTGGAAATCGTCAGTTGAGGTGGCGGTGGTTCATCGTCGTTGGTAATCGTGCCGATCGCCGTGGAGAAGGCAGGATCGATGGAAGCGCCGGATGGCTCGGAAAGGGAGACGGTGAACTGCTCATCTGGTTCTAAGGTCTTGTCACCAGCAATGCGGACGGTGATATTGCGTGCGCTCTGGCCGGCGAGGAAGCGAACGGTGCCGGATGGGAAACGGCCATTAGCGAAATCGGCCATATCGGCGGGATTGTCACCAGAGCCAGTGACAGTCCAGCGGGCCGTGCTTTCAGCGGAGAGGTCCCCAGTGCGGGTGACGCGGAAGGTGAAGGGAGTGAACTTGCTGTTGCCTTCTGACTTAATTGCTGAAAGAGGTGCAATCGCAACAACTGGAGGCAGATATGGAATAATTCCTGCTGGTGTTAAAACCTCTTCAGCAAATCCCTGACTATCTGTGTAGGTGCTGAGTAGGCGGATCTCCTTCCCTTCCTGGGCTTTGCCAATGGTCAGCTCTGGTCCTGTGCGGATTGTGGTCCAATTGGTACTATCGACCGAAGCCTGCCAGGTGTAGGAAATTGGCGAACCGTTTCCGTCGGGATCGGATGTGGCGAGACTAGCGGTGAGGGTTTGACCGACGACAGGCGTGCCCGATATGGTGAAGGTGGCTTGACCGTCGTTACTTGGCTGTACAATGATATTGACTGCAGAATGGAAGCCGTCATTGTTGTAGTCACCTACGGTAAAGAGATAAGAGGCAAATTGAGGGCTGGCAAGATAGGGTTGAACTCTAATGTTAAAGGTGTATACTTGAAAGATAGAGTAGAGACTGCCATCGGTGGCAATCTCCGATCTCGATGGCGCCGGGAATGTGTAGGAAAAGCTTGGAGTTCCAGCATCCAGATAACTTGTTGAATTGTAAACACGTTGCTTAAAGCCATTACCAGTAACAGCGTAAACTTCTAGGCCTCCTTGCAAGCCTATTGGCGCCGCCTGTCCGAAGCTCGGCCGCCAATTGTAAGAACGCCTAATGCTAAAACTTACATTTCCTCCGCTTTCAGGAATAAAGATATTATGACCTGCTTGATTCAAGGGTGTCATGGTACCCGTGAGGCGGACTCTGCTCCCCTCCCCTAGCACTTCATGAGTGGGTACTGATGAGAATTGAACAGCAATATCTTGTCCTTCGATTACCACGCTTCCATTGTCGTCTAATGCATCTGAGCTGTTGCTACTACTTGGAAGAAGCGCCTTGGCGAACGTGGCGCCTTCGTCTCCTGGTGTATCAAGTTCATTCAGCTTGCTATCAAGATAGTGCCCTAACTCCTCAGTGAGTACCGCAAGAGCCTTGGTGGTTGGAGCATGTTGTAGCCAGTGATCATTAAGGTAGATAGTGCCTGTACTGTCTGAATAAGCCCCAGCCGCCCCAGGCATGGAGCTGGCTGGTAGCAGAATGATCGGAGGCAGGCCGCTGAAATCCTTAACCGTCCACTGTGCTGTGAGTTCACTGAGCAGCTCAGGCTCCCCATCGAGCAGCAAAGCCTCCTGGGCCGCAGCACTCAGTCGCCCATCGGCCGCCCACCTCTGCAGCAACAGATGCCAGTCGGGCAGAAGGGTTGCGAGTCTGTCGGTGGCCATCGATCTATTCACTCAGATAGGGCTTCAGCCAAAGGGTGGCTTCAGCCTTTCTTCCACTCTACATCTAGGGCGGCATCCGAGAGCTACAGAACCTAATGGCACCCGTAGGAACGGAGGCTATTGGACGGAGCACTGAAAAGCACAGGAACTCTTAGAAGCACTGCGCGTCAGGCCCTCTTGGTCAATCAAGTCAACAAGCTCACACTTCAAATCCGTCGAGCAGCCCTCATCTCTGATCCCTCTATTCTTTGATTTGTATCATCAGCATTCGCTGACATCTCGTTCAATCTTGTAGTGGCGAGATCGTTGTTCGTTGAAAGGATCTTGTAGCGGCTTTTCGCCGTAAAGCACACGACTTTCTACGATGTACGAGATCGCCTATGATTTTGATACCAATCAAATGGAACTCATCTTGGGACCCGGCTACCGGAATGCTTATTCTCAGTTTAAGCGTTTTCTCAAGAAGCGAGGTTTCACCTTTCAGCAGTGTTCCCTACTCTATGGAGATCCATCAGTCACAAGTGTGAGCGCAGTACTTGCGATACAGAATGCTGCTGTGGCATTCCCATGGCTACAGCATTGTGTAACTGATATTCGGATTCTTAGTATTATGAACAACGATGACATGCGATCCGCCATCACAATTGGAGCACGCATGGCGGGTCAAGCTAGTTCGGATGTTGGATGAGGTATTTTCTTGTTTTGCGATAATATAGCTCTGATATGGCTTCCCGGGCGGTCCCAATTCGCCTCCCGTGAATAGCAAATTGCCGGTTTTCATGCCTCGGCATTGGTGCCCCTTTTCTAAGTAGCTAATCTGTCATCTCCAATTGTAGACGTGCCTGGAATTGCAGTACTGCGGCTTATTGCCCGCCGCTCTCCGGTCCTAGGTGGCCCAGGATTATTGGAATGGATGCCTCCCAGTCGACGACAGTCTCGTTGCAGTTTATTTCTTTTGTCAGGTATCTCCCAGCAATACGAGCTGAGTCAACTGGCCTGATGTGAAGGCTGTTGGTCGGTGATATGCAGCGCGTCGTTGGTGCAACTGCTGTATTCCAGATTCTCTGTATGCTTTGTATGTTGTTGTAAGGACGCGGCAGTTCGCATAGCAGGATGTGGGTGTGGTATTGGAGTTCTGATTTACCCTTTTCATGAAAGACCAGCATTGGTGAAAGCTGTTGGTTGTGTTTGCGTAAATCATTAACTCCCCAGACTGCCCTTATCAGTCGATTGCGTACTGCACGTGCGTCACTGCTTACTTTGATGATGTCATTTCGCCTTCTGGTTATGGCTGTGTCTGCGCTGACAGCGGCCCATGTTAAGTGGTTGTTTGGAACACGATATCCCCACTTTATGCCAGGTTCTGCGACTCTCCATCCCCGCTGGTATGGATTCCAGTAGTGGAATGTCAGCATCCAGGCAGGTTTGAAGCCGAGCGCTACTTGAGAGCTGATGTATTGCTCTGTTGCTTGTCTGAGGGCGTGATCGGCGTATGTGCGTTGATTTGACATATGCGGATTTGATCTTTTGCGGGACAGGGGGATAGGGGAGGAGGTAGTCCCTGTGGTGGGACAGGGGGATAGGGGAGGAGGGAGGGAGGGGGATTTGTCTCAGGTACGAGCGGGAGTGGATGAAAAGAGAGAAAAGGACGAATGAGTCAGTTTCAACTATTTCAAAGCACTGCAAAACCATTGGCACCTTGTGCCTGCAATCTGAGCCATGGATCTGATTGGGCTATCGCGACTATCCGAGCGCGAAATCAGAAGCAATGGGTTGTTGTCCTCATCCTTGAATTGCGAATCACCTCCTTTGGCGTCTTCTACCTTCCTTTCAACACCTGCTGCAAAAAGTGCAGCGATGACATCATGGAAGGCGTGTGAAGCTGTGCCACAAAGCCGCTTCTCTGTCTTTACGAGTCTAGATCAAAATCCGCAGACTGCGAGTCCCTCGCTGTCTGGCTGCCGTCTTGAAACTGAACCCAACTGCTCTCATCACCACCCAGAAATCCGGAGTTGGACTCATATCCAGAACTAAACTTGACGGCTTATGGGCTTGCCTGGGCCTGGAAATAAGTCGCAAGCGAGTTTGGGTTTATTCCGATTCGGTTTTCAGCTATGAAGCGTCCGCTTTTCGGTGCACGATCGTGCCAGAGACGCCGAGCACATTCTTCATTAAGTCCTTTGCAAACTCTGACCCTTTTGCCGCCATTTCCAGCAGACGAGCTTTATTGGAATATCGTTGCTGCTTGCTTATGCCATTAAGGGCTAACTCGGCGTATTTTAGGGCTGATATTACATCCAGGCTGGATTTCGTCGCACCTGATTTAGCAGCCTTTAGAGTGGTAAGAGGAAGGTTGCTCAGCTCTTCTTTTGATATATGATGCGGATTGATGATTTTGTTGACCTGCTGTCTTGCTTCCTCCAAACGAGCGGCTTGCCACTGCTCTGTTGTCTGCTCTTCGATATGCTCCCAGCCATTAAGATGAATGATCTGAGTTTTGATGTTTAACGCGGCCAGTGCCTCATGGATAGCCGTATTGATGGCTAATTCATCCATTGCACAAGTGTCTTGGCCCATGGCAATGGCGATTGGCACCAAATGGAATAGCGGTGCCTTCTTGGTTTCTTCCTCGCTCCGTGCCCTTCTCCATGCTGCGAGTGCTCTGTAAGTTAGGCGAGGATTGATCAGTCCATTGGCCAGAGCTTCTTGCAGTTCTTCACCGCTGCAGCGGGCTAGCAAGGCAAGGGTGGAGAAATTAGCCGGCAGGCGGCCGACCATCTCTGGGCTATAGAGCGCTTCGGCTTGGCCCAGACCTACGACTTTTGACCAAGTGTCTGGGTGAATGTCCAGGCCTTGGATCCATTGGGACCGTAGGCCAGGATCCTGACGCTGCTTGTCGATCTCAGCAGC
Organism: Cyanobium sp. M30B3; assembly: GCA_018399015.1. GTDB lineage: Bacteria > Cyanobacteriota > Cyanobacteriia > PCC-6307 > Cyanobiaceae > NIES-981. Next base: position 2,417,152 of record CP073761.1, read on the forward strand.
CGACTTGGCAAGAGCCAGGATCTCGGATGGAGTCTCGCCGTAGCGTCCTTGCTGGAGCCTGGCGATCAGGTCAGAGGTTTCCATGTCCCCAGCATGGCACGACCAGAGACGTGGCGGGTCCAGTCGCTGATCTGTCCAGGCCTGATACCCGCCACAGTGGCGGTCGCGCCAGTCTCGGGAGACGTTCAGCCCTGTGTGCCCCATGGCGACCCTGTTGACCCGCGCAGACCTTTGTCGGCTCTTCTCGATCAGTTCCTCAACTCTGGATCGATGGATAGCCAGTGGCCGTATTCCCCCCGCTACCCATCGGTTTGGGTACCGATCACCTCGCTGGAGTCGAGAGAGTATAGATTCCGTCCTTAAGTCGGCACAGGGTGAGATATTTCGGTGATTTCCTAGTCAGGCAGGCTCATCCCTGCTCCCTCCAGCATGTCTCCCCAGACCTGCATTAAGGCGGTACGTTCCTCGATATATTCAGCGCGGTTGTAAGCCGCGGCGACCTTGCTCTCAGGCACATGGGCCAGTTGCCGGTCAATGTGCAAGCGATCGACCTTGCGCTCTTCCTGCAGGGCTGTCATGGCAAGCGCTCGGAATCCATGGGCACACATCTTGCCTTTATAGCCCATGCGGCTGATAACCATGTTGAGGGTCATATTGCTGATGTGGCCGCTGCTGGAGCGGCTGCTGGAGAAGACGTGGCTGTGGTGACTACTGATCTGCTGTTGGTGACGCAGCACGGAGAGGGCCTGGGTGCTGAGCGGCACGATGTGATCACGGTTATGGCCCCGGCGTCCTTTCATCCGAGCCGCTGGGATCAGCCACTGGCGCCTTTCCCAGTCAATTTCATCCCAGCGCATGCCGATCAGCTCACCTGGCCGGACAAAGGTCAGGGCCTGGAGCCGTAGGGCGTTGTACGTCTGCGCATCCATCAGCTTGCTGTAGTGCTCTGCGGCGCCCCAGAACTCCGGTACCTCATCCCAGGGCAGGGAGGGGTAGTGCTTTTTAACGGTACGTATTGCCAGGCCCTTTGTGGCACCAGCCAGAGGGTTGAGCTCGGCCCACCCATTGATCACGGCATGCTCCAGCACCTGAACGGCGATGCTCAAGCACCTGCGAGCCGTTTCCGCTTTACCGGCAGCCTCAAGTGGAGCGATCATCCGGCGGGCGTGGGGGGCACGGATTTCCTCGACACGGAGCTGGCCCAGGGCCGGCAGGACATGAAGCCGGAGCTTGGAGAGCACATCGCCCTTGTGTCGCTCGCTCCAATGCTGTTGCCTCCCCGACCAGTCCATGGCAGCCCCCTCGAAGCGTGAGGTGCCATCCATCACGCTCAGGCTGTCGGACTTCTCCTTCTTCACCTGGCGAGGGTCTCTGCCGCTCTGCCTGATCGCCTCCCACTCGACCCGTGCCTGTCGCGCCTCCTTGAGGCTTAGACCGTCCTTTCCATTGGCTTTGCAGCGGCCCAGTCTCAGATCACACTGCTGTTGCTCGGGGCCCTTGAGGGGCCAGTGGAAGCGCCAGTTCCAGTATTTCCGCCCCTGGGCGTCCACCTCAAGGTGAAGACCATGCCCATCGGAGAGGCGGTAGCGCTTCCCAGTCGCCCCGGCAGCCTCCACTTTTTTTGCAGTTAGAGCCATTGATCCTGTCCCAACACTGCCTCACCCTACCCCAATTTCTGCCCCAATAAAAGCGTGGGCTCTAACGGGTTTCGATGGGTCTCGGTGGGGTCAGCGGTCAAAGAAAAACCCCTGCCGTAGCAGGGGTTGTGGGGATGTCTCGGGATTATTGAGTATCGGGTTAGACGGAGAGGGTGGGATTCGAACCCACGGAAGGTTGCCCTTCAAACGATTTCGAGTCGTTCGCTTTCGACCACTCAGCCACCTCTCCAGGTGGTGCGCCCAGGTCGACCCGGGAACGGACCGGAGCCGATGACAGACGTTGGGGTACTTTACGGAGCCGTCAGCCCAGGGCCTGCTGCAGGGAGCCGCTGCCGCCGCTGGCACGCCAGCCGGCGGGGAAGTCGCCGCTGGCCTCGCCGCTGATCCAGACGCGGGGCGGGGCCTGGCCCTGCAGCCAGCGCCGCTCCCGGGGACGCGGCCGGAAGCCCAGCCACACCCCATCGGCCTGCAGCGGCTGCCGTTCCTCCTGCCAGCTCCAGAGGTCCTGGGGGTCGGGCAACAGCAACCAGCGGCGCTGGCCCACCGCCAGCTGCAGGCCGCGGCTGGAGCTGGCGAACGGCTCGGCGCTGAGACCCGGACTGGCCAGCCGCTGGCCGGGATGGATGGGCAGGCTGCCATCGGCGGAGGCCAGCACCAGGCCCGCCTGCTCCTGCCAGCAGACCGGCGGAGACGGGGCCAGCGGGTCGAGCAGCAGCACCCAGTCGAAACGGGACACCCCCAGGCCGGCGGCCAGTTGGCGGGCCTGGTGGCAGCTGTAGCCGTCGGCCTGCAGGGCCACCAGGGCCGCCCGGCCGCGGTGGCGGGCCAGCACCAGGTCGCGGCCGCCCTGGTGCACCAGCAGCAGCTGATCAGCCCGCAGGGCAGCCAGGTGCAGCACCGCCACCAGGGCGATCGCCGCCGGAGCCAACCGCCGCCAGCGCCGGGCCAGATCGGGCAGCAGCAGGCCCAGCATCCCCGCGGCCAGCAACAGCACCAGGACAGGACTGGGCCGCCCCAGCTGCCATTGGGCCATCGGCAGGCCGGCCACCAGACGCACCACCGCCAGCAGCAGACCGGCCAGGGCGGCCAGGGGCGGCAGCAGCAGGCCCAGCAGCGACGGCAGCACCACCGCCAGCAGGGCCAGGGTCATGGCGCCCAGGGTGAGGGGCGTGAGCAGGGGCGCGGCCAGCAGGTTGGCCAGCAGGGCATAGAGGGGCACCACGCCGAAGTGCAGCAGCTGCAGCGGCAGGGTGTAGAGACAGGCGGCCAGGGGAACGGCCACCGCCGGCGCCAGCCAGGAGCCGCACCAGAGCGGCAGCCAGCGCTTCAGGCCCTGCTCCAGGGGGCCGGCGCTGAGCACCAGGGCCGCCGTGGCCACCACGCTCAGCTGAAATCCCACGGCCACCAGCCAGCGGGGCCAGATCAGCAGCAACAGCAGGGCGCTGGCCAGCAGCACCGCCAGGGGCTGGGCGCGCCGGCCGCACTCCAGCGCCACCAGGCTGATGCCTGACATCAGCACGGCCCGCAGCACCGAGGGCTGGGGCCCGGCCAGCAGCACGAACAGCCCCATGGCGCCCCCCAGCAGCAGCAGGCGCGGCAGCCGCGGCAGGCGCCGGGCCAGGGGCAGCACCGCCCCCAGCAGCACGCTGAGGTGAAAGCCCGAGGCCGCCAGGGCATGGGAGAGGCCGGCGACACGGAACAACTCGCGCAGCTCCGCCGGCAGGGGCACCACGGCGCTGCCGAGCACCAGGGCGGCCAGCACGCCGCCGCGCTCCGGGCCGGCCCGCCCGATCAGGGCGGCGGCCAGGCGACGGCGCAGGTCGGCGATGGGGGTGGGTGGCCGCTCCAGCACCTGCCACTCGCGCACCCGCAACTGGCTGGCAGCCTGCTGCTGGCCCAGGCGTTCGGCGGCACCGGAGAGCAGCGGATGGGCCGCCGGACGGGGCAGGCGCAGCCGCCCCCACACCCGCAGCTGCCAGCCCTGCTGGGGCGCCGGGTCGGGGCAGGGACTGAACTGGAGCTCCGTGCGGCCCACCGGCAACTGCAGCAGGGCGGTGCAGCGGCTGCCATCGGTGCTGGCACGGGGATCGGCCAGCAGCCACCCCTGCAGGGCCAGCTCGGGCGGCGCCGCGTCGGCGGCCAGCAGGCGGGCGGGATCGCCCGGCTGCAGCGGCAGGGACTGCCCACTCACCACGGCCGCCCGCAGCAGCACCAGGGCAAGCAGCAGGGCCCAGACCCCGGCCGCGACCCAGCCCGCCCTGCGATCTGCCCTGTCCATGCCCGTGCTGCGTCACTGTCGGCAGGGTTGCCACCGGCAGCGACCAGCAGCTGCCAGGAGTGGGCTCCTAAAAGCGCGGCAGCTGCAGCAGCAGCTCGCAGAGCTGGGCGCTAGGCATCTCCTGGCCCAGCAGCGGCGCCACCAGGGAGGCCACCGGCCTCAGGCGGCAGGGCCAGAAGGCGCGCTCACTGAGGCGGCCCAGCTGGAAGCTGCCCAGCAGCAGCACCGCCAGCAGCAGCATGCGGGGGGCCTTGGCCATCAGCAGGGATCAGCCGGGGAGGGGGCCGGCTCGCCCTTGAGCAGCGGGAAGCCCAGGGCCTCGCGCTCGGCCAGCCAGGCCTCGGCCACCTGGCGGGCCAGGGTGCGGATGCGGCCGATGGTGGCGGTGCGCTCGGTGACCGAAATCACACCGCGGGCCTCCAGCAGGTTGAAGGTGTGGCTGCACTTGAGCACGAAGTCCAGCGCCGGAGCGGGCAGCTTGCGGGCCACCAGATCGGCCGCCTCCGCCTCGTAGAGGGCGAACAGCTGCTGCAGCCGCTCCGGGTTGGCGGCCTCGAAGTTGTACGTGCACTGGCCCTTCTCGAACGGCAGCCAGATGTCGCCGTAGGAGCGCTCGCCGTTCCAGCTCAGATCCCAGATGCTCTCCACGTCCTGGAGGTACATGGCCAGGCGCTCGAGGCCGTAGGTGATCTCGATCGACACCGGCCGGCAGTCGAGGCCGCCGCACTGCTGGAAGTAGGTGAACTGGGTGACTTCCATGCCGTCGAGCCACACCTCCCAGCCCACGCCCCAGGCGCCGAGCGTGGGCGACTCCCAGTTGTCCTCCACGAAGCGGATGTCGTGGTCCTTGGCACGGATGCCGAGCGCTTCGAGGGAGGCCAGGTAGGTCTCCTGGATGCCGTCGGGCGACGGCTTGATCAGCACCTGGTACTGGAAATAGTGCTGGGCCCGGTTGGGGTTGTCGCCGTAGCGGCCGTCGGTGGGGCGGCGGCAGGGCTCGGGGTAAGCAACGGCCCACGGCTCCGGCCCGATCGCCCGCAGCACCGTGTGGGGACTCATCGTGCCGGCGCCCTTCTCGGTGTCGTAGGGCTGCAGCAACAGGCAGCCCTGATCCGCCCAGAAGCGGTTCAGGGTGCTGATGATGTGCTGGAAGTGCATGGTGGCGGCGTGTGGAACACGGCCGGAGCCGGCGCTGTCATTGTTCCAGTGCGCCGGTTCCAGTGCGCCGGTTCCAGTGCGCCGGTTCCAGTGCGCCGGCTGGCGGGGGTCAGGCGGCGGGGATGCGCAGCTTCTGGCCGGGGAAGATCAGGTCGGGATCCTCGATCACCTCGCGGTTGGCCGCGAAGATCTCGGTGTAGCGGGCGCCGTTGCCGTAGGCCCGCTCGGCGATGCCCCAGAGGGTGTCGCCCTGCTCCACCAGGATGAAGGTGGACTCGCTGCCATCGGGCTTCTGCAGGGCAGCGGCCTCCACCTGGCCCACCCCCTCCACGTTGCCGGCGATCAGCACGGCCTTCTCGAAGGCGGCCTGGTCGGCAGCGCTGCCGGCGATGGTGACGGTCTCGCCGTCCACAGCCACCTGCAGGCCCTGCACGCCGGGATTGTTCTTCTCCACGTGCTGCTTGAGCTTCTCAGCCGCCTTGGCGGAATCCTCGCCGCGGTTGAACACTTTCTTGCCGATGTTGCCGGCGAACTTGAACAGGGGAACACCCATGAACAGGAGGGAGAGACTGCAGGGAGGCTAGGCAGATGCGGCAGTTCGGGCCACCGGTTCAGCGGCCTCCCCCTGATCGAGGCACACCACCCGGTCGCGGCCCTCCCGCTTGGCCCGGTAGAGGGCCTGATCGGCCCGCAGCAGCAGCTCCTGATCCGTTTCCCCCGGCCGGAAGGTGGTGACACCGCAGCTGATGGTGGGGTTGGCTGGCAGGTGAATGGGCTCGCTGCGCAGGGCCTGGCGCAGGGCTTCCCCCCGCTCGATGGCCTGGGCCGCGCCGCAGCCCGGCATCAGGATCAGAAACTCCTCGCCCCCCCAGCGGAACACCCGATCACAACGGCGAATCGCGCGCTGCAGCCGGCCGGCCACGTGCTGGATCACCTGGTCGCCGAGGGCGTGGCCATGGGTGTCATTGATGGCCTTGAAGAAGTCGATGTCGAGCAACAGCAACGCCAGGGGCTGCTCCCGCCGGATCGCCTCCTGCACCAGCTCGGCGAACAGGGGATCAAAGGCGGTGCGGTTGAGCAGGCCGGTGAGCTTGTCGGTGTTGGCCTGCAGCTGCAGACGGCGCTGGTAACTGCCCACGGTGGCGTTGGCCAGCAGCAGCACCACCGCCGACACCAGCAGGGCGATCAGCAGGTTCCGCCACAGGATCGGCAGCAGGGCATCCTGGCGAGGGTCGGTGTTCTGGAGCACCACCAGCACCCAGCCCAGCTCGGGAATCTGGCGGCTGTTCACGAACAGCTGCCCCTGGCCCTGGCCGAGCTGCAGGGAGGCCTGGGGTTCCCGCAACAGCCGGGCGGCATGGGGAGCCAGACCCGGCACCGCCTGCAGGCTCCCGGGCGCCTGCGGACCGCTTGGGGCCTCGGAAGCGAGCAACACCCGGCCATCGCGCGCCACCAGCAGCACCCGGGCCCCATAGCGCCGCTGGTAGGCGCTGAGCTCCCGCGACAGCTCGCGCACGTCGATGCCCAGCCCGATGGCGCCGATCAGGCGGCCGGCCCGGTCCTCCACCCGGAAGTTGGAGAAGGCGGTGACCCGATCGGGATCGGCCGTGTCGCGGTCGATGTTCACCTCAAAGGGAACGGCCGAGCTGCGCAGCCGGTAGTACCAGCGGTCGCCCGGGTCGGTGGCGGAGACAGACTTGAGCACCCCCTCGGGGTGGTAGTACCGGCCGCTGCGCTCGGACACGAAGAAGGCGGTGGTGACGCGGTACTGGCGGAGCACATCGCGCAGGTACTGCACCATCCGGTCGCGATCGCGCTCGCCGTCCGCCACCCACTGCTGCAGGAAGGTGTTGCGGGCCATCGAGGACGACACCAGCACCGGTCGGGTGAGGCTGCGCTCCAGATCGGCGGAGATCGCCTTGGCGGTGAGCGGCAGGGTGGAGTTGGCCAGCTGGCGGTGGAGGGTGCCGCGCACGCTGAAATAACTCAGGGCGCTGGTGCCACCGAAACCGAGCAGCAGCAGCAGGCCCATGGTGGGCAGGAAGGGAAAGCGCTGCAGGGGGGCCAAGTCGCGTGGACTCGGGACAGGGAACCGCTGGGCTGGGACAGGACGGCAGATCGGGTTCAGAGCGCGCTGGCAGATGCCTTGCCTGGATGGGGCTCGAAACCTGAGCGTTGCATAGCCCTTCCAGATTAATCGCTGTAACTGATGTAGCCCGATGGCCAGCAGACCTGCTGAACCGCGCTACGCCACCAGCTGCAGCAAGCCCATCAGGCCAGCGGCCAGGGGGCGGTGCCGGGCGTGGCTGAACCCGGCCTCGCCGGCCAGGGCCTCCTGCTCGGGGCCGGTGGGAAAGCGCCGCAGGCTCGCCTCCAGGTAGGCGTAGTGCTCGCTCACGCCGAAGCGCTCGGCGGTGGGCACCACCAGCTGCCGCAGGTAGAGGCGCTGAAAGCTGGCCGCGGGCTCGCCGGGACGGTTGAAATCGAGCACCGCCGCCCGGCCGCCGGGCCGCAGCAGGCGGCGCAGTTCCAGCAGGCCGGCGCCCGGATCGGCCAGGTTGCGCAGCCCGTAGGCCATCACGGCAGCGTCGGCCGAGGCGGCGGGCAGGCCGGTGGCCAGGGCATCCCCCTGCTGCCAGTGCAGCGGCAGCCAGGGCTGGCGCCGGCCGCGGGCAGCGGCGATCGCCAGGGGCTCAGCGGCGGCATCGAGGCCCAGCACCGCGCCCCCCGGCCGCACCCGGGCGGCCAGCAGCAGGGCCAGATCGCCGGTGCCGCAACAGAGATCGAGCAGCCGCTGGCCGGCGGAGGGCTGGATCCAGGCCAGGGCCTGGCGCTTCCAGAGGCGATGCAGGCCGAGGCTGAGCAGGTCGTTGAGCTGGTCGTAGCGCGGGGCGATCTGATCGAACAGCTGCTGCACCGCGGCGGGATCGCCGGGGCTAAAACTGCCCATCCCAGGGCAGCTCGAAGGAGGCCGGCAAGGAGCGGGGCAGTGCGGCGTCAGCCGGGTCGGCGGGGTTCAGCGGGCTGGGCAGGGAGCCAAGGGCCCCCCACTCGGGCCCGGTGAGGGTGATCACCATCACGGTGGCCAGGCCCACGGCGGCGGAGCACACCATGCAGCCGGCCAGCATCAGCGAGAACTCCTGGCGGTCGTTGGCGGCCTGCATGAGCTGCAGGGCCCAGGCCACCAGGGCGATCACCGCAACCACCAGCAGCAGGGCGATCATCGAGGGGAGTGGGGCGTGCAGGACGGCCACGGGGGGGCGGCGGTGGGGGCTGTAGCTGAGAGCAATGTAACGGGGAGTAACGGGGGGCTGCGTTGCTCACCCCTGGGGGTCGGTGGTGAGCGGCCGGATCGGCAGGCCCCGGGCCAGCAGGTCCCGCTTGATCTGCTCCACCGAGAGCACGCCATCATGCAGAAGGGAGGCCAGCAGGGCGGCCGCCGCATGGCCGCCGTCGGCCCTGGCGCTGATCGCCGCGGCGATGTGGTCGATGCAGCCGGCGCCACCGGAGGCGATCACGGGCACGTCCACCGCATCGGCCACCGCCCGGGTGAGGGCCAGGTCGTAGCCGGCCTGGGTGCCGTCGCCATCCATGGAGGTGAGCAGGATCTCGCCGGCGCCGAGGGCCACCACCCGCTCAGCCCAGGCCACCGCATCCAGGCCGGTGTTCTCGCGGCCGCCCTTCACGTACACATCCCAACCCCCGCCCTCCCTGGCGCGGGCGTCGATCGCCACCACGATGCACTGGCAGCCGAAGCGCTCGGCGCCGCGGGCCACCAGCTCCGGATCGCGCACGGCCGAGGAGTTGAGGCTCACCTTGTCGGCGCCGGCGCGCAGCAGCGCGGTGATGCCCTCCACGCTGCTGATACCGCCGCCCACGGTGAAGGGGATGGTCACGGCCTCGGCGGTGCGGCGCACCAACTCCACCAGGGTGCCGCGGCCCTGGTGGCTGGCGGCGATGTCGAGGAACACCAGCTCATCGGCCCCGGCGGCGCTGTAGCGGCAGGCCAGCTCCACCGGATCGCCGGCGTCGCGCAGGCCCACGAAGTTCACCCCCTTCACCACCCGGCCATCGGCCACGTCGAGGCAGGGAATGATGCGCTTGGCAACCATGGAGGGCGGGCAGCGGAAGGGGCTGGGGAATGGGACAGGGGTTGGAGCGGGTCCTGGCAGGGACTCGCTGTTAGGGTTGCGCCACTTTTCAGTCGCGCCGCCCCATGGCCCAGGCTGCCACGATCAACGTCGGTTCCAAGGTGCGCATTGCCCGCGTGCGCGACCGCATCCCCGCCGACCTGGTGACGGCTCTCAAGACCGACGCCACCGGCACGGTGAAGGGATTCCGCACTGTGGACGGCAAGGGCATCGGTGTGGTGGTGGAACTGGCCTGCGGCCAGACCGCCTGGTTCTTCGACGACGAAGTCACCCCTGCCTGAGACCCGGTTTGACCAACACCCCCAACCCCGAAGCCAGTAGCGGATCGGCAGCACGTCAGCTGTTGGGGATGAAGGGTGCCGCCGGCACCAACGCCATCTGGAAGATCCGGCTGCAGCTGATGAAGCCGGTGACCTGGATCCCCCTGATCTGGGGGGTGCTCTGCGGCGCGGCGGCCAGCGGCAACTTCCACTGGACCCCGGGCGAGGTGGGCGCCTCGATCGCCTGCATGCTGATGAGCGGCCCGCTGCTGGCCGGCTACACGCAGACGATCAACGACTTCTACGACCGCGAGATCGACGCGATCAACGAGCCCTATCGGCCGATCCCCTCCGGGGCGATCCCCCTGGGGCAGGTGAAGGCCCAGATCTGGATCCTGCTGCTGGCGGGCCTGGGGGTGGCCTACGGGCTCGACCTGTGGGCCGGCCACAGCACCCCGGTGCTGCTGCTCCTGGCCCTGGGTGGGTCGTTTGTGAGCTTCATCTATTCCGCCCCGCCGCTCAAGCTCAAGCAGAACGGCTGGCTGGGCAACTACGCCCTGGGCGCCAGTTACATCGCCCTGCCCTGGTGGGCCGGTCAGGCCCTGTTCGGCCAGCTCACCTGGACCACGGCCCTACTCACCCTGGCCTACTCGCTCGCGGGCCTGGGCATCGCCGTGGTGAACGACTTCAAGAGCGTGGAGGGGGACCGGGCCCTGGGGCTGCAATCCCTGCCCGTGGTGTTCGGCATCGAGAAGGCCAGCTGGATCAGCGCGGCGATGATCGACGTGTTCCAGCTGGCCATGGTTGCCGTGCTGATCGCCATCGGCCAGCATTTCGCTGCCGTGCTGCTGGTGCTGCTGATCGTGCCGCAGATCACCTTCCAGGACATCTGGCTGCTGCGTGATCCGGTGGCCTACGACGTCAAGTACCAGGCCAGCGCCCAGCCCTTCCTGGTGCTGGGCATGCTGGTCACCGCCCTGGCGATCGGCCACAGCGCCCTGGTTGCCTGAGATGACCGACACCGCCGCCACCAGCGCCAGCCCGCCGCGCCAACGCCGGCGGCCGGGCGTGGGGCGCAGTCCGGTGCTGTTCTCCGTGCTGGCGGCCGCGGCGATCGGCGGAGGCGCGGCCGTGGTGCAGTCGGTGGTGGTGCGGGGCTTTGACGCCCTGCTGCCCGATGCCCGCGGCATCAGCCACTTCAACCGCCCGGGCACGCTCACGATCCTGGCGGCCGACGGCTCGGTGGTGCAGAAGCAGGGGCCGGTGAGCCGCGAGAAGCTCAGCAGCGGCGCCATCCCCCCCCTGGTGGAGCGGGCCTTCATCGCCGCAGAGGACCGCCGCTTCTACAACCACGACGGCGTGGATGTGTACGGCATCAGCCGGGCGATGGTGCGCAACATCTCCCGGGGTTCGGTGGAGGAGGGGGCCAGCACGATCACCCAGCAGCTGGCCCGCACGGTGTTCCTCAGCCAGGACCGCACCCTGCTGCGCAAGCTGAAGGAGGCGGCCCTGGCCGGCAAGCTCGAGCGCCAGCTGAGCAAGAGCCAGATCCTCACCGAGTACCTCAACCTGGTGTATCTGGGCTCCAGTGCCTATGGCGTTTCCGATGCGGCCTGGGTGTACTTCTCCAAGACACCCGAGCAGCTCAACCTGCCGGAAGCCGCCCTGATCGCCGGCCTGCCCCCGGCCCCTTCGGTGTACTCGCCGCTGGTGAATGCCGATCTGGCCCTGCAACGCCGCCGCATCGTGCTGCGGCGGATGCGCGAGCAGGGCTTCATCACCACAGCCCAGGAGAACGAAGCCGCCGATGCCCCGCTGGCGCTGAAACCGGCCGATCCCAAGTATTTCGAGAGCACCGCACCCTGGTACAGCAGCTGGGTGGCCCTGGAGCTGCCCCGGGTGCTCACCAAGGAGCAGATGGAGATGGGCGGCCTCACCGTGCGCACCGGCATGGACCCGGCGATGCAGGCCGAGGCCCAGAAGGTGATCAATGCCCGCGCCGGCAGCATGGAAGGTGGCCTGGTGGCAATGGAGCCGGGCACCGGCCTGGTGCGGGCCATCGTGGGCGGCAAGGACTTCAACCGCAGCCAGTTCAACCGGGCGGTGCAGGCCGTGCGGTCGCCGGGCTCCACCTTCAAGCTGTTCGCCTACACGGCTGCCCTGGAGGCGGGGATGAGACCGGAGGACACGGTGGACGACAAGACCCGCTGTTACAAGGAAGGCTGGCCACCGAAGCAGTTCTGCATCAAGGGCGCAGGAAAGTCCAGCATGACCCAGGCCGTAGCCCAGTCGACGAACGCGGCCTCGGTGGCCGTGGCCGAGAAGGTGGCCTACCCGCGGGTGGTGGACGTGGCCCGCCGTCTGGGGATCACCGGCACGGTGGGCGAATACCCGTCCATGGTGCTGGGCTCCAACGAGAAGACCATGCTGGAGATGACGGCCGCCTTCGCCGCCATCAACAACCGCGGGGTGTACGTGGAGCCCACGCCCTTCGAGGAGATCCTCGGCCCCGATGGCCAGCTGCTCTACAGCCGCCGCACCGATGGCAAACCGCCGAAGCGGGCGGTGAGCAGCGATGTGGCCGATGCGATGACCTGGATGCTGCAGAGGGTCGTGAGTGGCGGCACGGGCACCGGAGCCGGCCTCTACGACCGTCCGGCTGCCGGCAAGACCGGTACGGCCGAGGGCGCCCGCGACCTGTGGTTCATCGGCTCGATTCCCCAGCTCACCACCGCGGTGTGGTTCGGCTACGACGCCAACATCAAGACCGGCAGCAGCAGCGCCCAGGCAGCGGCTGCCTGGGGTGCCTTCATGGCCGGGATCAGAAAGAGCTTCCCGGTGCAGCAGTTCCCGCCCAAGCCGGTGCTGGAAGGCCGCTTCGTTCCCTACGTGCCGCCCAAGGAGAAGAAGAAACCCGCGCCTGAACCGGAGCGCCGCGAGCGCCAGGAACCGTGGGAACCACCCGATGTGATGGCCCCCGACATCCGCTGGGAGCCCCCGGCCTACGAGCCACCGAGCTGGGAACCTCCCGCGGAGGATGGCGAGCCCCGCGCCCGGCGCCGCTCGGAGCCGGATCCGGTGTGGAACGACCCCGAGCCCAGCTGGAGCGAACCGCCGCCCCCGGCCCCGCGGCCACGGCCCCAGGCGGCTCCAGCCCCCGCACCACCGCCGGCACCAGCTCCGCAACCGCCTCCAGCCGCAGCCCTGCCGGTGGCTGCGCCGCCCCCGCCCCCGCCACCACCGCCGGTGGAGCCGCCACCGCTGCCACCACCGCCGGTGGAGCCGCCACCGCTGCCACCACTCCCCTGAGCAGATCCCCTGAGCAGGTTGCTCAGCCGGCCGTGGTGGCCAACACGGCGGCATAGAAGCCATCCCCGGCGCCCAGCCCCGGCCACCACTGCTGGCTGAAGCGCAGCGCCAGCTGGGGATGGCGGGCCAGCAGGGCGTCGATCAGCTCGCCGTTCTCGGCCGGATGCACGGTGCAGGTGGCGTACACCAGCAGGCCGCCGGGCCTGAGCAGGGGCAGCAGGCCTTCCAGCAGCTGCCGCTGCAGGGCCACCAGCCCGCCGATCGCCGCCGGCTCGATCCGCCAGCGGGCGTCGGCATGGCGGGCCAGGGTGCCCAGGCCCGAGCAGGGGGCATCGAGCAACACGCGATCAAAGGCCCCCCGCCACTCGGGGCGCTGCGCCGCAAGCTGGGCGGCGTCGGCCACCAGCGGCCGGATGCAGCCCAGCCCGAGCCGCTCGGCGTTGCGCTCCAGCCGCCGCAGCCGTGCCTCGGAGCGGTCGACGGCCCACACCTCGCCCCGGTCGCCGAGCAGCTCGGCCAGGTGGGTGCTCTTGCCGCCCGGGGCAGCGCAGGCATCGAGGATCCGCTGACCTGGGGCGGGGTCGAGCAGGGGGGCGATGCGCTGGGCGCTGCGGTCCTGCACGCACCAGTGGCCCTCGGCGTAGCCGGGCAGCTGGCGCAGGTCCCCCACCCGGCCGCTGAGGGCAATGGCCTGGGGTTCGGCCAGGGGTTCGGCAGCCACGCCCGCCTGCTGCAGGGCCGCCAGCACCGGCTCGCGGCTGGCGCGCAGAGGGTTCACGCGCAGATCGAGGCCGGGGGGCTGGTTGCAGCTGGCGGCGAAGGCCTCGGCCCGCTCCGGCGGCAGCCACTGCAGCAGCAGCTCGGCCAGCCAGGCGGGCAAGGAGTGGCGCAGCCCCAGGGAATCCGCCGCCGACAACTCCCCCTCCAGCTGGGGCAGCCCCTGCCAGGGCGGCGCCGCGGGCGACAGGGCGGCGCGGCGGCGCAGCAGCGCCCGCAGCAGGCCATTGGCCACCGGCGCCAGCCGCCCCAGGCCGGCCCGCTTGGCCAGCTCCACCGTGGTGTTCACGGCGGCGGCCGCTGGCACCCGCCCACTGAACAGCAGCTGATAACAGCCCAGGTGCAGCAACCAGCGCAGCCGCGGCGGCTGGCGCGCGGCCGGCACCTTGCCGAGGGCATCGAGCCAGGCATCGAGCAGGCGCCGCTGGCGGATGGCGCCGTAGGCCAGCTCGGTGGCCAGGGCCCGGTCGGCGGGCTCAAGCGGCAGGCGCTTCAGCTCCCGCTCCAGGGCGCCGTCGGCATAGGCCCCGGCCGCCACCGCCTGCAGCACCTGCCAGGCCAGCTGGCGCGGCGCCAGGCCGATCGGGGCCGCCTCAACCGTCAAGCGCATCCTCCAGGGGTGGAACCCACAGATAGCGCCCCAGGGGCAGGCGGCCCGAGCCGTCCACCGGGATGCCTTCGGCGCGCAGCAGCTCGGCCTGCATCCAGTCGCTGCCCTCGCGGCTGGGGGTGAAGCTGATCTGCCCCCTGGCATTCACCACCCGCTGCCAGGGCACCTCGGAGGGCAGGGGCAGGCGGCGCAGCGCCCAGCCCACCTGGCGGGCGCAGCCGTAGGCACCGATCAGCTCGGCGATCTGGCCGTAGGTGGCCAGGCGGCCACGGGGGATGCGGGCCACGGCGGCGTAGACACGCTGGTCGAAACCGGCAGGAGCGGGCCGGAGGGCCGGCCAGGGATCGGGCGGATCGGGACTGCCAGGGGGCATCACCGGCGGACGCGGCCGCAGCCGATCCTGGCTGAGACACACCGGGCGCGGCAGGCGCTGGGGAGCCGGCCGCTCCAGACCCACCTAAGATTGGGATGATTGATGCATCGCATCTGATGCGCACCACCCCTCAGCCTGGATGATGACGTGCTGGCGGCGGCCAGGGTGCTGGCACGGCAGGCCCTGGCCACCCCAACCCAGCCAGCGGCCAGTCCTGCCCAGACGCAGCGCAACGGCTTGCCCCTGCTGCCCCTGCAACCCGGCGGAGCGCCTGTGGATCTGGTGCTGGTGAATCAACTGCGCGACGAGGCGCCGCTGGCAACCCTGCCCCCACAAGCCCGCCCCTGAACGGGCCACCCCGTGAAGTGAAGGCGCTGGCCGAAGCTGGGATCACCCGTTCCGCGCTTCCCTGCCCGATGCCCCTGCTGCCGCGCCGCTACGAACGCCTCAAGGCCGTGCTGGATCGGCGCATGGGCGACCTCACGGTGCTGCTGGAGCACGTGGAGAAGCCCCACAACCTCTCGGCGATCCTGCGCAGCTGCGACGCCGTGGGGGCGCTGGAGGCCCATGCGGTGTGCCTGGCCGGGCGGCTGCCCACCTTCAACAGCACGGCCCAGGGCAGCCAGAAGTGGGTGCCGCTGCACCTGCACAGCTCCAGCGCCGAGGCCCTGCAGGCGCTCAAGGCCCGGGGATTCACGGTGTTCGGCACCATGCTCAGCGCGTCGGCGGTGGACTACCGCAGCTGCGACTTCACAGGCCCCACGGCCCTGGTGCTGGGGGCGGAGAAGTGGGGCCTGAGCCCGGAGGCGGCCGAGCTGGTGGACCAGGCGGTGACCATCCCGATGCGGGGCATGGTGCAGTCGCTGAATGTGAGCGTGGCCGCGGCCACGCTGCTGTTTGAGGCCCTGCGGCAGCGCCAGGCGGCCGCTCTGGTGCCGGAGGCGGGCGAGGGGGTGGAGCCGGAGCGCTACCGGCGGCAGCTGTTCGAATGGGCCTACCCCCAGGTGGCGGCCTGGTGCGCGCGGGAGGGGCGCCCCTACCCGGCCCTCGACGCCGAGGGTGCCATCACCGAGGACCTGCCGCGCACGCTGAAACTGCGCTGCTGAACGAACTGCGCTGCTGTACGGCGATCAGCTGTCGAGGGGGTTGCGGCGGCTGGCCAGCCGGCCACTGCTGGCGCCGGGCAGCCACAGGGCCAGGGCCAGCACGATCAGCTCCAGCAGGATCTGGCGGCCGCCCAGGAGTACCACCGCCAGGGCGATGGCGGCGAAGAACTTCAGCAACAGCTCCCACACGTCGTCGCGGTTCTCACAGCCCGCGCCCCACAGCCCGGCGGCCAGCAGCAGCAACAGCAGATCCAACCACCAGGGCATGGGCGTGGGGACGGGGAGCCGCTGAACTGACCGCTGAACCCCCGCCTATTGTGCGGCCCGCGACGCCTGGCTGCTGCCGCTCAGCCAGCTCTCCAGCCCTTCGCCCAGGAAGGAGAGGCCGAGCACCAGCACAAACATGGCCAGGCCGGGGTAGAGGGCGGTCCACCAGATGCCGGTGGGCAGGGCGGTGAGGGCCTGTTGCAGGTCGCCGCCCCACTCGGGCACGGTTTCCGGCAGGCCCAGGCCGAGGAAGCCCAGGCCGCCGAGCACCAGCACCGCATCGGCGGCGTTGAGGGTGAGCAGCACCGGCACCGAGGTGATCACGTTGCGCAGCAGGTAGCGGCGCAGGATCCACAGGGGCCCGGCCCCGAGCGACTGGGCCGCCTCCACGTAGAGCTCGGCCTTCACCTGGGCGCTCTGGTTACGCACCACGCGGAAGTACTGGGGGATGTAGACCACGCAGAGGGCGGCGGCGGCGTTGGGCAGGCCGCGGCCCAGCAGAAACGCCAGCACCACCGAGAGCAGCAGCACCGGCAGGGTGTAGAGGGTGTCCATCAGCAGCACGAGCACCCGGTCCACCCAGCCGCCCAGGTAGCCGCTCACCATGCCCAGGGGCACGCCGATCACCAGGGCCACCACCAGGGCCAGCACCACCACCTGCAGGGCCACGCCACTGGCGGCGAGGGTGCGCACGCACACGTCACGGCCGAGGCGGTCGGTGCCGCACCAGTGGGCGGCGGAGGGGGGCGCGTAGATCGGGTTATCGAGGCCGGCGTTGGGCTGCGGCAGCCAGCCGGCCTGCACCAGCAGGGGCGTGACCAGGGCCGCCAGCACATAGAGCAGCACGATCGCGATGCCCCAGCGGGCCATGCGGGCCGAGAGGCTGGGGGCGAGGCTGCGCAGCGAAACGGTCATGGGGCGACCCTACGCAGGGGCAGGAGCTGCGGCAAGGGTGGCGGCAAGCTGTACGTCTGGCGCGACCGCAGCAAGGAGGTGGACCTGCTGCCCGAGCTGGGCCCGCACTGGAACATCGGCTGACTGCTGGGCTGACTGTCAGCAACGGTTTGGCCCGATAACCTGCGGCCAATGTGAATCCAGCCATGGGCGCCGCGCGGGTGCTGATTGTTGACGACGACCCGGAATTGCGCGTCTTTCTCCGCACGGAGCTGGAACTGGATGGCTATACCTGTGCTGAGGCTTCCACCGGACAGCAGGCGTTGACGCTGGCCCGCCAGGAACACTGGGACCTGCTGCTGCTCGACTGGAGCCTGCCGGACTTCAGCGGCGTGGAGCTGTGCCAGCGGCTGCGCCGCACGGACAACAGCACGCCGGTGCTGATGCTCACCGCCCGCGACGATGTGAAAGAGCGGGTGGAGGCCCTGGATGCGGGGGCGGACGACTACCTGACCAAGCCCTTTTCCCTGGAGGAACTGCTGGCGCGGATGCGGGCCCGGCTGCGGCGCGGGGCGGCCGAGGCCGGCGTGAACGGGGAGACACCACTGCAGCTGGCGGATCTGCAGCTGAACCCGGCCAGCCGGGAGGTGCGCCGGGGGGTGGAGGAGCTGACGCTCACCGCCCGAGAATTCGACTTGCTGCACCAGCTGATCCGCCGGCCCAATGCGGTGCACAGCCGCGCCGAGATCCTGGAGGCGGTGTGGGGCGAACACTGGGTGGGGGACGACAACGTGCTGGACGTGTACGTGCGCACGCTGCGGCGCAAGATCGAGCGGCCGGGGCTGCCCCAGCTGATCCACACGGTGCGCGGCGTGGGCTTCATGCTCAAGGAAGGGGCGCCGCGGGAGTGAGGCTCGGGGCAGCAATCGGCAGCGACTGAAGAGTGGCGACTGAAGAGTGGCGACTGAAGCTGGTCTGGCCAGACCAAGCGCGCCACCCCCATCCCCCCCCAGCCGGCTCAGCGCTCCAGCAGTTGCCAGAAGCTCCAGCAGCGGCCGAAGGATTCCCGCAGGCGGCCCACAAACGTGGCGTGGCTCTGCAGGCCCTGCCAAGCATCGATCTCAGCGGCGAGCCGCTCGCAGCTGCGCAGGTGCTCGGCGGCGTGGCGGTAGCGCCTGGTGCGGCCTGAGGAGAGGGCGAACAGCACCAGCGTGCGCAGCAGGATGGTGGCCGCCAGCGGATGGCCGGAGCTGAGGCGCTCAGCCGCCGGGGTGAGCACCTCGAAGGCCTCGCCGTCCCAGATCTGGCCATGGTGGAGCACGAGCCGCGCCGCCCGGGACAGGGCCGGCCAGTGCACCAGGAACTGCAGGGCGAGCAGGGGATCGGGATGCTCTTCGGCGAGCTGCAACGCCTGCTCTTCGGCGTCCACGTCGGCGAAGTCGTCGAGCCGCTGCAGGTAGGCGCGCAGGTGGGGGATCGAGAGGTGTTGGCAGAAGAGGTCCCAGCGCTGCTGCTGGGCCTGGTCGCGGCAACCGAGGTGCTCGAGAACGGCGATGCGGGCCTCCGCCCACTCCAGCGCCTGCCAGGGAGCCAGGTTGGCGGCGGCCCCATCCAGCAGCGCCAGGGCCTGCTCAGCCCGGCCCGCCTGCAGCAGATGGCGGGCCACCTCGGCGGCCACATCGGGCCGGCCCAGCTGCTGGGCATCGAACAGGGCCAGGTAGGCGTCCACGTCACCGCGGGCCTCGGCGATCTGCCGCAGGGCGTAGCTGGCGTCGGGCCCACCGTGCTGCTCAAACCAGTGCTGCAGCAGGGCAAGGCCCGGCTCGCCCAGGGCGGGGGCCACGGCGGGGATCAGCGTGTCGAACTGGCCGTAGCCATTGGCGGCGATCAGCTCCAGCACCGGCTCGGCCAGGGCCTCGGGGCTGAGGGAGGCGGCCGCCGCCAACGGAGCCAGATCGGCCAGGGCCCGCTCGAACACGCCCAGCAGGGCGCCGGTGGTGTCGGCACTGCGCTCAAACAGGCCATCGGCGAGCTCGAGAAAGCGCACCAGCAGCTGGAAGGCCAGGGCCGGATCGGCCGCCGCGATCGGACCGATGATCGCCTGGTGCTGGGCCTGCAGATCGGCCAGCAGCGCCTTGCGCTTGCGCGAATCCACGAAAGTGGTGGCGCGGGCGATGGCCGCCAGCCGCTTGCGCACCTCCTGGGCGGCGCCGCCGGCGCCATCGGCGGCGGCCAGGGCCAGGCGCAGGCGGCGCTGGATCACGGCATTGCCGCCACTCACCTCGATCAGCAACTCAGCCAGGGCGGCGGCACCCAGGGCCTCGAGATTGCTGGCGTTGAGGGTGCGCTTGCTGGCCATCGCCTGCGGGATCAGGTGGGGGCGGATGCCAGGAAGGCGGCCAGCCTCTGGATCAGGAGGCCGCCCGTCAACGCCGGCTGATCCATCATCAACGCCAAGCCAGCTGCAGTGCCGAAGGACTTTCGGCAGTACCGCACCGGTGAGATCGGTGTGGGCGATGTGATGGCGGCGGGGCTGGCCGCTCGATCGCGAGGTGATCTCCGCCTTGCCGGGCCACTGTCGGTTGTTGTCCCCAGTCCTCAGCCCAGTTCACCGCCACCCGTGGCGTCACAGGCAACAAGCCCGGGGAAAACCCTGGCGGATCCGGGGAAAACCGGCTGTGGGTGTGGAAAACCGGGCGCTGGTGGGGTGGGGCTGGCCCGGGAGGGCGGCGACTGATCAGGGTTTGAAGCCCCGCAGCAGGCGGGACGACACCAGCAGCATCAGGCTGCGGCTCTCCAGCGGGGCCCCGAGCGGCTTCCAGGCACTGAAGCCGGCGGGCAGGTCCTCGCCGGCGGGCAGGGCGGTGTCGATCACCCGCAGCCAGCCGGTGGGACACACCGGCAGCTCGAAGTGCACCGCCCGGCAGTAGGCGTTCATGCCGCACCACAGCAGGGGCCCCTGCACGCTGTCGTTGATGCTCCAGGCCAGCGTGTGCGACCACTCCGCCCAGTCGGGCTGGCCCACTTCCACGCCGTGCCACTGGCGCCACAGCCCGGCGGGTTCAGCGGCGCCGCGCAGCGGGCGCTCGGCCAGGGGCAGTTCAGGATTGAGCAGATCCAGCAGCTGCCTGCGCAAGTGCAGCAGGCGCAGCAGGAAGGTGCGCAGGGCCAGATCGCCCCCATCCGGTTGCCAGTGCATCCAGCCGAGGGGGTTGTTCTGGCACCAGGTGTTGTTGTTGCCCCCCTGGCTGCGGCGCACCTCATCGCCCATCAGCAGCATCGGCACGCCGGGGGCCAGCAGCAGGGTGGCCAGCAGGTTGCGCATCTGCCGGTCGCGCAGGGCCAGCACGGCCCGGTCGGTGGTGGGACCCTCCACGCCGTGGTTCCAGCTGTTGTTGTGGTTGTCGCCGTCGCGGTTGTCCTCGCCGTTGGCCAGGTTGTGTTTGCCGTTGAAGCTCACCAGGTCGGCCAGGGTGAAGCCGTCGTGGGCGGTGAGGAAGGTGACGCACTGGCCGGGAAGGGGCAGGCGCGGCTGGTAGAGATCCGGGCTGCCGCTCAGGCGCAGCCCCAGGCCCCAGGCGGTGTTCTCGTCGCCCTTCCAGAAGCGGCGCACGTCGTCGCGGAAGCGGCCGTTCCAGGTGGCCACGCGCCGGGCCGGAAAGTCGGCCAGCTTGTAGAGGCCGCCGCAGTCCCAGGGCTCGCTGATCAGCTTGAGGTCGGCCAGTTCCGGGTCGGCCTCCATCGCCTCGAACAGGGGCGGCTGGTCGAGGGGCAGCAGGTTGTCGCCGCGGCTGAGGGCGATGCCCAGGTCGAAGCGGAAGCCGTCCACCCCCAGTTCGGTGGCCCAGCAGCGCAGGGATTCCAGGATCAGGCGCCGCACCAGGGGGCGGTTGGCGGCCACGGTGTTGCCGCAGCCGCTCACGTCCTGGTAGTGGCCCTCGAACGACTGCTGGTAGTAGAGGCTGTCGCCGAAGCCCCGCCAGCTGAGGGTGGGCCCGTGCTGGTTGCCCTCGCTGGTGTGGTTGTAAACCACGTCGAGGATCACCTCGATGCCGGCGCGGTGGCAGGCGCTCACCAGCTGGCGCACCTGGTCGCGGGCGGTGAGGGGGTCGTCGCCCACCAGGTAGTCCGGGTGGGGGGCCATCCAGCTGATCGGGCTGTAGCCCCAGTGGTTCTGGCGTCCCTCGGGCGCATCCGCAGGATCAAAGGCCATCACCGGCAGCAGCTCGATCGCGGTGATGCCCAGCTCCTGCAGCTGGGGCAGGCTGTCGATCAGCCCCAGCAGGCTGCCCTGGCGCTCGGCGGGCACGGGGCAGCCCGTCCCCTGGGTGAAGCCCCCCACGTGCAGCTCATAGATCACGCTGCGCTGCCATGGGTGCCGCGGCCGGGGAGCGGCATCGAAATCAAAGCGCTCCCGTTCGGTCACCACCCCCTTCAGGCAGCAGGCGGTATTCGGCACCGCCCCCACCGCTGCGCCCCGCTGGTAGCCCTGCCAGCCGGCGATCGCCCGGGCGCAGGGGTCGAGCAGCACCTTGGAAGGGTTGAAACTGTGACCGCCCGGCTGCAGCGGCCCGTACACCCGGTAGCCGTAACAGCTGCCCAGCCCCACCCCCTCCACTTCCACATGCCAGTGGTCGCCGGCGCGATGGTCGCTGTTGAGCTCCACCACCCGCTGCGGTTCGCGGGCCTCGCCATGGGCAAAGAGCAGCACTTCCACGCGCGTGGCCAGGGGGGCCACCACGGAGAAATTCACGCCTCGGCGGGTGACGCTGGCCCCCAGGGGCCAGGGCTGGCCACGGTGAACCGGGGCGCCGGGGGTTACATCCGCTGTTGCACTGGCACTGACTGTTGCACTGGAATCGGTTTTGGCACTGGCGCCCTGGGGCGAGGCGGGCCTGGACATGGGCAGCAACGAGCTCGGCCGGCTTGGCCCACAAACTAGGCAGCAGATGCCTCGAACACTCGTTGTCACTGTTGACTGCTGACCTGGAGAGCGGCCGTCCGGCGCGGCAGGTGCGCCAGGGGCTGTGGCTGTTCGCCCCCAACCGCGACACCCAGGGCGGCAGCAGCTGGCTGCTGGAGGGGGAGCGGGGCGATCTGCTGATCGACTGCCCGGCCTGGACCCAGGCCAACCTCGACCTGCTGCGCAGCCGGGGCGGCGGCGGCACGATCGTGCTCACGAGCCGGGAGGGCCATGGCCGCACACGCCGCTTCCAGGAGGCCCTGGGTTGGCCCGTGCTGGTGCAGGAGCAGGAGGCCTACCTGCTACCGGGGGTGCGGCAGCTGCACAGCTTCGGCCAGGAGCACCAGCTGGGGGAGACGGTGCGCCTGCTCTGGACCCCGGGGCCGACCCCGGGATCCTGTGTGCTGCATCACAGCGGCCCGGGCTGGGATGGCCTGTTCTGTGGTCGGCTGTTACAGCCGCTGGCCCCCGGTGTGCTGGCACCGCTGCGGCAGCGGCGCACCTTCCACTGGGGGCGCCAGCTGGCCAGCCTGGAGCGGCTGCGGGCCTGGCTGCCGGCCGGTTCACCCGCCTGGATCGCCTGCGGCGGCGGGCTTGGCGCCCTGCGGGGAGAGGTGCTGGTGGGGGATGGCAGCGGGGTGCTGGCGGGCCTCGATCTGGTCAAACTGGCCAGCATCGGGGTGCCCGCTGGGCCCTAGCGGTGGGCATGCGCACACCAGATCCATTGCGGCTAGACGCTTCTCTGTTGCGAAGCGGCCCCATGCCCCATACCATTAGCGCGCTCCACACCAGGGCGGTCGGCTTTTCCGACTCCCGATCCCTGACCGCCGCACAACAGGTTTCCCCGTCCCATGAACAAAGCAGACCTCGTCAATCTCGTGGCTGCCCGCACCGAGCTCACCAAGACCGACGTCGGTCTGGTGGTTGATGCCCTGATCGACACCATCATCGATTCGGTGGTGGATGGCAAGAAGGTGTCGATCCTCGGCTTCGGCTCCTTCGAACCCCGCGACCGCTCCGCCCGCCAGGGTCTGAACCCCAAGACCGGCGAGAAGATCAAGATCGAGGCCAAGCGGGTGCCCGCCTTCACCGCCGGCAAGATGTTCAAGGACAAGGTGCAGGGCGTCGGCTGATCGCTGATTCCGGCCAACCCACCCCGCTGCGGCTGCCCGCCCACCTACGCGGGCAGCTGGATCTCGGCGCCGCCCTGCGCCAGCAGGGCTATCGCGGACGCTTCGCCCCCTCCCCCACCGGCTGCCTGCATCGCGGCAACCTGCGTACGGCGCTGTTGTCCTGGTTGGCCGCCCGGTTGGAAGGGGGTATGTGGCTGCTTCGCATCGATGACCTCGACACCCCGCGCAACCGGCCGGGGGCTGAGCAGGCGATCCTGGCCGATCTGCGCTGGCTGGGCCTCCACTGGGATGGCCCGCTCCGGCGCCAGAGCGCCCGCCGGGGTGCGTACGCCACGGTGCTGTCCGCCCTGCGGCGCGCCGGCTGGCTCTATGCCTGCCGCTGCAGTCGCCGGATGCTGGCCGACATCTCCGCCCCCCACGGGGCGCCGCCGGTGTACCCGGGCCGCTGCCGTGACCTGGGCCTGGGTTGGGCGGCAAACTTCGATCGCTTGCCCAGCTGGCGCTGGCGCCTGCCGGCCGGGCCGATCCTGTGGCGGGAGCGCTTTGCCGGTTCCGGGCGGCTGGATGGCGCCAGCCAGGTGGGCGATGTGGTGTTGCGCCGCGCCGACGGTTTTCTGGCCTACCACCTGGCCACCGCCGTGGATGAACTCAGCCTGGGCATCGGCGAGGTGGTGCGCGGTGAGGACCTGTACTGGGCCACCGGCCCCCAGGTGGCGCTGATGCGGCTGCTGGGGGCTGAGCCGCCGGGCTATGGCCACGTGCCGCTCTGGCGCGATGCCCAGGGCCAGCGGCTGAGCAAGCGCGAGGGGGCCGAGGGGCTGTCGGGGATGCGCGAGCGCGGCCTGGATGCGGCGGCCGTGATCGGCGAGCTGGCCGCCAGTGCCGGCCTGGTGCCGGCGGGCAGCCGGCTCAGTGCGGCGGAACTGCTGCAGGAGCTCACTCCCGGCCTGTTCGCCGCGCGGCTGCGGGCCGCCGCGGCGGATCGGCAGTCTTAAGGAAGCTTTCGGGATCGTTGGGCCCCAATCCCCCCACACTGGAGAGCATGTCCATCCGCTTCCCGCGAGCGCCGCAGCGATGTCCGCCCTTCAGCAGCCCGAACTGGCGGCTGCCCCGGCCCCGTTGATTGATCAGACCAGTTCCGTGCTCCGCGAGGTGTGCCCGAGTTGTGGAGGCAGCGGCATGCTGCGGCTCGGCGACCAGCGCTTCCGCACCTGTCTCGACTGCCTCGGCCAGGGCCGTCTGCCGGCGGTGGCCTCCGCCACCACCGTGGCCGAGGTGCTCCAGCTCGACAGCTGCCGGCTCAACGCAGCTGCTTCTTCCGCTGCTGCCAGATGAAGAAGGCCGCGGTGCCCACCACCACCGCCAGGGGCGCGGCGGTGAGCAGAAGCAGGATCACGGCGGTCCAGTCGGTGTACATCGCTGCAGACGAAAACCGGGCCCATCATCCCAGGCGGTGGCTGCTTTGCTCACGCCCCCTGCTGCTGTTGTTGCCACTCCTGAGCCAGGTCCTGCTGGCCGCTCCAGCCCGGGCTGGGGTGGAGTTCGACAACTGCCAGCCCAGCGGCGATGGCGGCATCACCTGCGACACCCGCCCCACCGGCAACACCCGCATGGACGATCAGGACGCCCGCTACGGCCTGCTCGACCAGGCCACCCCCGGCTGGAAGGAATTCGACCCCGCCGGTGGCGAGGGGGAGTTCTCGATCGAGGCGCCGTTCTGAGCGGCCCGGGCCGGCCGCCATGGCCACACTGGAGCCAACGGAGTCGATCTCGCCCCGATGGCTGAGCAAAGCACCAGCCGGACCGATCCCACCTACGACATCCTGCGCAGCGAGCGCCGGCCGCTCGACGCCCTGTTCAATCCCGGCTGCGTGGCGGTGATCGGTGCCAGTGAGCGCCCGGGCAGCGTGGGCCGCACCCTGCTCTGGAACCTGCTGCGCTCGCCCTTCGGCGGCACGGTGTACCCGGTGAACCCCCGCCGCCACAGCGTGCTGGGCGTGCACTGCTACGCCAGCGTGGCCGACGTGCCCGAGCGGGTGGACCTGGCCGTGATCGCCACGCCGGCCTCGGGCGTGCCCGAGGTGGTGGCGGCCTGCGCCGCCGCCGGGGTGCGCGCCGCCATCGTGATCTCCGCCGGTTTCCGCGAAGTGGGGCCGGAGGGTGCGGAGTTGGAGGGGCGGTTGCGCGATGCGCTGCGGGGTTCGGGCATGCGCCTGCTGGGACCCAACTGCCTGGGGCTGATGAACCCCCGCACCGGCCTCAACGCCAGCTTCGCCCCCTCCGAGCCGGCAGCGGGGCATGTGGGCTTTCTCAGCCAGTCGGGGGCGATCTGCACGGCGGTGCTCGACTGGAGCCGGCGGGAGAAGGTGGGCTTCAGCGCGTTTGTGTCGATGGGCTCGATGCTCGATGTGGGCTGGGGCGATCTGATCACCGAGCTCGGTGACGATCCCGCCACCCGCAGCATCGTGATCTACATGGAGGCAATCGGCGATGCCCGCGCCTTTCTCTCGGCGGCGCGGGAGGTGGCGCTCACCAAGCCGATCGTGCTGATCAAGGGGGGCCGCAGCGCCGAAGCCGCCCGGGCGGCGGCCTCCCACACCGGTGCCCTGGCCGGCAGTGACGCGGTGCTGGAGGCGGCGCTGCGGCGCTGCGGCGTGCTGCGGGTGGAGCGGCTCTCCGACCTGTTCGACCTGGCGGAGATGCTGGCCAAGCAGCCACGGCGGCCGGCCGGGCCGCGGCTGGCGATCCTCACCAATGCCGGTGGGCCGGGGGTGCTGGCCACCGATGCCCTGGTGCTCAGCGGCGGCGAGCTGGCCAGCCTCGATCCGGCCACCGTGGCGGCCCTCGATGCGGTGCTGCCGCCCCACTGGAGCCGTTCCAACCCGATCGACATCCTCGGCGACGCCGACCCGGAGCGCTACGGCCGGGCGATCGAGCTCGCCCTGGCCGACCCCAACAGCGACGGCCTGCTGGTGATCCTCACCCCCCAGGCGATGACCGACCCCGCCGCCACCGCCGTGCGCCTGCGGGAGCTGGCGGCCCGCTCCAGCAAGCCGCTGGTGGCCAGCTGGATGGGCGGCGCGGAGGTGGCGGCCGGCGAGGACCTGCTCAACCAGGCCGGCATCGCCACCAACGACTACCCGGACGCGGCGGCCCGGCTGTTCACCGCCCTGTGGCGCTACAGCTACAACCTGCGCGGCATCTACGAGACCCCCGCCCTGGTGCCCGAGTCCGAAGGGGGGGCGCCGGCGGCAGACGGAGCGGAGCGGCAGGACGGGCTGGCGGTGCTGCAGCGGGCCCAGGCCGAGGGGCGGGAGCTGCTCAGCGAGGCGGAGGCCAAGCAGGTGCTGGCCGCTGCCGGGATTCCGGTGGTGGACACCCGGCTGGCCGGCTCGCCGGAGCAGGCGGTGGCGGCTGCCGAGGCGATCGGCTACCCGGTGGTGCTCAAGCTCAACAGCGCCACCATCACCCACAAGACGGACGTGGGTGGCGTGCGCCTCGACCTGGCCGGACCCGAGGCGGTGGCCGACGCCTACCGCACGATGGCCGTCACGGTGGGTGAGCGCTGCGGGCCGGAGGCCTTCGCCGGGGTGAGCGTGCAGCCGATGCTGCCCCGCGCCGACGGGTTGGAACTGATCGTGGGCAGCAGCCTCGATCCCCAGTTCGGGCCGGTGATCCTGTTCGGCAGCGGCGGCACCCTGGTGGAGGTGCAGCGCGACAGCGCCGTGGCCCTGCCGCCGCTGAACACCACCCTGGCGCGGCGGCTGATGGAGCAGACGCGGGTGTACCGGGCCCTGCAGGGGGTGCGCGGCGGGCCGCCGGCCGACCTGCCAGCCCTGGAACAGCTGCTGGTGCGGCTCAGCCGGCTGGTGCTGGAGCAGCCGGCGATCCGCGAGATCGACATCAACCCGCTGCTGGTGCTGCCCGGTGATCCCCGCCGCCCCCTGGTGGCCCTCGATGCCCGCATCGTGATCCAGCCCCTGGCGGGGGCCACCTGCAGCCTGCCCCGGCCGGCGATCCGGCCCTATCCCAGTGAATACGTGCGCCCCTGGCGGCTGCGCGACGGCACGGCGGTGACGATCCGGCCGATCCGTCCCGAGGACGAGCCGCTGGTGGTGGCCTTCCACCGCACCCTCTCGGAGGAGAGCGTGTACTACCGCTACTTCCACATGATGTCGCTGCAGCACCGCACCGCCCATGAGCGGCTGGTGCGCATCTGCTTCACCGACTACGAGCGCGAGCTGGCCCTGGTGGCGGACCGCCGCGATCCGGCCAGCGGCGAGCACGCCCTGCTGGCGGTGGGACGCCTCAGCCGGGTGCACGGCAGCAACGCCGCCGAGTTCTCGATGCTGGTGAGTGACGCGTATCAGCAGCAGGGGCTGGGCACCGAGCTGCTGGGCCAGCTGCTGCGCATCGGCCGCGACGAGGGCATCGAGCGGGTCACGGCCGAGATCCTGCACGAGAACGGCGCCATGCAGCGGGTGTGCCGCAAGCTCGGCTTCCAGCTGCGCAACACCCCGGAGGTGGTGGAGGCCTGGGTGGATCTGGCGGGCTGGCAGCTGCCGCTGGAGCAGGGTTCGCAGCCGGGCGCTCAGCTGGTGGGTGGCGCCTGAGCGCCCGGGCTTGCAGCCTGCAGCAGCGCCTCCAGGTGAGCCGCGCTGCTCTCCCCGAGGGCGCCGAGGTGGTAGCCCCCCTCCAGCACCGACACCAGCCGGCCGCCGGCGTGCTCGGCGGCCACGGCCAGGCAGGAGGCAGTGAGGGCGCCGTAGTCGGCGCTGTTGAGCTGGAAGCGGCCGAGGGGGTCGCGGCGGTGGCCGTCGAAGCCGGCCGAGAGCAGCAGCAGCTGCGGCCGGAAGCGGGCCGCGGCCGGCAGCAGGGCCTCCTCCAGGGTGCGCAGCACGGTGGTGCCGTCGCTGCCGGCGGGCAGGGGGCAGTTGAGGGTGGTGCCGCTGCCGCGGCCCTCGCCCCGCTCCGTTGCGGCGCCGCTGCCCGGGTAGTTGCCCCACTCGTGCACGCTCAGATAGAACACGCTCGGGTCGCTCCAGAAGATCGCCTGGGTGCCGTTGCCGTGGTGCACGTCCCAGTCGACGATCAGCACCCGCTCCAGCCCGTGCACCGCCTGGGCATGGCGGGCGGCCAGGGCCACGTTGTTGAACACGCAGAAGCCCATGCCCCGCTCCGGCTCGGCGTGGTGGCCGGGGGGACGCACGGCGGCGAAGGCGTTGGCCAGGGTGCCCTGCAGCACCCCATCCACCGCCACCAGCACGCCGCCGGCGGCCAGCCGGGCCACGTCCTCGCTGTGCTCGCCGATGGCCGTGTCGCCGGTGGAGAGCTCGCTGCGGCCGTAGGCCCCATCCCGGCGCACGGTGTGCAGGTAGCCCTGGCTGTGGCAGCGCAGCAGTTCGGCGTCGCTGATCGGCCGCGGTGTGATCCGCTGGCAGCGCTGCAGCAGGCCCCGCTGGCCCAGGGCCTGCTCGATGGCGTCGAGCCGCTCGGGGCACTCGGGATGGTGGCTGCCGGTGTGGTGCAGGCGGAAGGCCGGATCCAGCAGCAGGCCGGTGGTGGGCATCAGCATCACCTCAACTCCCTGCAAGGCTTCCCCCACAATCGCTGACAGTTGCGTTTTTGCTGGCTATCGAGAAGGTGTGACTGGGCGGTTCCGCCGCCAGCAGCCCATGGTGATGGAGCAGCCCATGGTGATGGAGCAGCCCATGGTGATGGAGCCGCCCGTGGTGATGGAGCAGCCGATGGTGATGGCCTCCCCCCAGCCCGGGGCAGAAGCGGCCCTGCCGGCCCAGGCGATAGAGCGCACCAGCCGGCTGATCCGCCAGCACCGCGGCCGCGCCGATGCCCTGATCGAGGTGCTCCACCAGGTGCAGGAGCTCTACGGCTACCTGCCGGCGGCGGCCCTGGCCCAGGTGGCCCGGGAGCTGAAGCTGCCCCTCGCACGGGTGCACGGGGTGGCCAGCTTTTACCACCTGTTCCGCCTGGAGGCGCCCACCGCCCACCGCTGTGCGGTGTGCCTGGGCACGGCCTGCTTCGTGAAGGGGGGCGGCGAGCTGGTGGCGCGGCTGGAGCGGCGGCTGGGGCTGCGGCTCGATGACGCCGCCGGCAACGGCAGCTGGGCCCTGGAGCACGTGAGCTGCCTGGGGGCCTGCGGCCAGGCGCCGGTGCTGGTGGTGGACGGCCAGCTGGAACCGCGCCTGCCGATCGACGACCCGGCGGCCCTGGAGGCCCGCCTCGATGCGCTTGGCCTCAGCGGAGCGGCGCAATGACGGCCCCAACCCCGCTGCAACTGCGCTGCTGCGCCGCCAGCGGCTGCCGCTCGGCCGGCGCCGATGCCCTGCAGGCGGCCCTGCACGCCGCCCGCGACCAGCTGGGCGGCGCCGCCGAGGGGGTGACGATCAAGCCGGTGGGTTGCCTGCGGCTGTGCGGCCGCGGCCCGCTGGTGGCCCTCGACCGGCCCAGAGGCGCCAGCGAGCTCTACGCCGATCTCCGCCCGGAGCAGGCGCCGGCCCTGCTGGCGGCGGCCACCGGCCTGGGCCAGGGGGACGCGCTGGCCAGCCAGCGGCTGGATCCCGCCCACCCGTTCTTTGCCCTGCAGCAGGCGGTGGTGCTGGAGGGCTGCGGCGTGGTGAACCCCGAGTCGATCGACGACGCCATCGCCCACGGCAGCTACGCCCAGCTGAAGCGGGTGCTGCTGGAGTGCAGCCCCGAGCAGGTGCGCGACCAGGTGAAGCGCAGCGGCCTGCGCGGCCGCGGCGGTGCCGGCTATCCCACCGGCCTGAAGTGGGACACGGTGGCCCTGCAGCCCCCCGGCCCCCGCACCGTGGTGTGCAATGCCGACGAGGGCGACCCCGGCGCCTTCATGGACCGCAGCGTGCTGGAGAGCGATCCCCACCGGCTGATCGAGGGGATGGCGATCGCGGCCTACGCGGTGGGCGCCGACCAGGGCTACGTGTATGTGCGGGCGGAGTATCCGCTGGCGATCGAGCGCCTGCGCCTGGCGCTGAAGCAGGCGCGGGGCAAGGGGCTGCTGGGGGGCGGGATCGCCGGCAGCAGCTTCAACCTGCGGCTGGAGGTGCGGGTGGGGGCCGGGGCGTATGTGTGCGGGGAGGAGACGGCGCTGCTGGCCTCGATCCAGGGGCAGCGCGGCATGCCCCGGCCGCGGCCGCCGTTTCCCGCCCAGGTGGGCCTGTGGGGGGCGCCCACCCTGATCAACAACGTGGAGACCCTGGCCTCGGTGCCGGTGATCCTGCGCGAGGGGGGCGACTGGTATGCGGCGATCGGCACCGAGGGCAGCAAGGGCACCAAGGTGTTCGCCCTCTCCGGCGCGGTGCGGCGCACGGGGCTGGTGGAGGTGCCGATGGGCACCACGCTGCGCACGGTGGTGCTCACCATCGGCGGCGGCGTGCCGGGGGGCGAGGGGCCGGCCGGCGGCGTGAAGGCGGTGCAGACCGGCGGCCCCTCCGGCGGCTGCATCCCCGCCCACCTGCTCGACACCCCGGTGGACTACGAGAGCCTCAAGGCCCTGGGCTCGATGATGGGTTCGGGCGGGCTGGTGGTGATGGGCGAGAGCACCTCGATGCCGGAGGTGGCGCGCCACTTCATGCGCTTCAGCGTGAACGAGAGCTGCGGCAAGTGCGTGCCCTGCCGCGCCGGCACCGTGCAGCTGGCCCAGATGCTCGACCGCTTCGTGGAGCGGCGGGCGGAACTGGCCGACCTGGAGCGGCTGGAGGAGCTCTGCCGGATGGTGGGCGCCACCAGTCTCTGCGGGCTGGGCCAGGCGGCGCCGAACCCGGTGCTGAGCACCCTGCGCTACTTCCGCCAGGAATACCAGGCGGCCTGCCGGCAGCCGGCGCAGTGTGAACCGCTCGAGGCCTGCCTGCTGCAGGAGGTGAGCCCATGAGCGTGCACACCCTCACGGTGGACGGGGTGGAGGTGGCCGTGCCCGAGGGCGCCAGCCTGCTCGATGCGGTGCGGGCGGCGGGGGCCGAGCTGCCCACCCTCTGCCACCTCGATGGCCTCACGCCGGTGGGCGCCTGCCGGCTGTGCCTGGTGGAGCTGGAGGGCAGTGGCAAGCTGCAGCCGGCCTGTGCCACCGCCGCCGGCGAGGGCATGGCGGTGCTCACCCAGACGCCCCAGCTGAAGGAGTGGCGGCGGATGGCGGTGGAGCTGTTTTTCGCCGAGGGCAACCACGTGTGCGCCTTCTGCGTGGCCAACGGCAACTGTGAACTGCAGAACGTGGCGGTGGCGGTGGGGATGGACCACTCCCGCTTCCCGTACCAGTACCCCCAGCGGCAGGTGGATGCGTCCCATCCCCAGTTCGCGATCGACCACAACCGCTGCATCCTCTGCACCCGCTGTGTGCGGGTGTGCGACGAGATCGAGGGGGCCCACGTGTGGGACGTGGCCCACCGCGGCGCCGAATGCCGGATCATCGCCGGGCTGGACGAGCCCTGGGGTGAGGTGGGGGCCTGCACCTCCTGCGGCAAGTGCGTGGACGTGTGCCCCACCGGCGCCATCTTCCACAAGGAGGACACCACCGGTGAGAAGGCGCCGCACCGGGACCGGCCCCAGCTGCTGCGCACCGCCCGGGAACAGCACCAGTGGTTGAACCAGTGAACCCGGAGCCCGCCATGACGACTTCCACCCCCAGGTTGCGTTTCGCCACGGTGTGGCTGGCCGGCTGCAGCGGCTGCCACATGTCGTTTCTCGATCTCGACGAGTGGCTGTTCGAGCTGGCGGCCCATGTGGACGTGGTGTTCTCGCCGGTGGCCAGCGACATCAAGACCTTCCCCGAGGGGGTGGACGTGTGCCTGGTGGAGGGGGCGGTGGCCAACGCCGACAACCTCGAACTGGCGCTGCAGCTGCGCGAGCGCAGCCGCCTGGTGGTGTCGTTCGGCGACTGTGCCGTGACGGCCAACGTGCCGGGCCTGCGCAACCTCTGGGCCGGTGTGGACGGCGGCTCGCGCCAGAGCGTGCTCGATCGCGGCTATCTGGAGCTGGCCGACACCGGCGCCCAGCATCCCCACGCGCCGGGGATCGTGCCGGAGCTGCTGGAGCGGGTGCTGCCGCTGCATGAGGTGATCCCGGTGGATCTGTATCTGCCCGGCTGCCCGCCGTCGGCCGAGCGCATCCGCGCCGCCATCGAGCCGCTGCTCCGCGGCGCGGCGCCGACGATGGAAGGCCGCGAGATGTTGAAGTTCGGCTAGCTGCCAGTAAGGAATCCCCCCCATGACCCGCACGATCACGATCGACCCCGTCACCCGCATCGAGGGGCACGCCAAGATCACCCTGCACCTCGATGAATCGGGCCGGCTGAGCGATGCCCGTTTCCACGTGGTGGAGTACCGGGGCTTCGAAACCTTCTGCGAGGGCCGGCCGTTCACCGAGATGGCGGGAATCACGGCGCGGATCTGTGGCATCTGCCCGGTGAGCCACCTGCTGGCGGCGGCGAAAACGGGCGACAAGCTGCTGGCGGTGCAGCCGCCACCGGCGGCGCGCAAGCTGCGGCGGATGCTGAATCTGGCCCAGCTCTGCCAGAGCCATGCCCTGTCGTTCTTTCACCTGAGCAGCCCCGATTTCCTGCTGGGTTGGGAGAGCGATCCGGCCAAGCGCAATGTGTTCGGCCTGATGGCGGCCGATCCCGACCTGGCCCGCGCCGGCATCCGCCTGCGGCAGTTCGGCCAGCAGGTGCTGGAGCTGCTGGGGGGCCGCAAGATCCATTCGGCCTGGGCGGTGCCCGGCGGGGTGCGCACGCCCCTGAGCGCCGAGGCGCGGGAGTGGATCCTGGGGCGTCTGCCGGAGGCCAAGGCCACGGTGGCCACCGCCCTGGCGCTCTACAAGGGGCTGCTGGATGGGCCGCTGCAGCGGGAACAGCGCACGTTTGGCGATTTCGATTCGTTGTTTATGGGCCTGGTGGCGGCCGATGGCGGCTGGGAGTGCATCGAGGGGGCGATCCGCTTAATCGACAGCAGCGGCCGGATCGTGGCCGATGGTCTCAGCGAGGACGACTACGCCAGCTACCTGGGCGAGGCGGTGGAGAGCTGGAGCTACCTGAAGTTCCCGTATTACAAGCCGCTGGGCTATCCGGAGGGCATCTACCGGGTGGGGCCCCTGGCGCGGCTGAACGTGTGCGAGCGGATCGGCACGGAATGGGCCGACCGGGAGCTGGACGAGTTCCGCCAGCGCAGCGGCACCGCGGCGAGCGGCGGCCGGATCGTGACGTCGTCGTTTGCGTTCCACCACGCCCGGCTGGTGGAGATCGTGGCCTGTCTGGAGGGCATCGAGCAGCTGGTGGTGGACGACAGCCTGATGGGCGATCGCATCCGCGCCCGCGCCAGCCTCAACGCCAACGAGGCGGTGGGGGTGAGCGAGGCGCCGCGGGGCACCCTGTTTCACCACTACCGGGTGAACGACGACGGCCTGATCACCCGGGTGAACCTGATCATCGCCACGGGCCAGAACAACCTGGCGATGAACCGCACGGTGGCCCAGATCGCCCGGGAGTTCATCACCGAGCCGGTGGCCGAAGGCGCCGAGATCCCCGAGCCCCTGCTCAACCGGGTGGAGGCGGGCATCCGCTGCTTCGACCCCTGCCTGAGCTGCAGCACCCACGCCGCCGGCCAGATGCCGCTGCGCATCTCCCTGCTGGATGCCGGCGGCAGGGTGCTGGCGGAGCGGGTGAGGGATTGAGGGGGTTGGGGGCTTGACCAGTGCGAGGACGAGGTTGGGATCAGGACTGCGGCCCAGGTTCTTTGTAGCCGTTGGAACGGTGATGGGCGGGTCCGTATAAGACGCCATCGCAAGCTGGCGGCTCAGCGAAAGCCATTGCCGGGGAGGGGTGCTCGGCAAGTTGCTACCAGGAAGCAGTTGATTTAGACTGCTGGGAAGGCTAGGAGCGGAGGCTTACACGGGTCCGCCCAAATACATGTTATTCGAAGTGGTGGTGCTGCTGAAGTGACTAAAATCTTGGCATCCGCTCTTCGTCAGCCCTGATGCGTCTCGACAAAAACATGCCAACTCTACATCCTTAATCGACAGGCCAATGCTATACAGACTAAAACGTTGCCAGAGTCAGCCTGCCTCTAACAATACTGGCAGTGACGCGATGCTTTACAGAGGAGTGGCTTACTCATCTGCCAGCAGAGACCTAGACGATAAGCGTCTATTTTTCTCCCAGGCAATCTCCCACAATAGCTCTGATAGAAGTGAAGAAGGGGAGACATTTAGGACCCAGAGTGAATGGAATCGAGTTCGCCAAGAACTTCAGCTCCCTAGAGACGGCAATGACACCCAGGTTACCCACGACCGGTTCTTCCAGAGGGCAGATCAGTATGCCCGAAGCTGCTATTTTATAAGCTGCTGGTCATTCTCCGAATCACTAGCTAGCGACTTTGCGTATCAGTTTTCCGACAAAGCAGTTTTATCAATTGCTAAAGATGATCTGGAAAGTGCATTTCACAGTTCAGTTGCATATTGGAATTCACTTCAACCAGGCGAATGGGAGATGATTAACGATGATGGATCCCAGAACCTTGATTGGGATCCAAGGTACGTTGGGTACGCGACTGGATCGGTAAACTATGTTAAAACTAGTGAGCTAAACGGTTTTTTGCCATTCAGGCTGGCAAGAGCCATGAGGCTCCCTGATTACTTTGAGAATGAGGAAGAATGGCGAATTGCACTTGATTTATCTCTCGTTCCTTCGTCTGTTTCCACTGCTGCTTTGCTTGAGACGGAGCTGATGCCAAGCTTTCTCACAGAAGCGATGCGTCCTACTCATGAACCTTTACACGCGGAGCCTGAGGCATCGCAGGCTGAACTAAGGCCAATGATTGAGATCAGTACAACGAACTTTCCAAATTACGAAAGGGGACTCTGGCTTAACAATTGTGATCTCCGTGCCTATAGAAGCTTTCAATTTCATAGATTATAATTGATTCAGTTGACTGTTGTGCCCGCATAACATCAAGATGCAGCGATCGGGATTGCAGACTCGATTGTCCTTGTTCTAAATTCTCCCCGCCGCTGATCTTGAGCGTTATCCATTTCATTGCCTATGACGCCTGCTGAAACCTTAATGCATACGACCGTCCGGCTTGAGTGCTCGCTGGATGGGAATCGTCACTCCACCGGGACGGGGTTCTTCTTCTCGTTCAAGGTTAATGACAATACCCACGTGCCACTCATCGTCACCAACAAGCACGTCATAGACAAATCAAAGGTCGGCGCCTTCGTTTTAACGAAGAGTAACGAGAATGGCGAACCGCTTCTTGGTCAAACCGAGCGAATCGTCCTCGACAATTTTGAAAGCCTCTGGATAAAGCATCCTGAGGCGAACGTTGATCTGGCAGTCTTTCCAATTGCCCCGCTCTATCATCAAGCAGAGGCGAAGGGAGTGAAATTTTTCGCTCCGCCAATCGGCGAAGACCTACTGCCCACCCCAGAAAAACTTGCCGATCTCTCGGGTCTCGAAAACATAACCATGATCGGCTACCCGAACGGCATTTGGGATGAAAAAAACAACATGCCTATCGTAAGGCGGGGCATCACAGCCACGAATCCGAAGAACGACTATAACGGCCTTCCCATTTTCGTTATTGACTGCGCCTGCTTCCCGGGTTCAAGTGGAAGTCCCGTTCTCATCTTTGACCAAGGCGGCTACCTCGACGCAAAGGGCAATCTCAATCTCGGGGGTGGCCGGCTCATCTTGCTTGGCGTCTTGTTCGCAGGCCCGCAGCACGTCGCTGAAGGAGAAATTCAAACCATTGAAGTCCCCCTTGCCCAAATTCCAATCAGCCTGTCAAAGATTCCAAACAACCTTGGGTTCGTTGTTAAGGCCAGCAAGATTGCGGATTTTCGGAAATTCTTTATCCCAAATGGCTAACCCATCATTTCACCGG
The DNA here is from genome assembly GCA_018399015.1 of Cyanobium sp. M30B3. Lineage (GTDB taxonomy): Bacteria > Cyanobacteriota > Cyanobacteriia > PCC-6307 > Cyanobiaceae > NIES-981. Next base: position 2,452,997 of record CP073761.1, read on the forward strand.
ATCTGCGCGGAAAACCGCGCAGGCCGGTGGATTCAAACGTTAGGCCTGCGAAAGAGCCCCCATGTAGGTACTTGTACATACTGTTCCGGTAGATGCGCACCCTCGCCCTAGATATGGTGGGACAGGTAGGGTTTTCCGCACTAGGTACACCATGGCTAGCGCCTTAAGTTTGGAACACTAAGACTCACACCCATGGCATCGGACATGCCACAGCCACAGCCTCAGCCTTCAAAGGAAGTGCTTCAAATCGCTCGACAAGGGGTGCCTGCGGCACAGATGACCCTGTTCCCAGTAACCGAGGTAGAGGTTGATGGAATAGGGATGGGCGTTCTTAGTGATGGCACCCCATACCTAACACTTAGGGGCCTAGCGAGAATGTGTGGCGTGGATCATGTTGTGCTTCTGCGCCTTGCCAACAACTGGGATACCGAGAAAGATAAACCTCGTGGAGTAAAGATTAGGGAGCTTCTTGCGGCACAGGGTCACAATGGAGAACGCCTTGATCTAAGAACAAGCCAAACTGGAATCGAGACGCATGCCTACGTCGACTCGGTTTGCATGGCAATTCTTGAGTACTACGCGTTTGAGGCCACCCAAGGCGATAACGAGGTAGCGCTTAGGAACTATCGCCTGCTTGCAAGGTATTCATTTAGGTCGTTTATCTACAACAGATGTGGATACGACCCAGATCAGCACATTCCCGACTCATGGAAGAACTTTCACGAGCGAGTGCTGTTGAATGACCAAGTCCCAATCGGATATTTTTCAATCTTTCGCGAGATTGCCGATCTAGTTGTTCATATGATCCAAAGTGGATGCCCGCTCGACAATCATACGGTTCCAGATGTTAGCATTGGGAAGCTCTGGAGTAACTATTGGAGCGAAAGTAATCTCGAAGCTGAGCATGGCCAAAGGCTCAAGCATCCACACGATTACCCAAGTTGGTTCCCCCAGGCCATGGCTAACCCAGTAGAGGCTTGGATCTATCCCGTAAGTGCACTGGGTAGTTTTCGGATATGGCTACACACTCACTATGTCCCTCGCTCCTTCCCTAGGTATCTCAAGCAGAAGGTGAAGGCGGGCGTTTTCCTTCCTTCAAGAGCTGAGCTCCTTATTCATTCAGTTTCCCAAAGATCCCTCACACCTTCAAGGAAATAGGCTACACAATTACACTCTAGAGCTGATCTTCCAAGACGCATGAGCAGGGATGGCTATCTCTAAGCGAGGCCTAGCATCCAGATGCAGAAGGCGGGAGCAAGAAATACTGTGATCTACCATCAGCATGTACCCGCTTCTGATCTGGGGCGCTTCAGTTGACAGCAGAAAGCACCGCTCGCTCCTCGCTCTGCTTTCTGCTGGCGCTGAGCATGGCGTCAAGCGCATGTTACAGCCCCTAAGCCCAGCCGGACTTTCTCCTCCGAGCAACTGCCCTTTAGCTGCATCACCTTGCCATTCATCCGACTGGGATCAGCCCACCTCCGGGCACCCTTGCCCCGGCCGTAATCCTTCTGGCATGCTGAGTCGTTAGAACTGCTCTATCCGTTGACGTACGCCGCTGAGAACCCACCGAGCGACGCCGTAAGCAACGACGACCTCGCTGACGAGTTCCTCGGCGCGCTCACAGCCTTGGGCGGATCAGCGGGCAACGGCCGCCTGCGGGAAACCCTGGAGTGGGACGAAGCCAGCTACGAAGAGGTGAAGGGCGATTTGCTGAGCCGCAGGCTGATCGTGCCCGGCCGTGGCCGTGGCGGTTCGGTGGCCCTGGCGGATGAGACGGCGGTGGAGGCCTCCAGCAATGGCCAGGCCGCCAGCCGCGCCCCCCGCACCCGTGCCGCTAACGGTTCCCGCGCCGCCTCGGCCTCCAGCTCCTTTGAGCAGGCGTTCCGCGCCATCGACGACTGCCTGCGCAAGGAGGCCGGCTGCGGCACCGAGCTCGACTACACCGAGCAGTCCTCCTGGCTGCTGTTCCTCAAGTACCTTGACGGGCTCGAAGACGACAAGGCCACCGTGGCCGCCCTGGAGGGCCGCACACATACGCCCATCCTCGAGGGGGCCTACCGCTGGAACAGCTGGGCGGCCCCGAAGAACGCCAGCGGCCAGCTGGATCATCACGCCGCCCTCACCGGCGACGACCTGCGCGACTTCGTGAACCAGCGCCTGTTCCCCTACCTGGAGCGCTTCAAGCAGAGCGCCAGCGGGCCGAACACGATCGAATACAAGATCGGTGAGATCTTCGGCGAACTGCGCAACAAGATCAGCAGCGGCTACAACCTGCGCGAAATCATCGATCTGATGGATGGCCTGCAGTTCCGCTCCCAGGCCGAGAAGCACGAGCTCTCGATGCTCTATGAGGAAAAGATCAAGCGCATGGGCAACGCCGGCCGCAACGGCGGTGAGTACTACACGCCCCGGCCGCTGATCCGCGCCGTTGTGCAGGTGGTGAACCCCCAGATCGGTGAGTCGGTCTACGACCCGGCGGTGGGCTCCGCCGGCTTCCTGTGCGAAGCCTTCGAATACATGCGCAAGGGCGGCGCCACCGGCCGCGAACTCAGCACCGAAGACCTCGACACCCTTCAAAACCGCACCTTCACCGGCAAGGAGAAGAAGAGCCTCGCCTATGTGATCGCGATCATGAACATGATCCTCCACGGCATCGAGGCGCCCCGGGTGCTGCACACCAACACCCTCACCGAAAACCTCAGCGATGTGCAGGAGCGCGACCGCTTCGATGTGATCCTCGCCAACCCGCCGTTCGGCGGCAGCGAACGCAAGGAGGTGCAGCAGAACTTCGAGATTCGCAGCGGTGAAACCGCGTTTCTGTTTCTCCAGCACTTCATCCGCCTGCTGCGGGCCGGCGGCCGCGCTGGCGTGGTGATCAAAAACACGTTTCTCTCCAACACCGACAACGCCTCGGTGGCCCTGCGCCAGAAGCTGCTCACCGACTGCGACCTGCACACCGTGCTCGACTGCCCCGGCGGCACCTTCCAGGGCGCGGGGGTGAAAACGGTGGTGCTGTTCTTCGAGAAGGGATCGCCCACCCGCAAGGTGTGGTTCTACCAGCTCGATCCCGGCCGCAACCTGGGTAAGACCAATCCGCTCAACGACCGCGACCTGGCGGAGTTCGTGGAGCTGCAGAAAACCTTTGCTGATTCGCCCAAGAGCTGGAGTGTGGAGGTGGACTCCATCGATCATCAGAATTGGGATCTGTCGGTGAAGAATCCCCATGGGGGTAATGAGGTGGCGCTGCGCAGCCCGCAGGAGATCATTGCGGAGATTGTGGCATTGGATGCGGAGAGTGTGCAGGTGCTGGAGAGGATCAGGGCTTTGGTATGAAGACGGGGTGGGATACAATGCCATTGGGCGATGTGTGTCCGATATCGAATCGGAAGCCGGAGGTATTTACAGGACTACGTCGCTATTTCTCAACGGGCGCGGTTGGATCGGAAGGCGAATTGTCAGAGCCAGATCTTGTTGACTATGCTAACCGACCAAGTCGAGCCGGATGCATGCCTGAAGTCGGTGACATTGGTTTCGCGCGGATGAAAGGAACTAAGAAAGTAATTCTCATCGACTCATCGCTAAAGGGTTCGTTGTTTTCGACGGGATTCTGCTTTGTTACGCCGCGATCAAATGTCGAATCACGTTACGCTTTCTATTTTCTTACGTCTGATAATTTTCAGAGCCAGAAGGATGACGTTGCGGGTGATGGAATAATGGGAGGAGTCAGGAACTCTCACGCGGCAGCTATCGGAATGCCGCTACCCACGTTGGCTGAACAGCAGCGAATAGTCGGCCTGCTTGACGATGTATTTCAGGGCCTCGCCGTCGCCAAGGCGAGCGCCGAAAAGAACTTAGAAAATGCCCGTTCTCTCTTCAAAAGCCAACTCCAAGTCGTCTTCAGCCGGCGCGGCCGGGGTTGGGTTGATAGGCGGTTAGATGCAATAGCTGAGTTCTCGCAGGGGATACAGGTCGGCTTGGGTGACCAATCGAGCACGCCTATAACAGGCATGGTTCGGTTTATCCGAATCATTGACTATACCCAGGGAACAGATGATATCCGATATGTCCCAGATCCGGGTCCCCGATATTGGGCGGATAGATCCGATATTGTAATGGTCCGCTATGGGTCGCCGGGATTGGTGGGCCGAGGAATCGAAGGAGTGATCGCGAACAATCTTTTCAAGATATCCATTCGCGACGACTCATTGACAAATGACTTCTTGGCTTACTTCTTGGGACAAGAAACGGTTCAAAAATTCCTAAGTAGTCAAGGCTCATCCACCATGCCCGCGCTGACTTTTAAGCAGCTTGGTGCAGTGGTTGTTTCGTTCCCGCATGAAATCGAGCAACAGAACGAGATTGTCACCAAGCTCGACTCCTTCCGCCAAGAAACTCAACGACTCACCCACCTCTACGAACGCAAACTCGCCGCTCTGGAGGATCTAAAGAAGACCCTTCTGCACCAGGCGTTCAACGGCGAGCTCTGAGCTCCAGGCTTTGGCCTCCAGTTCATCGCGCCTTCAGCCATCCAACCAGTCCAGACGCCGCCATGACGGCGGCCGTTTCTTCACTCTGCCCGGACGCACGGTCGGCCTGCCGACAACTCGCCGCTGTCTTACCGGTAGTGAACCCTGCAGGCCAGGATCACAAGAAGCTCGCCATCCAACCGATAAACCAGCCGGTGCGCTTCATCGATGCGACGCGACCAGCGCCCAGCCAGGTTTTCCCGCAGACGTTCGGGTTTGCCGATGCCAGCGAAGGGATCGCGCAGGCAAGCCTGGATTAGCTGGTTGATGCGCCGCAGCTGTCTTCGGTCCTGGCTCTGCCAGTGGAGGGTGTCGTCCCAGGCGGCTGAAGTCCAGGCGAGCCGCTCAAGCGCCGGCATCGGCCAGATCCGGATCAATCAGCCCATGGGAGAGGAGCTCCCCGCGCCCGGCCTGCTCCAGCGACTGCTGCAGATGGGCCGCATTGGCCGGGGAACGCAGCAGGTGCACGGTTTCCATCAGGCTGTTGGTCGTGTCGAGCGACATCACCACCGCCCCCTTGGCGTGCCGTCCCCTGCTGCATTGGCTGCTACCGGTGGAGGAGCTTGGAGCGCCCTGGCTGGTCTAGTCTGGTCTGGTTGAGCCGTGTGCAGCCATGGTGTCCCGTCCCAGCCCTGGTCAGAGCACGGGCCCGAGCCGTGTGGTGAACATGCTCGAGGCCAAGACCCACCTCTCGCGGCTGGTGGAGGCGATCGAAACCGGCGCCGAAGCCGAGGTGGTGATCGCCCGCAACGGCCGGCCCGTGGCGCGGCTCACCAGCCTGCAGGCACCGGCCCGGCCCCGCCGGTTGGGCATCGCCCGGGGGCAGTTCGTGGCGCCCGACTCCATCGATGCCGCCAATCCCCAGATCGCCGAACTGTTCGAGCAGGGCTGATGCACCTGCTGCTCGATACCCACACCTTTCTCTGGGCCATCACCGATGACCCGAAGCTGGGGCCCGCCAGCCGGGAGCTGATCACCCACCAGGCCAGTGCGGTGATGGTCAGCCACGTGTCGCTCTGGGAGATCGCCATCAAGCACGCCCTAGCCCGTGCCGACATGCCCCTGTCGGCTCGCGAGGCCATCCCCTGGGCGGAGCAGTCGGGCTTTGTGTTCCTCCCGATCGGCCTTCCCCATCTGCTGGCGCTCGAACAGCTGCCCCTGCACCACCGCGATCCGTTTGACCGTCTGCTGGTGGCCCAGGCGATCAGCGGCCCCTTCACCCTGGTCAGTGCCGATACGGCGTTCGCCGCCTATGGCTGCCCACTGCAGGACGCGCGCCGCTGAAACAGGCAGAGTCCGGCCACACGCGTCAAACTAGCCCCATGAGCGCAACAGCCCGCCCCTCCAGCTATCACTACGTGGTGGATGAGCCACTGCTGCGCACGATCGCGGCCGAGATCCAGGCAGCCATCCCCGGATCCGCGGTGCGCCTGTTTGGTTCCCGTGCCCGCGGCACCGAGCGGCCCGATTCAGACCTGGATCTGCTGATTACCGTGCCGGATGAATGGTTGGCCAACCATTCGCGCTTTGAGGAAACGGATGCCCTGGGCTGGAAGCTGGCCCATCACCGCCTGCCCATTGAACTGCTGCTCTACTCCGCCAGTGAAGTGGAGGAGCGGCGCCATGGACGTCAGAACGTGATTGCCGAGGCGTTCCGCTATGGGCGCCGGCTGGATCCTGCGGAGCCTCTGCATGGCCCCGGCTGAAACAGCGGCCGGCTTTCTGCGCATCGCGCACCGTGACCTGCGCACCGCGTTGGCCATGGCGGATGCTTCGCTCTTTGAGGAAGCCACCTGGGGCTTTCATCTGCAGCAGGCGATCGAGAAGGCTCTGAAGGCCTGGCTGCTGGTGCTCACGCCAGAGCAGCCACCCTTCAGTCACAACCTCAGGCTGCTGTTTCAGATGCTGCGCGATCAGGGCGCTGCTGTTGAGCCCTTCGTTGGCCTCAGCCGCTTCACCCTGTTTGCCGTGGTGTGGCGCTACGACGAAGAACCGGATGTGGAACACCTCGATCGCACCGCCTGGAACCAGCTCTGCGCGGAGCTGCTCGACCATGTGGGCAGCCTGTTGCCATGAACGAGGCCGAAACCCGCGCTGAGCTGATCGACCCGCTGCTCACCGCCGCCGGTTGGGGCGTGGTGGAGGGCAGCCGCATTCGCCGTGAGTTTCCGATCGCGCCCGGGCGCATCGAGGGCGGCGGTCGCCGCGGCAAGTCCCTCAGCGCCGACTACGTGCTCAGCTACCGCAATACAGCCCTGGCAGTGGTGGAGGCCAAGGCCGATACCCTGCCGCTCACCGAGGGGGTGGGCCAGGCCAAGGAATACGCCGCCAAGCTCCAGCTGCGCTTCACCTATGCCAGCAACGGCAAGGGCATCTACGCCATCGATAGGGAGACGGGCGAGGAGGGGGAGGCCGAAGGCTTCCCCACGCCCCAGGAGCTGTGGGCGCGCACCTTCGCCGCAGAGAACGCCTGGCGTGATCGCTTCGCCGCCATCCCCTACCCCGACAAGGGCGGCAGCTGGCAGATCCGCTTCTACCAGGAGATCGCCGTGAAGCGGGTGCTGGAGGCCATCACCGCCGGCCAGAACCGCATCCTGTTGACGCTGGCCACCGGCACCGGCAAGACCTCGATCGCCTTCCAGATCCTCTGGCAGTTGTTTGCGGCCCGCTGGAACCTCAGCGGTGAACCCACCCGTCGGCCGCGCATCCTGTTTCTGGCTGATCGCAACAACCTCGCCGATCAGGCCTTCAACGACTTCACCGCCTTCGCCGCCTTCGAAGAAAACGCCCTGGTGCGGATCAATCCCGAAGACCTGCGCCGCAAGGGCCGCGTGCCCACCAACGCCAGTGTGTTCCTCACCATCTTCCAAACCTTCATGAGCGGGCCGGTGCTGGATGGCAAGCCCTCCCCCTGGTTCGGTCAGTACCCGGCCGACTTTTTTGATTTCATCGTGATCGATGAGTGCCATCGCGGTGGCGCCAACAACGAATCCACCTGGCGCGGCATCCTTGAGTATTTCTCCCCTGCCGTGCAGCTCGGCCTCACCGCCACGCCGCGCCGCAACGACAACATCGACACCTACGCCTACTTCGGCGAACCGGTGTTCACCTACTCGCTGAAGGAGGGCATCAACGATGGCTTCCTCACACCCTTCCGCGTCAAGCAGGTCACCACCACTCTCGACGACTACATCTATACTCCCGATGACACGGTGGTGGAAGGAGAGGTCGAAGCCGGCAGGCTCTACAAGGAAGCCGACTTCAACAAAATCATCGAGATCAAACAGCGTGAACAGCAGCGGGTGGAGATCTTTATGGGACAGATCGATCAACGCCAGAAAACCCTGGTGTTCTGTGCCACCCAAGACCATGCCCTGGCGATCCGCGACCTGATCAACCAGTGCAAGACCAGCACCGATCCCAACTACTGCCAGCGGGTTACTGCCAACGACGGCGAACTGGGCAACACCTGGCTGCGATCCTTTCAGGACAATGAAAAGACGATCCCCACCATCCTCACCACCTCGCAAAAACTCTCCACGGGCGTGGATGCCCGCAACGTGCGCAACATCGTGCTGCTGCGGCCGGTGAACTCGATGATCGAGTTCAAGCAGATCATTGGCCGTGGCACCCGCCTCTACGACGGCAAGGAGTACTTCACCATCTACGACTTCGTGAAGGCCCACCATCACTTCAGTGATCCTGAGTGGGATGGCGAACCCCAGGAGCCCGAACCCGTTGGCCCTCGCCAGGCTCTGCCCCCAACGGAACCCCCAGAACCCAATGCCCCCGAAGGGGATGACGACACCAGCGGCCAGCCCCGACGTCAAAAGGCCCGCATCAAGCTGGGCGACGGCAAGGAACGCTCCATCCAGCACATGATGGTGACCAGCTTCTGGCACCCAGACGGCACACCGATGAGTTCGCAGCAGTTCCTGGAACTGCTCTATGGAAAACTGCCGGAGTTCGTCAAAGACGAAGCCGAGCTGCGGGAACTCTGGAGCTCTCCAGAAACCCGCCGCAAGCTGCTCCAGGGCCTCGAAGAGAAGGGCTTCGGTGCAGCCCAGCTGGCCGAGATGCAGACGATCATCAATGCCGCAAACAGTGATCTTTTCGATGTGCTGGCCCATGTGGCCTATGCCCTGCAGCCCATCCCCCGTGAGGAGCGCGCTGCCCATGCACGCCTGTATATCCACTCCAAATGCACGAGCAAGCAGCAGCTCTTCCTGAATTTCGTTCTCCAGCACTACGTGACGCTGGGTGTGCAGGAGCTGGCCCTGGAAAAGCTCACGCCATTGCTGCAGCTTCGCTACCAGAACTCCATCGCTGATGCCGTGGCCGATCTGGGCAGACCAGAAGAAATTGGCCAGCTCTTTGCCGGCTTCCAGCGGTACCTCTATGAACCATCGGCCTGATTCCTGCTTGGTTCTGGAAGGCCGGTCACCGCAGGCTTGCTGGCACACCCACCCGCCCCTGACTGTTCAACGGCTGAGCCCCTGCGGCAGACCCTCCCCTTGCCTGGCGGTCGATCAATGGCGGTAGACGGCGGCCAGCCCGCTGCTGCTGGGCATCTGGTTTGCGGCCAGCACCACCACTTCGGCGCCCATGGCCAGGGCTTCCTGGCCCAGCTCATCCAACAGATCCCCCATCTGCGGATCCCCGGCTTCGCCCAGCTCGATGCCTCCCATGGCCCGATTGATCCGGCCTGGAATCTCACGCTGGGCTTCGATCAGCAGCCGGGCCACGCGTCCTTCCCGGATCGCGTTGGCAACCTGGTGCAGATTGTGGTTGGCCAGGCCTTCAGATCTTGCGCTGCCATAGTCCTCAACCATGGCGGCCACTCGTGTGTGAAACAGTGGTTCGATCAGGTTCCAGGCCCTGCGGCGCAGGGTGTCGTTCCCTGGCTCATCCGGTGGATAGAACCCAATGCCTTCCCGCCTCAGAAAGGGATTGTGGCTCACACGCTGAAACAGATGGTGATGTTCCGGCAGCGCAGCGAGAAGCATGGGCAGGCGTGAGGGTTGGGAGTATTCCTCCAGCACGGCGCGGTCCACGGCGCGAAAGAATCGTTCCGTATCCAGATCCACTTCCGTCTCTCTGCCGCCATGGCCGTGATGCATCGCTGAACGCCCCACGCCCACACCGCCGTAGGAGGCCACGGTCTGATGGGGTTCGGTGATCTCTGCCCCCAGGGCCTCCACCATGGTTCGCGGGATGCCATCAGGGGGTTCGATCTCATCCAGCACGTCGCGGTTGCCCTCGAACAACCTGATCTCGGTTCGGCTCACCCCCAGCACGTGATACCGGTCTGCCGTTTGCAGGATGCGCAGCAGCGGTTTGAGATGGAAACTCTCTGCCACCTCAGCCATTTCAGCCACCGGCCGATGCAGCTTGTAGACCCGGAAGATGTCTGCTGACGCCAGCACTGCCAGGCCATCGAGGGTGTTGTTCCAGAAGTCGTGATTCTTTGCCAGGGCATGGAAGGAGTCCAGGATCGGAGCGATCTCGCTGCGGGGATGACGCTGCAGCGCCGATTCCTCCAGGGCCTTCATCAGGTTGCCAAACCGGATCTGATCCTGCTGATTCTCGGGACGGTGCCGATGGGTTGGTTGATAGAGCGAAAAGCAAGGTGGAATGCCGTTGTTCAAGATCCCAGCGGCCATGTCTTTTTCGAGGTTGCTCACGCTGCTTCTCTTGGGTGGAATCGCAATGATTTATTTATGCTTTGGTATGGATTTTCATCCGTGCACGCCTGATCCACCTGAGGCCGGCCTGCTGCCGGGGTTTCGCTGGGGTCGGAAGCTGAGAGCGCTTCACTACCTTCTAGGGCTGTATTTCCAGCGCGTTCGAAACTGCATCACATCCGGTTTCGTTTCGGCCCCGGTCCAGGCCCAGCTTCCAGGTCCAGCTCCCTGGGCGCTTCGCCGGCCCGCGGTTTGCTGGTCACACTGTTGGTTCCACTCGCCCGTGGTCCATGGAGATGCATCCCCAGCACAAGCGCCTGGTGATCGGCATCGGCAACCCCCTGCGCGGCGACGATGGCGCGGGCTGCTGGCTGGCCGAGCAGGCGGCGGTGCTCACCGCGGCCGATCCCGGCGGGCCGGTGGCGGTGCGCAGCGTGCAGCAGCTCACCCCCGAGCTGGCCGAGGAGCTGGCCCAGCTGGAGGAGGTGCTGTTCATCGACGCCTGGCTGGCGCCGGCCACGGCCGCACCGGAGCTCACGGAGATCGCCCCTGCCCCAGGGGCGGCGGACAGCCACCGGCTGGAGCCCGCCCAGCTGCTGGCGATGGGCCAGGCCCTGTTTGGCCCCATGCCCCGGGCCCATCTGCTGCAGGTGCCCGCCCACGCCTTTGCCCATGGCATGGAACTCTCCGAGGAGCTGGAGGCCACCTTGCCCGCCGCCCGGGTCCTGCTCCAGACCTGGCTCCACGGCGCTGCATGAGTGCCGATGCATGAGCTCAGCCTGATGGAGGCCCTGCGCGACCAGGCCCTGGCGGCGGCCCGGGCCGAGGGGGCGGTGCGCATCGCGGCGATCAGCCTGCGGGTGGGGGAGCTCTCGGGGGTGGAGCTGGAGGCGCTGCGCTTCGCCTTCCCGGTGGCGATGGAGGGCACGATCGCCGCCGCCGCCGAGCTGAGCATCGAGCGTGAGCCGGCCGAGTGCCACTGCGCCGTGTGCGATGCCCCCTTCCCCGCCCCCCACGGCTGCTGCGACTGCCCCCGCTGCGGCACGATCAGCCGCCGGCTGCTGCGCGGCCGCGACCTGCGCCTGCTGGCCCTGGAGGTGGAGTGAGGGGTTCAGCTGAAGGCCATGCCCTGCTCAGCGGCCATGCCCGCAAGCAGATGGGCGTCCACGTAGCCGATGCCACGCCCCATCAGCTGGTGCCCTTCAATCATCAGCAGCACCTCCGCGTCGCGGGCCACGGCTGCGGAGGTGATCCACCCACACCGAGGTGTCCACCAGGATCAAGGGGTGCTCCGCTGGCGTGGAATCGGCTCCAGGTGCGGTTCGCTGCCGCCCAGGGCAGCCAGGCGATGGGCGCTTTCCCGCTGCACCAGGGCCCGCAGGGCTTCCTTCAACAGTGCGCATGTACAGCCAGCGCAGGGCCTCCTGCAGGTCGAGCGACGTCTCGGGGCGGTCGCGCCACAGGCCGAACACCTCTCCATGCTGGGGCTGCTGCTGCTCCAGCCACTGGCTCAGGGCTTCCCGCAGCGCCTGGGCCCGGGAGATGCCCCGCTGGCGGCACAGGGCATCGAGCTGACTCCGCTCCGCCTCCGGCAGATCCACGATGGTACGCATGATGTCGTGATCTGATAACGGCACCGTAGGTGCCTTCCCCGTGGCCGTTCGCGGATCTGGCTGCCCGCCCCGCCCGCCGTTCCTAGCTTGAACGTGGCCCCTACTCGAGCTGCCATGTGCCGCGACTGCGCCTGCGGACAGCCAGCACCCGAGGCCACCCCCGAGCCGGACAGCGTCACCCGCGAGCTGCCGCTGCACACCGCCCTGCTGCAGCGCAACGACGCCCAGGCTGCCGCCCTGCGCCAGCGCTTCGCGGCCGCCGGCGTGCGGGTGGTGAACCTGCTCTCCTCCCCCGGCTCCGGCAAAACCGCCCTGCTGGAGGCCCTGGCCCGGCAGCTGGCGGCGGGGGACGGCGAGCCTGCCCGCCTGGCGGTGATCGTGGGTGATCTGGCCACCGACAACGACGCCCGCCGCCTGCGGGCCGCCGGCCTGGCCGCCGCCGCGATCACCACCGGCCAGGCCTGCCACTTGGAGGTGCCGATGGTGGAGGAGGGGCTGCACCGCCTGCAGCACCAGGGGGTGGACCTCGAGCAGCTGGAGCTGCTGGTGATCGAGAACGTGGGCAACCTGGTGTGTCCCGGCGCCTACGACCTGGGCGAGAGCCTGCGGGTGGTGCTGGTGTCCACCACCGAGGGCGAGGACAAGCCGCTCAAGTACGCGCCGATCTTCCACGGCGCCGATCTGGTGCTGATCACCAAGATCGACCTGGCCGAGGTGGTGGAGTTCGACCGCGCCGCCGCCCACGCCGCCATCGCCCGCGTCGCCCCCCACGCCCGCGTGCTGGAAACCTCCGCCCGCACTGGGGCGGGCCTCGATGCCCTGATCGAGGCCCTCGGGCTGGTCATTGCTCCCCCCACTGACCCCGCTGCTGCCCGTCTCGCCAGCGCCCCTGCCCTGGTGCCATGAGCGCCGAGGCCCGCCTGCGCCTCCACTGCCGCGGGGTGGTGCAGGGGGTGGGCTTCCGGCCGCTGGTGCATCGCCTGGCCACCGAGTTGGCGCTGGTGGGGGAGGTGGAGAACGTCGCCGGCGCCGTGCGGCTGGAGTTGCAGGGGGAGCGCCGCGCGCTGGAGCTGCTGGTGCGGCGCTTGCCCGAGGCGTTGCAGCCCCCGGCGCCCTGGAGCCACTGGAGCCCACCTGGCTGCCGCCCCTCGTTCCGGCGCCCCGCGGCCTGCGCATCGCCGCCGCCGCCGCCCAACCCCTGGGCCCCGGCCTGATCGCCCCGTCCCTCGCCGCCGACCTGGCCCCCTGCCCCGCCTGCCTGGCCGAGCTGGCCGATCCCGCCGGCCGCCGCCACCGCTACCCGTTCATCAGCTGCAGCCGCTGCGGGCCGCGCTACGCGATCTCCACCGCCGAGCCCTACGCCCGCGCCCACACCACCCTGGCCGGCTTCCCGCTCTGTCCGGCCTGCCAGGCGGAGTTCGAGGATCCCGCCGACCGCCGCTTCCACGCCGAGACGATCGGCTGCCCCGCCTGCGGGCCGCGGCTGGAGCTGCTGGCGCCGCAGGGGGAACCGCTGGCGGGGAGCGGCGGCGCCGATCCCCTGGCGGCGGCGGCGGCGCTGCTGCGGCGGGGCGGCATCCTGGCTCTGCAGGGGGTGGGGGGCTTCCAGCTGCTGGTGGATGCCACCAACGGGGCCGGCGTGGCCCACCTGCGCCGGCGCAAGCGCCGGCCCCACAAGCCCTTTGCCCTGCTGGTGGCCGATCTGGCGCCGCTGGAGGGCCAGGTGCGGATCACGCCGGCGGAGCGGCGCGAGCTGGCGGGGGCCGCGGCGCCGATCGTGCTGCTGCGGCGTCTGCTGCCGCCTGCTGCCGCTGGCTCCGTGGCTGCGGGTTCAGTGGCTGTGGCGGACGCGGTGGCCCCGGGCAGTGCCTGTCTGGGGGTGATGCTGCCGGCCTCGCCCCTGCACCTGCTGCTGGCCCAGGCGGTGGGCCGACCGCTGGTGGCCACCAGCGGCAACCCCAGCGGCGAGCCCCTCTGCACCGAGCCGGCCGAGGCCCTGGAGCGGCTGGGCGCCATCGCCGACGCCTTCCTGGTGCACAACCGGCCGATCGCCCGCCCCCTCGACGACTCCGTTCTGCAGCTGATCGACGGCCGCCCCGCCCTGCTGCGCCGCGCCCGGGGCTACGCCCCAGCGGCCCTGGATCTGCCCCGGCCGCCGGCCGCCTACCGGGCTGCCCTGGCCCTGGGGGGCGACCTCAAGGCGGCGCCGGCCCTGGCGCTGGCGGGCCGCATCTGGCTGGCGCCCCACCAGGGCGATCTGGCCTCGGCCCGGCTGCAGCAGCGCCTGGAGAGCGGCCTGGAGGCCCTGCTGCAACGCCATGGCGCCGCCCTGGAGGCGCTGCTGGCCGATGCCCACCCCGGCTACGCCAGCGGCCAGCTGGCCCGCCAGGCGGCCCGGCGCCACCGGCTGCCCCTGCGGGTCGTGCCGCACCACCAGGCCCATGGCCTGGCGGTGGCCGCCGAGCACGGCCTGGCGGGAGGCCTGCTGGTGTGGGCCGCCGATGGCCTGGGCTATGGCCCCGGCCCGGGTCACCGCCTCTGGGGCGGGGAGCTGCTCTGGCTCGAGTCGGGGCGGATGGAGCGGTTGGCCTGCCTGCGGCCCTGGCCCCTGCCCGGCGGCGAGCGGGCCGCGGCGGAGCCCCGCCGCACTGCCCTGGGGCTGCTGGCGGCGGCCGGCTGGCTGCCCCATGCCGGCGCTGCCGCCACCCGCCGCGCCTTTGCCGATCCCGATCGGCGGCTGCTGGAGCAGGCCCTGCGGGCCGGCCTGAATGCGCCGCTCACCTCCTCGCTGGGCCGCCTGTTCGACGCGGCTGCTTCGCTGCTGAACCTGGTGCAGGTGCTCAGTTTCGAGGGCCAGGCCGGCCTGCTGCTGGAGGGGCTGGCCCGCCGCCACGGCGAAGCCCCGGCCGCTCCGGCGGCCGGGCTGCTGCCCCTGCGGCCGGCGGGTGCGGAGACCCCGCCGCTGCCCCTGGGCTGGCTCGACTGGCAGCCCCTGCTGCAGGCGCTGCTGGAGGGGCTGGTGGCCGGCACGGCGCCAACCGCCCTGGCCGCCTGGTGGCATCGGAGCGTCCAGGAGGGGTTGGTGGCGGCGGCCGCCTGCGCGGCCCGCCAGCGGGGCTGCCGCCAGGTGGCGCTGGCGGGCGGCTGCTTCCAGAACGCCCTGCTGCTGGAGGGCACGGCCGCCGCGTTGCGGCGGCAGGGGCTGCAGCCGTACTGGTCGGAGCAGGTGCCGTGTAACGACGGCGGCCTGGCCCTGGGCCAACTTTGGGCAGAGCTGGGCAATGCCCCTATAACGAAAGCGAGCGGCATCGCCGACCCATGTGCCTGGCCACCCCCGGCGTGATCCTGGCGCTGTCCCCCGCTGCTCCCGGTGCCGATCCCGCCGATCCCCTCTGGCGCTGTGCCGAGGTGGATTTCGGCGGGGTGCGCCAGCAGGTGAGCCTGGCCTGCCTGCCCGAGGCCCGGGTGGGGGATCGGGTGCTGGTGCACGTGGGGGTGGCCCTGAGCCTGGTGCACGACGACGACCCATGACCGCCACCCTCTCCAAACCGGCCGGCCCCTCAGCGCCCGCCGGACCTGCCGCCACGATCACCGTGGACGGCAACGAGGCGGTGGCCCTGGTGGCCTACCGCCTCAACGAGGTGATCGCCATCTACCCGATCACCCCCGCCTCGCCGATGGGCGAGTGGGCCGACGCCTGGGCCGCAGGCGGCCGGCCCAACCTCTGGGGCTCGGTGCCCACGGTGGTGCAGCTGCAGAGCGAGGCGGGGGCCGCCGGCACGGTGCACGGCGCCCTCCAGGCCGGGGCGCTCACCACCACCTTCACGGCCAGCCAGGGGCTGCTGCTGATGATCCCCAACCTCTACAAGTGGGCCGGGGAACTCACGCCGGTGGTGCTGCACGTGGCGGCCCGCTCCCTGGCGGCCCAGGGGCTGTCGATCTTCGGGGACCACAGCGACCTGATGGCCACCCGCGGCACTGGCTGCGCCGTGCTGATGTCCGCCTCGGTGCAGGAGGCGGCCGACTTCGCCGCCATCGCCAGTCGCGCCAGCCTGCGCAGCCGCCTGCCGGTGCTGCATGGCTTCGACGGCTTCCGCACCTCCCACGAGATCCAGAAGCTGGAGCCGATCAGCGATGAACTGCTGCGGGAGCTGATGCCGGCCGCGGAGATCAGCGCCCACCGCGCCCGCGCCCTCAGCCCCAACCGGCCGGTGATCCGTGGCACCGCCCAGAACCCGGATGTGTACTTCCAGGCGCGGGAATCGGTGAACCGCTTCTACGACGAGGCCCCCGGCCAGGTGCTGGAGGCCATGGAGCGCTTCGCCGCCCTCAGCGGCCGCGCCTACCGGCCCTACGAGGTTCTGGGGCCCGCCGATGCCGAGCGGGTGGTGGTGCTGATGGGCTCGGCCTGCGAGACGGCGGCCGACACGGTGGAGCGGCTCAACCGCGACGGCGAACGGGTGGGGCTGCTCAAGGTGCGTCTGTTCCGGCCGTTCGCGGCCCGGATGCTGGTGGAGGCCCTGCCGGCCAGCACCCGGGCGATCGCCGTGCTCGATCGCTGCAAGGATCCCGGCGCCCCCGGCGAACCCCTCTACCTCGACGTGGTGGCCGCCCTTGCCGAGCAGTGGGCGGCGGTGCACGGGGCCGGGGCCGAGGGCGGTCCCCCGTTGCCGCGGGTGCTGGGCGGGCGCTATGGGCTGTCGTCGAAGGAGTTCACCCCGGCGATGGTGAAGGCCGTGTTCGATCACCTCAAGCCGCTGCTGTCAGGCGATGGGGCGTCCCCTGCTGATCCGGCAGTTCCCGAGCCCTTCAACCACTTCACGGTGGGCATCATCGACGACCTCACCCACCGCTCCCTGCCGGTGGATCCCGGTTTCGTGATCGAAGACCCCGACACCGTGCGGGCGGTGTTCTACGGCCTGGGCTCGGATGGCACGGTGGGGGCCAACAAGGCGGCGATCAAGATCATCGGCGAGGGCACCGATCTCTTTGCCCAGGGCTACTTCGTCTACGACTCGAAGAAATCCGGCTCGGTCACGGTGTCGCACCTGCGCTTCGGGCCGCGGCCGATCCGCGCCACCTACCTGATCCAGCGGCCCAGCTTCGTGGCCTGCCACCAGTGGGATTTCGTGGAGCGCTTCGACCTGCTGGCCGGCATCGAGCCGGGCGGCGTGTTCCTGCTTAACAGCCCCCACGGCCCGGCAGGCAGCTGGGCCCGCCTGCCCGAGCGCTTGCGCGCCACGATCCGCCATCAGCACCTGCGCGTGTTCGTGATCAACGCCACCGCGGTGGCGCGCGAGGCCGGCATGGGGCCCCACATCAACACGGTGATGCAGGCCTGCTTCTTCGCCGTGAGCGGCGTGCTGCCGCGGGAGGAGGCGATCGCGCGCATTCGTGCCTCGATCCACAAGACCTACGGCCGCAAGGGGGAGGCGGTGGTGGCCCGCAACCTGGCCGCCCTCGATGCCAGCCTCGACCACCTGGAGGAGCTCAACTGGCAGGAGCTGGATGCCGCCGGGAGTGCCGCCGGTGGCGCAGTGGTCGCAGACCAGTCGGCCGAGTCCCCCAGTGGCGACCGATTGGCGGCGGCCCCCGCCTTCGTGCGGGAGGTGATCGCGCCGATGCTGGAGCGCCGCGGCGATGACCTACCGGTGAGCGCCCTGCCCTGCGACGGCACCTGGCCGGTGGGCACGGCCCAGTGGGAGAAGCGCAACATCGCCGAGGCGGTGCCGGTGTGGGAGAGCGACCTGTGCGTGCAGTGCGGCAAGTGCGTGCTGGTGTGCCCCCATGCGGTGATCCGCGCCAAGGTGGCCGAGCCCGAGGCCTATGCGGCGGCCCCCGAGGGCTTCCGCACCGCCCCCGCCCGCGACCACGCCTTCGCCGGGCAGACCTTCACCATCCAGGTGGCCGCCGAAGACTGCACCGGCTGCGCCCTGTGCGTGGAGGTATGTCCGGCCCGCGACCGCTGCGAGCCCAAGCGCAAGGCGATCAACATGGCGCCGCAGCGGCCGTTGCGCGAGCAGGCCCGCGCCAACTGGGACTTCTTCCTGCAGCTGCCCGAGGCCCCGCGCGGCGAGCTCAACCTGCACAGGATCGGCCAGCAGCAGCTGCAGCAGCCCCTGTTCGAGTTCTCCGGCGCCTGCGGCGGCTGTGGCGAAACCCCCTACCTCAAGCTCGCCAGCCAGCTGTTCGGCGACCGCATGCTGATCGCCAACGCCACCGGCTGCAGTTCGATCTACGGCGGCAACCTGCCCACCACCCCCTGGACGGTGAACGGCGCGGGGCGCGGGCCGGCCTGGAGCAATTCCCTGTTCGAGGACAACGCCGAATTCGGCTACGGCATGCGGGTGGCGCTCGACCAGCAGCGCCGGATGGCCCTCGATCTGCTGGGGCGGTTGGCGGGCCGGGTGGCGCAGGACCAACTCCCGCCCGTCCTGGTGGCGGCCCTCGGCGATGCCGAGCAGGGCGATGAGGCCGCCATCGTGGAGCAGCGCCAGCGGGTGGCCGAGCTCAAGGGGCGGCTGCAGGCGCTGTTGCCCCACGCTGAGGCAGAGGGTGAGGCGGACATCGCCACCGCCGCCCGCCAGCTGCTGGAGCTGGCCGATGCCCTGGTGAAGACCAGCGTGTGGCTGGTGGGCGGCGACGGCTGGGCCTACGACATCGGCTTCGGCGGCCTCGACCACGTGCTCGCCGCTGGCCGCGACGTGAATGCCCTGGTGCTCGACACCGAGGTGTACTCCAACACCGGCGGCCAGGCCTCCAAGGCCACCCCCCTGGGGGCGGTGGCCAAGTTCGCCGCCGCTGGCAAGCCGGCCGGCAAGAAGGATCTGGGCCTGATGGCGATGAGCTACGGCACCATCTACGTGGCCAGCGTGGCCATGGGCGCCCGCGACGAGCACACGATCCGCGCCTTCCTGGAGGCTGAGAGCTACCCGGGACCCTCGTTGATCCTGGCCTACTCCCACTGCATCGCCCACGGCATCGCCATGGCCGAGGGCATGGCCCACCAGAAGCTGGCGGTGGACACCGGCCGCTGGCCCCTCTACCGCTTCGATCCCCGCCGGGCCGAGCGGGGCGAGAACCCCCTGCAGCTCGACAGCCCCGGGCCGCGGCGGCCCCTGGCCGAGGGGCTGGAGGCGGAGAACCGCTTCCGCATGCTGCGCTACAGCCAGCCGGAGCGCGCCCGCGAGCTGGCCCAGGCCGCCCAGGCCGACCTCGACCGCCGCTGGGCCACCTACCGGGCGATGGCCGCCCAGGGCCGGGAGGGCCAGCCATGACGATGGCGCTCACCACCCCCGATCTCACCACCACCTACCTGGGCCTGTCCCTGCGCTCGCCCCTGGTGGTTGGGGCCGCCCTGCCCCTCAGCGAGCACGTGGAGCAGCTGCTGGAGCTGGAGGAGCACGGCGCCGCCGCCGTGGTGCTGCATTCGCTGTTTGAGGAGCAGATCGAGCAGGAGCAGCTGGCGCTGCACTGGCACGCCAGCCAGGGGGAGGAGAGCTATGGCGAGGCCCTCAGCTACCTGCCCCAGGGGGCGGTGGTGCACGAGGGGCCCGACACCTATCTGCGCCTGATCGAGCGGGCCCGCCGTCAGCTCTCGATCCCGGTGATCGCCAGCCTCAACGGCAGCCACCCAGGCCGCTGGGTGGAGACGGCCCGCCGCATCGAGGCAGCCGGCGCCTCGGCCCTGGAGCTGAACATCTACTCCCTGCCCACCGATCCCGAGCTCAGCAGCGCCGCGATCGAAAGCCAGGTGGAGGAGATCGTGCGCCAGGTACGCGCCCAGGTGCGCCTGCCCCTGGCGGTGAAGCTCGGCCCCTTCTTCACCAACCTGCGGGCGATGGCCCGCCGCCTGGCGCTGGCGGGCGCCGATGGCCTGGTGCTGTTCAACCGCTTCTACCAGCCGGACATCGACATTGAAGAGCTGGTGCTGCGCCCCAACCTGCTGCTCTCCACCCCCCACGACCTGCGCCTGCCCCTGCGCTGGATCGCCCTGCTGCACGGCCGCGAGCCCCTTGATCTGGCCGCCAGCAGCGGCGTGCACCGCGGCAGCGATGTGGTGCGCCTGCTGATGGCCGGCGCCAGCGTCACCCAGATGGTGGCGGTGCTGCTGCGCCACGGGCCGGAGCGGCTGCGCGGCATCGAGGATGAGCTCAGCACCTGGCTGATGGAGCACGACTACGGCTCGGTGCGCGAGCTGCAGGGCTGCATGAGCCAGCAGCGCTGCACCAACCCCGGCGACTACGAGCGGGCCCAGTACCTGCGGGCGGTGCAGGGCCCATGGCCCGGGCTGTTGCCTTGAACCAGTCTGTTGCCATGAGCCAGCCTGTTGCCATGACCGATGGGGCGCAGGTGCAGGCGTTGGCGGCGGAGCTGGCGGCGATCACCACCCGCCCCTGGACGTTGATGGAGGTGTGCGGCGGCCAGACCCACGCGATCGTGCGCTGGGGCCTCGACCAGCTGCTGCCGCCGGGGATGCGGCTGATCCACGGCCCCGGCTGCCCGGTTTGCGTGACGCCGGCGGCCACCATCGATGCCGCCCTGCGGCTGGCCCGCCGCCCCGAGGTGATCCTCTGCTCCTACGGCGACATGCTGCGGGTGCCCGGCAGCGCCAGCGGCGATGACCTGCTGGGCGTGCGAGCCGCCGGCGGCGATGTGCGCCTGCTCACCTCCCCCCTGCAGGCCATCGAACTGGCCCGCGCCCATCCCGAGCGCCAGGTGGTGTTCCTGGCGGTGGGCTTCGAGACCACCGCCCCGGCCACGGCCCTGCTGGCCCGCCAGGCGCTGGCGCTGGGGCTGGAAAACCTGGCGCTGCTGCTGGCCCACGTGCGCGTGGCGCCGGCGATGGCCGCCATCCTGGCCGATCCCGCCAACCAGGTGCAGGGCTTTCTGGCGGCGGGCCATGTGGGCGCGGTGATGGGGCTGGCGGAGCTGGAGGCCCTGGTGGCCGCCTACCGGGTGCCGGTGGTGGTGAGCGGCTTTGAGCCGCTGGAGCTGATGGCCGGCCTGGTGGCCTGTGTGCGCCAGCTGGAGGCGGGGCGGGCCGCGGTGGAGAACGCCTACGGCCAGGTGGTGCGCCCGGCAGGCAACCCCGCCGCCCAGCGCCAGATGGCCGAGGTGTTCGCCGTGGTGGACCAGCCCTGGCGGGGGCTGGGGGTGCTGCCCGGCGGCGGCCTGGCCCTGCGGGGCCCCTACCGCCGGCTGGATGCCCGCGAGCGCTGCGGCGTCTCCCCCGTGGAGGGCAGCGCAACCGCGGCTGCGGACCCCTGCATCAGCGGCCGGATCCTGCGCGGGCTGGCCAGCCCGCCCGATTGCCCCGCCTTTGGGGTCACCTGCACACCGGAGCACCCCCTCGGTGCGCCGATGGTATCCAGCGAGGGGGCCTGTGCCGCCTACTACCGCTACCGGCCGCCCGTGGCTGGGGCGTCAATCCGCCCCTCACCACGGGGCACCCAGGGCATCTTCGCCAGCCCCAGCTGAGCGAGCCGCTCCAGCACCGCCTGCTGCAGGCTGCCGATCCGCCCGGAGAGACCCGGCAGGCTGAGGGGATCGAGCCCGTTCCACGGCAGATAGGGGTTGCGGCGCAGGGAGGCGTACAGCTCCACCCGGCAGCCGGGCTGCTCGCTCGGGGTGCGGCCGTGGAAGCCGCGGGTGTCGGCCACCACCAGGGTGTTGGCCTTCACCGCAAAGCGCCGGGCCGCCGGCAGCCCCATCGCCCGCAGGTCGTTGTCGCTGACGCGGAAGGAGCCGCGGGCGTGGTATTTGATCGGGTGATCGGCGGCGCTGAGGCTCTGCTGGTGCTCCCAGGCCAACCGGGCAGGGGTCATCCGATGGGAGCCCGGCACGTAGGCGAAGGGCCCGGCACTGGCCTCCACGTCGTGCAGGAAGAACCAGGCCTTGGCGATCGAGTGGAAGGTGTCGGCGTGCAGGTGGGTCTGGGGGTCGGGCGTGGCGCTGGGCAGGCCGCTGAGGATGGCCTGCAGGGAGAAGATCGGCTCGGCGCCGGTGCCGGCCACGTAGCGGATCAGCCGGCGGATCTCCGCGTCGGCCAGCAGGGCCGCCAGGGTGGGATGGCTGCTGGCCAGGGCGGCTTGGTCGAGCACCACCCGGCGGGTGATGGTGCTGCCCTGGCCCATCTCCAGCAGCGGCCAGCTGCTGCCGTACACCTCCTGGCGCAGGGCGGCGAACGGCCCGGCGGGCAGCAGGTTCTCGCGGATCAGATAGCCGTGCTCGGCGTAGTGGGCCCGGTCGGCGGGGCTGAGCTGGCGGCCCAGCCGCCCCCGCCGCTGGGCGGTGAGGGCATCGGCCAGGCGGATGCGGCCCACGTGCAGCCCCAGCCGGTTGAGCCGGCGGCTGCCGATCACCGCGTTGTCGCGGAACGACTTGGCGCCGCTGAGCAGGGTGAAGGGGGCCAGGGAGATCTGGGCCGCCCGCTGCACTGCTGATCGCGCTGCTGATCGCGCCGCCATGGCACCTGCCCCGAACGTCGTTTGCCCGCCCCAGAGTGTGTCATCCATCCCCTCCCCGGGCCCCGCCTCCCCCTGCCGCGATGAGCGACCAGATCCTCCTGGCCCATGGCGGCGGCGGCAGCCTGATGCAGCAGCTGATCCGCCAGGAGCTGCTGCCGCTCTACGGCAGGCCGGAGGTGGAGGGGGAGCCGGTGCTGCACGACGCCGCCGTGCTGGAGCTGCCGGCGGCCGCCGGCCCGCTGGCCTTCACCTGCGACGGCTATGTGGTGCAGCCGCTGGAGTTTCCAGGGGGCGACATCGGCCGGCTGGCGGTGATCGGCACCGCCAACGACCTGGCCATGGCGGCGGCCCGGCCCCGCCACTTGAGCGTGTCGCTGATCCTGGAGGAGGGGCTGCCGCTGGCGCTGCTGCGCCGGGTGGTGGCCTCGATGGCCGCGGCGGCCGAGCAGTGCGGCGTGCGCATCGCCACCGGCGACACCAAGGTGGTGGAGCGGGGCAAGGCCGACGGGCTGTTCATCAGCACCAGCGGCGTGGGCACGGTGGAGCAGGCCCAGCCGGTGCAGCCCGCCGCGATCCGCCCCGGCGACCAGCTGCTGGTGAGCGGCGACCTGGGCCGCCACGGGGTGGCGATCCTGGCCGCCCGCCACGGCCTCGATCTGCAGCCAGCGGTGTTCAGCGACTGCGCACCTTTGTGGCCCCAGGTGGAGGCCCTGCTGGGGGCGGGGGTCACGCTCCACTGCCTGCGCGACCTCACGCGCGGCGGGCTGGCCAGCGCCCTGCAGGAGCTGGCGGAGGGGGCGGGCCTGGAGCTGCGGGTGCAGGAGGCGGCGGTGCCGGTGATCGAGCCGGTGGCCCGGGTGTGCGACCTGCTCGGCTTTGAACCGCTGCATCTGGCCAACGAGGGCCGCTTCCTGGCGGTGGTGCCGGAGTCGCAGCTGCAGGCCGCCCTGGCGGTGCTGGCCCCAGCCGGAGGCGCCTGGATCGGCAGCGCCGCCGCCCTGGTCGCTGGACTGGCCCCCCGGGTGCTGCTGCGCACGGCCCTGGGCACGGAGCGGCTGCTGTTGCCCAGCAGCGGCGAGCTGTTGCCCCGCATCTGCTGAGAGGGTGCTGCACTTGGGCCGCAACGCTGCTCCCCGACGTCCCCAAATGGGGGTAATTGGACCCTGAATCGCCGTTCGGGCCCCGCTGGGGCCTGGTGCTGGAGCAGGATCCAGGGCAGACCCCTGCATGGCAGGAGGCGGTTCAGTGGATCTCACTCCCTTTCTCGGCAGCCTGGAGGGCACCACCCTCGATCAGGTGCTGCTGTCGGTGGCCATCAGCGGCAAGGTGGCCATCGCCATGAAGGGCCGGTTCCTGTTGCGGGCGGTGTGTGAGAGCTTCCAGGACCGCACCCACATCGGCTGTGCCGTCACCGACGAACCCACCTGTCTGCGCTATCTGGTGCAGGAACCCTACGAGCTGCTGATCTGCACCGACTACCTGGAGGACGGCAGTGGCTTTGAGCTGGCCCGCAAGGCCCGGGAGACGCAACCGGCCCTGAAGGTGGTGGTGCTGGCCCTGGGGGACGTGATCCCCGCCCAGTACGTGGAAGCGCCCTGGCTGGAGGCGGTGGTGGCGGAGGCCGACTTCATCGGCGACCAACGCCCCCTGCAGGCAGCGGTGTTGGCAGTGATGGGGCATCACTGCTACCGCAGTCCGTCGTTGCGCTCCGGCAACCTGCCCTACCTGAGCTGTCCGCGGCTCACCAAGCGGGAATACGAGGTGCTGGATCTGCTGGCCAGTGGCCTCAGCGACCGGGAGATCGCCGAGCAGCTGGTGGTGAGCGAGGAAACAGCCCGCACCTACACCAAACGCCTGCTCAAAACCCTCGACGTGAACAACCGCCTGCAGGCGGTGCTCAAGGGCATGCGCTGCGGCATGGTGCAGCTCTAGCCGGGTTCAGGGGCAAATGTCCCCAGACGGGGGGATCGCCTGCGGCCGGCACCGGACGAGAGTGACACGGGCTCCAGTCCAGCCCGCCCGCGCCTGCCGCAGCTCAGGAATCCGCGCCATGACCAGCAGCAGTTCACCGGAGGCTCCGAGCCTCACGATTGCCGAGCTCGAAGCCAATTACCCCTTGTATTGCAAGGCCCTGCGCCTGTTGATCCAGGAGGGCAAGACGGTGGCCAAGGTGCGACGCACGGTGTGCTGGCAGCGGCTGGCCACCCTGCACCACTGCCTGCCGGGCCAGTACCGCGACCCCGACTACCTCTACACCCTCCTGGCCCGGCAGGTGCGCACCGCCCGGGCCCTCTAGGCGCGCCAGCGGGCCAGGCCCCCACCCCGCCCCCGGGCCAGCAGCCAGGGTCCCTGCCGGTCGCGGCCGGTGCCTATCAGGGCAAAAAAGGGCACCTTTCCCTGCGCCGGTGCGGCCAGGGGCTGCTGCCAGAGGCGCCAGGGGCCGAGGCTCAACTGCATCCGCTCGAAGCGGAAGCGCAGCAGGGGACGGCGGCCCTGGAGCCACCCGGGCCCCTGAAAGGCCAGCTCCAGGGCCCCCAGTCGCACGCTGTTGCACAGCTCCAGGCCAGTGGCCGCCACGCCGTCTTCGCTGCGGACTGGTTGGATCTCCAGCCTGGCCTGGAGTGCCTGCAGCAGGCGGGCCTGGGCAGGCTGGGGCCTGGCTTGCCGATCCCACAGCTCCACCAGCCGCCAGTTGCCGCCCAGGTGCTGCTGGGTGATGCCAGATCCCTGCCTGCGGCTGCGCGTCTCCAGCTCCAGCAGCCAGGCCGCACCATCCGGATCAGACATCGAAATTGGTGAGCAGGTAGCGCTCCAGGAATGTGTCCGGAGGCAGGGTGCTCGGCTCGCTGAACTGCAGGCCCAGATAGGTCTGGAATTCGTCGCTGGCAAACCAGCGCAGGTTGGCCTTGAAGGCAGCGCTGCCCAGGCCCACCACCTCGAAGAGTTTGATGTTCAGTGCACTGCCCAGTGGCAGCTCGAAGCAGCCATTGGCCACCACGCACAGTCCCCGCTGGCTCACGTCCCAGAGGGTGCAGTGCCAGTGGCGCCCGTCCTCGGTGCGCACTTCGCCCCGGGGGGCCACGGAGAACGGGATGGAGCGCCGTTCATCGCGCCGATTGTGCACGCTGCCGCGGCGGGCGACGCCGCTGCGCCTGTCGATGCCGCTGCGCCGCTCCTCCTTCTGTTCGTCTTCCAGCCAGTCGAACACGCTCTGGCTCTGGTCATCCCCGCCGGTGCTGCGCCGATCGCCTCCAGCCCGTGGATCGGGACCCTTGCGGCGATCCTGGTCGCCGAACTTGCGAAAACGCCCCTCCATCGATTCCGCCGATTCCGCCGATTCCGCCGATTCTGCCGATTCCGCCGACCGATCCATGCCGCCGCCAGATCCATAGAGAATCAGCGATTACTTTAGCCGCCCTCAGGCCCGGGGGTCGCTTTACATTGCTTGACCTGCGGCTGAGTATCCCTGCTCAAAGCGCTTGTGCTGGATTGAGGCGGCGCATAACGTGAAAATCCCATCGCGCAAGAGCCATGACTGTGAACCGCTTCGATCACAGCGTTGACGGTCTTGGCCCTGCGTGGGGTGGCCATGGCCAGGTTGAGGGCGTGCAGGTTGAGGGCGTGGGTGGTGTGCCGTTGCAGTCCTCGGGCTGGCCCGGGCAGCCCGCAGGAGAGGTGGCCGTCGATCCCGTGGAGGCCTATTTCGAGTGCATCACCACCTGCTCGCTTGATGACGGTGAATGCGTGACCACCTGCACTGAAATCCTGCGCCAACACAGCTGAGGCATTGGCTGGCAGACAAACGGCAGCCCCTGGTCTCAACTCAGCGAGATGCTGCCGTTGTCTCTCACAACCAGGGTGCCGCCTCTGTCGATTTCGATGCGCTGGTTCCTGCTGCTGTTAATCGCTCCGATCACTTCGAAATCGAAGATTTCCAGTTGATTATCGCCCTGGTCAATGCGATAGCGATTTCGATTGCGCCTGGATACGTCGTAGGTGCCCTTGGGGAGCAGAAGCGTATCGCGACCACCGCCTCCATAGACGGTGTGGTTGCCATAGCCGATGAAGGTGTCCCTGCCGGCTCCCAGATCCACAAAACCCTTGCCGCGAATGCCCCCCCTGCGGACGTCAACCAGATCGTCGCCGCTCTGGGTGAAGATGAAGCCGCGGTTGCGGATGCCGGCATCACCGCCTGAGCCAATGATCGTGTCGGCGCCATCCCCCGTGAAGATGAACCCGCCGTTGTCGATGCCGATGCCCCGCTTGCTGGTGCCGGTGAGGCTGTCGTCATCTCCTCCCAGTTGAAGGTTGCCGCGGCGCGGCTTCCTGGGCACCACCACGCCCGGGCCGTTCACCTGCTCACCGGTGATCACGTCGTTTCCGGCCAGGGCATCAATGAGCTCTTTGCCCACCACGGTGATGCCACCCTTGAGGTCAATCACCCGATTGGCCCGCCTGCTCCACACGCCCCTGGTGGCGCCAGACCAGCCGTCAGGGGTGAGCTTGGTTCCAGCCATGCGGTTTTGGGCAATCCTCTCACCAGCATCCTGGCAGGGTCAAGGCAAGGGGCGCGGCGCGGTGTCGACGCTGCGCATAAAATGCGAACACACGCAACGGGTCGTTTTTGGCACCGCGTTGGCTCAGCCCCAGGGATTCAGCCGAGCCCTCTCCTCCCCTTCCGGAAGGCCGCACCACCGGCCAGCCTTCTCCCCGTGGGCGCGGGCTCATCCCTGGCTGGCTGCGCAGCGATGCGGTGTTGTGGTTGCTGCTGGCCAGCCTGCTGTTCCTGCCGGTGGTGATGGTGAAGAGCCTGTCCACGGCCACGGTGGCCCAGATGCAGCTTCAAGCCGAGGAAATCTCCACCCTCGCCTCCGGGATCCGTGCGTATTACGCCGACAATGTGATTGATCGTCTGCAGGCTGCCGACGGCAAGGCTGTTTATTCAGAGAATTATCGCGACGTTCACGGTGGAATCCCCATCCCAGCCACGCTGTCGATTGAGCTAGGTGCCCTGTTCGATAATGCCCATACGGATGGTCGTATTTCCTATGAGTTTCTCTCTGACTATCCCTTCACCAAGCGGGCCAGTCGCCCCCTCGATGCATTTGAGCTCGAGGCCCTCAAGGCTTTTCGTGAAACGCCCGATCGACAGAATTTCACCAAGTTGGATGGCAATGGCCTTGGACGCTCCACCTATCGGCTGGCCACGCCGATTCTGATGCGCAAGGCCTGCGTCACCTGCCACAACGCCCATCCTGATTCCCCCAAGCGGGACTGGAAAGTGGGGGATGTGCGCGGCATCCAGGAGGTCACGGTGCGGGGCCTGCGGGTGGATGGATTTGGCAACCTTGGCTGGATGTTTGGCTATGTGGGATTGCTGGGGCTCACCTCGGTTGCGGCCACTGGTGTGTTCAAAGGCCAGACCAACAGGATGGAACGGCTGAATCGCAAACTGCTGGAGTCGAATCAACGCGAATCCTCCATGGCGGCCCGCATGGCCGACCAGGTGCAGGAATTGTCCATCTTCGGCAGTGTGGTGGATCATTCGATTGTGGGTGTTTCCATTGCCGACATGCGGCGGCCGGACGAGCCACTGATTTACGTGAACAAGGCATTCACCTTGATCACGGGTTATACCAAAGATCTTGCCGTTGGCTATAACTGTCGCTTCCTGCAGGGTCCGGATACCGACCCCGAGGAAATCAGTCGCATTCGCGAGGCGATTGAAACGGGCAAGCCCTACAGCGGCGAGATTCTGAATTACCGCCTGGACGGCACCCGTTTCTGGAATCGACTCACGCTCTATCCTGTCTTCGCGACCAAAGCAGCGAATGCAAAGCCTGATTTCTACGTAGCCAACCAGATCGATATCACAACCACCAAACAGCAGGCATCGATCTCGAGCGGTGAGCTCATGGGGCTCGATCAGAGCGTCAATGCTGCGCGGGATGCACTGCAGGAGGCCATGCGCTTTGGCGAGGCCTTGAAGAGGCGTCTGGCCACTACTCCAGTTCCCCTCAGTGCCGAGGAGGAGTCTCTGCTGCGGGCTGAAGTGCAGGCCCACGAAGCCCTGGTGCGAGAGCTGGAGTCGATGAAGGCGTGGGTCGAGAATCGGGCTGCTTCGCTGTGATCAAGGCTCCAAGTTTCCTTCGTGAATCCACTGAGCTTGTTCGCAGGCTGCTGGTGCTCTATGGGCTTGGGGCTGCCGCTATGGTCGCCGCCGTCCTGATGCTTCTCAAGCTGGCGGACAGTCGCCGGCACATGGTCCACGTCACGGAGAGTGCCACCAGCCTGGTGGAGTCAGCGCTGGCTGCTTCGCTCGTTCAGCAGGATCGCCAGGCCCTGCTGGAATCCTATGTGCAAAAGACTCTTTCCACGGGTTCGATCGGCTTGGATGCTCTTTTTGTGGTCAATCAAGAGGGCCGAATTGTGTTGTCATCCCGCCCAGTCTGGCTGAATCTGATGATTCAAGACGGCCTCTTTCGGAGGGCTGAATTCAGCAATCCCCAGTTTCAGGAGATCGCCCGATGCTTCAAAGATTCACGCCCTGACTGCGTGAGTCTCAAATCCGTGGACTTTCCTTCCCTCAGCGGCAGTTTCACCACCTACCGTCCTGTGTTCAAGCCCTCAATGGATCTTGGGCTGCCACGGGAGCCCTTCCTGGTGGTGGCCACGTTCAACGGAGGGGTTGTGATGGTCTCCTTCCTGCAGGAGGTCCTGCCCCTGATACTCCTGGCCCTTCTTCTCGCTGCCCTGCTCAGCGTCTCCCTGTGGATTGTGCTCCGGACCCTGTTGCTGCCTCGGCTCAACCAGGCTGCCCAGACCGATGGCCTCACCCGCTTGATGAACAGGTCGGCCTTCATGGACGCCGCGATGGAATTGCTGGCGGATGGCGAGGAGCAGGGATCTCCGTTTGTCTTCGCCATCCTGGATGTGGATCATTTCAAGCGAATCAATGACAGCTATGGCCACGATTGTGGGGATGTGGCGCTGGTGTCTGTTTCTGCGGTTCTAGCCACGGTGATGCGCAGTGAGGATCTGGTGTGCCGATTTGGTGGAGAAGAATTTGCCCTATTGCTGGCCACTGATGAGCAAGCAGGTCGCAAAGTGCTGGAGCGTCTACGTCTACAGCTGGAGATGAGCCGAGTGGCCTACCATGGCAGGGAGATCCCTGTCACGGTAAGCATTGGGGCCGCGGCTACAGTGGAGTGCGGCTACAATCTGGACTATCTCTACACCTCTGCAGACCGCTGTCTCTATGCGGCCAAGCAGGGAGGTCGCAACCGCGTGGAATGGACCTCCTCCCAATCTGCCCCCCGCCTGCAGCTCAATGTTTCTGAGAATCCAGCGGATGGCGAGCCCACTCCATTGCGGGGCATGGCCGGGGGCATGACCACAGTGATCGACACAACCATTCCGACCTGAGATTGAGCCTGCATGGACGTTCCTGCGATCCCCGACGATGAGGCCGCCCGGCTCCAGGAGCTGCGCAGCTATGGGGTGCTGGACACCGACGCCGATCCCCATTTCGACGACATCAGTGAGCTGGCACGACGTGTGGCAGGCACGGAGATTGGCATCGTGAGCCTGGTGGATGAAAATCGCCAATGGTTCAAGAGTTGTGTGGGTGCGCCTCTGGGGCAACAGGAAACACCTCGACAGGTGTCCTTTTGTGGACACACCATCCTTCAGCGCGGTGCCTTGATCATCAACGACGCCCTACAGGATTCCCGCTTCGCTGATAATCCCCTGGTAACGGGTGATCCGGGCATTCGCTTCTATGCCGGCTTCCCGTTGATCACCAGCAACGGCTTTGTGCTGGGTAGCCTGTGCGCCATCAGCCGGCGTCCCCATCAGCTCTCCGCCGAGCAGATCGACAGCCTGGGGCGGCTGGCCTCGCTCACGGTGCAGCAGCTGCAGGTGCTGCGCGAATCAGCCCTGCTTTCAGCCGCCCAGGAAGGTCTGGGGGAGGAGCGCCTCGCTGGCCGAAAGCAGGAGCAACTCAGTTCCCTGGAGCGGCTGATCAGCCGCGATCAGATGGTGCAGATGCTGGCGCTGTTGTTCGGCATGGGCCTGGGATCGCCGTTCACCCTGCTGCGCTGCCGCTTCCGCGACTATGAGCGGGTGAATGCCACGCTGGGGAGCAGTCTGGCTGAGCAATTCATCAATGAGGCCGCCCGCCGGGTGTTGGCAGCTGTACCCAAGACGGCCTCAGTGGCCCGCTTTGCGGAGTCTGAACTGGTGGTGTTGCTTCCCTACGATGTGGAGGAAGCCCAGATCCAGGACGTGGCTGAGCGTCTGATTGCCTTTGCCAATCAGGTGTATCGCCATGGCCTGCAATCGTTGTCGATGGCTGTTTCGATCGGCATCGCCACTTACCGCAACAACTACGAGAGCGTGGAGGCGCTGCTGGCCGACACCAGCATGGCCGAGCGGATGGCGCGCCATGCCCCTGGCAGCAGCTTTCGCTTCATTGATGCCGATGCGCGGGTGGCAGCCCGGGAGACCTACCGCCTGGAGTCGGCCCTGCGGGAGGGGTTAGCCGCGAAGGATCTCGAACCCTTCCTGCAGCCGATTGTGGATCTCGGCAGTGGTGAACCGGTTGGATTTGAAGCCCTGGCCCGTTGGCGCCATGAGGGCAAGGTGCTGCAGCCCGACAGCTTTCTGCCGATCTGCGCCGAGACCGGTCTCACCGGCGATCTCGACCTGTTGATCATCGAGAAGACGCTGGCGGCCCTGCCCCTGCTGGCCCAGCCGATTCCCCTGCGTCCAATGACCATCAACGTGAATCTCTCCGGCGTGTTGCTGGAGGATGGGGACCAGCGCCAGCGTCTGCTGCGCCTGGTGGATGAGAATCCGCTGCCGCCAGCCTGGACGCTGCAGGTGGAGTTGGTGGAGGATGCCTTTCAGGACACATCTGCGGCCTTTGATGACTTCCTCAATGCTTTGGTGAGCCGAGGAGTGTTGATTGCTATCGATGATTTTGGCACCGGCTATTCTTCACTGGCACGCTTGATTTCCCTGCCGATCAATGGCGTGAAGGTGGATCGCATGTTTGTGGAGCGCGTTGGCGAGAATGATGATTCCCCACGTCTGTTGTTGCGCACCATGCTCACCATGCTCAACGACCTGGGCATGGCCGTGACTGCAGAAGGCATTGAGCAGCCGGCCCAGCGGGACTGGTTGATCGACCATGGTGTGAGCAAGGGGCAGGGCTATCTGTTTGATCAGCCGCTCACCCTCACCGAGGCCGTTGCCAGGCTGCGGCGGATCCACTACCGCCCCAAGGCCATCCCCGTGGAACCAGCCCGCATCTGGGCGGCCCGCCGCCGGCGGCTGCTGCGCAATCTGCTGCTCAAGCCCCTGGCCGGGGTGCTGGGCAGGGATGATCGCCGCCACGGTGAGCTCTGATCGATGGCCCCCGATCCGGTGCGGGTGCTGAGGGACGAGGAGCGGGCAAAGCTCGACGCCAGCGACGACAGCCTGTTCTATGCCGAGCCCCGCTTTGTGCAGCATCTCGATGCCGCCTTCCGCAGCCGGCTCACGGCCCTCTACCGCCAGCGCATTCCCCCCTGCGCGGTGCTGCTCGACCTGATGGGCAGCTGGGTGAGCCACCTGCCCGATGGGATCACCTACCAGGAGGTGATCGGCCATGGCCTCAACGCCCAGGAGCTGGCCGCCAACCCCCGGCTTGACCGGTACTGGCTGCAGGATCTCAACCGCGATCAACGCCTGCCCCTGGCGGATGCCAGCGTGGATGCGGTGCTGATCGTGGCCGGCTGGCAATACCTGCAGCAGCCGGAGGCCGTGGCCGCGGAGCTGCTGCGGGTGGTGCGCCCCCGGGGCCAGGTGATCGTGGCCTTCTCCAACCGGATGTTCTTTCAGAAGGCCCCCCAGGTGTGGACCGATGGTGGGGACCGCGACCACCTGGCCTATGTGGCCCGTGTGCTGCTGGCCCAGGGCTGGGGCCGGCCGGAGCTGATCGCCGAGAACACCCGGGCGGCGGGGCCCCTGGGTTGGATCGGGGCGAAGGGGGATCCCTTCTTCGCCGTGGTGGCGGAGCGGCCCCTGCAGCCCTGATTGCCGCTGTCACAGCGATCCTGCCCGGTTAAACCAGGGCATCGAGCGCTGATCCAAGGGCGGCGTAGCAGCGCTCCAGCTGGGCATCGCTGATGCCCAGGGGCGGCAGTAGGTACACCACGTTGCCCAAGGGCCGCAGGTACACCCCCTGTTCCAGGCAGTGGCGCTGGATCTGTTTGCCCACGGGGTTGAGGTAGCTGGCCTCGCCGGCCTCCACGTCGAAGGCGGCCATGGTGCCGACGCAGCGGGGGCGCCGCACCTGCGGATGCTTCGCGAGCGACTCCAGCAACGGGATGTGGCGCACCTCGAACTGCTGGAAGCGCTCGGGACTGGCCTGCAGCAGATCCAGAGAGGCCAGGGCGGCGGCACAACCCAGGGGATTGGCGGTGAAGCTGTGGCCGTGGAAGAAGGTGGCCCGCGGCTGGTCGCTGATGAAGCCCTGATAGAGCCGCTCGCTGGCCATCGTGGCCCCCATCGGCAGGAAGCCTCCGGTGAGCCCTTTGGAGAGGGCCATCAGGTCGGGTTGGATACCGGCGCGGCGGCAGGCGAACAGGTCGCCCGTTCGCCCGAAGCCGGTGAACACCTCATCGGCGATCAGCAGCGCCCCGGCGGCCCGCACCCGCTCGGCCACGGCCCGCAGGAAGGCCGGCCGCACCACCCGCATGCCACTGGCCCCCTGGATCAGAGGCTCGAGGATCACGGCGGCGGTGGGGGTGTGCAGGGCCTGCTCCAGCTGGCTGAGGGCCGCCTGCTCCCGCACGTCCAGCAACGCCTGCTCCTCGCCCCAGTGGCTGTGGGGCCAGGCCACCCGGGCCACGTCGAACAGCAGGGGCTCGTAGGGCTCGGTGAACAGGGAGCGCTCCCCCAGGGCCATCGCGCCGAAGGTGTCGCCGTGGTAGGCCCCCTCAAAGGCGATCAGCTGGCGGCGCGCCGCTGCCTCGCGCCCACTGCCGGATCCGCCGCCCTCCTGATTGCGCCACCACTGCCAGGCGATCTTGAGGGCCACCTCCACCGCGGTGGAGCCGTTGTCGGAGAAGAACAGCCGCTCCAGCCCGCTGAGGGCGCTGAGCCGGGTGGCCAGCTGCTCGGCCGGGGCGTGGCTGAAGTTGGCGAAGATCACCTGCTCGAGCTGCTGGGCCTGGCGGGAGATCGCCGCCACGATCGCCGGCTCACCGTGGCCGTGCAGGGTCACCCACCAGCTGCTGATCGCATCGATCAGCCGGCGCCCATCCTCGAGCTCCAGCTCACTGCCGCGGGCGGCCCGCACCCGCAGCGGCTCCGGGCTGCTGGCCACCTGGGTGGTGGGGTGCCAGAGGTGGGGGTGCCAGCTCATGGGTTGAAGAGTAGGGACTGGGCATGCGCCTGTGATGGTTCTGGGCAACAGGCCAATGATTCGGGAGCACAAGCTGATGTTCTGGATCAACATCAGCTGTGGTCTGATTAAAAAAGCGGCCTTGGTTGGCCGCTGGTCCTCTGTTCGTGCCCTGGTTTCAGGGCTGGTTGGAAGCCGCGATTGACCCGTTCAGGCCTCCAGATAATCGAGGTATTCACCCGAAAGTCTGCGGATCGAGGCCGTCGCCCGGCGTTCCAATCCGCGGGCCGTATCCCGGGTGATGCCCATCTGCCGGGCTGCGGCACTCAGGCTGAGGGGCTCCGCCTCGCCGATGCCATAGCGCAGGCGCAGCAGCTCGGCCTCCTGCTGTGGCAACTGCCCCAGCAGGCGCTGGATGTCCTGCCGCATCAGGGTGGAGGTCACCTGCTCCTGGGGGCGACTGAGCTGGCAGGCCAGGCTGTCGAGCAGACGGAGCTCCTGATCGTGGGGGTGATGGCCGTCGAGGCTGAGGGGCTCCTGGGCCCGGAACAGCGCCTCGCGGATATCCAGGGGCTTGAGGCCGGTAGCGGCGGCCAGCTCGTCCAGGTTCGGGTCCCGTCCCAGCTGGTGGCTGAGAGTCTGCTGGGCCCGGCGCAACCGCTGGAGCTGGTCCAGCATCGTGGCGGGTAGGCGGATGGTGCGCCCCCTGGCCACCAGGGCGCTGCCGATGCCGTCGCGGATCCACCAGGCGGCATAGGTGGAGAAGCGGTAGCCCCGGCTGGGGTCGAAGCGCTCCACCGCCCGGATCAGTCCGATCGTGCCCTCCTGGATCAGGTCCTCCAGCTCGATCGGCCGATGCTGATAGCGCTTGGCCAGGCTCACCACCAGGCGCAGGTTGGCGAGCACCATGCGGCTGCGGGCCTGGTTGGCCAGGCGCAGGCGCCGCCGGAGCTGGCCCACGCTCAGGCCGGCCTCGAGGGACCAGGCCTGCAGGCTCGGTTCCACGCCGCCGGCACGGAGTTTCATTTCTTCGGCCACGTCACGGGCCTGGCGGCCGGCCTGCACGAGCCGGGCCAGGCTGATTTCGTCTTCAGCGGTGAGCAGCGGGATGCGGCCCATGGCGCGCAGGTGCTGACTGAGTGCGTCGCAGCCGCCCGGGGGGCGCTTCTGTGGCGCAGGCATCGGAGGGATGTCTGAGGGTGGGTCGGCAAACGTTAATGACTGCTCCTGGCCGCTGGGTGGGCCGGGCGCCAGATATCAACCAGTAGCGGCAATCGGCACGATCAGTTGCACTGATCGATCGCGCAGTCGGCCAGTCCAGGCTGCCTGGATGATGCAAATTTGGGCCTTATAGGGCCGCTGATTCGTGCGGAACGCCCTGCTGATTACCACTTGAGTATCTGCTTGAGTATCTGAATGAATGGTTTGGCTGGCCAACCTCAAAAAGGCCCGGACGGGCCGGGCCAATGAAGCCGCATCGGCCCTGATCAGGCCAGGCTGGCCACGGCCTGCTGCAGGGCGTCATGGCGGCTGATGCTGGTGCGTTCAGCCGGCAACTTCTTGAACAGGCCGAGTTTTTCCAGTCGCCGCTGGGTGGTGTCGGCGGCCCCCACCACAAACACCTGGCGGCCCTTCTCAATCGCCTCCTCCACCGCATTCTCCACGGCCAGTGCGGCGGTCACGCCGAGGTGGGACACCTCGCTGAGGTCAAAGATCACGGCTTTGCAATCGCGGATGGCGTTGTGTTCCCGGGCGATCGCCTTGGCTACGCCGAAGATCATGGCGCCGTTGAGCTGGAACAGCAGCACCTGGCCCC
This sequence comes from Cyanobium sp. M30B3, assembly GCA_018399015.1. Lineage (GTDB taxonomy): Bacteria > Cyanobacteriota > Cyanobacteriia > PCC-6307 > Cyanobiaceae > NIES-981. The sequence continues at coordinate 2,488,497 of CP073761.1, forward strand.
TGCCCTGATCGAGCAGCGCCTTCTCCTCCTCGGGAATCAGCAGGTCGCCGTCGCCGGTGCTCACCGATTTCACCGACTTGCTCTGCAGGGCGCTCATCTTGTCGATCGTGAGGATGTTGGCGATGAACACGCCCACACCCACGGCCACGATCAGATCCACCAACACAGTGAGGGCGATCACCAGATACATGATCACCGCGCCGCTGAGGGAAATCCGGTGGGCGCGCTTGATGAAGCCCCAGTCCACGATGTCCACACCCACCTTGAGGGCGATGCCCGCCAGCACCGCCTGGGGAATCTGGGCGGCCAACCGCCCGCCGGCCAGGATCACCACCATCAGGATCAGGGCCCTGGTGATGCCGGAGAGGGCACTGCGCCCGCCCGCCTGGATGTTCACCACCGTGCCCATGGTGGCGCCGGCGCCGGCGATGCCGCCGAACAGGCCGGACACCAGGTTGCCCAGGCCCTGGCCGATCAGTTCCTTGTTGGAGTTGTGCTCGGTGCGGGTGACGCTGTCGGCGATCACGGCCGTGAGCAGGGCATCGATGCAGCCGAGCATCCCCAGTACGGCGGCATCGAGGAACATCAGGCGCAGTTCGCCTAGAGCAAACGTGGGCACTTGCAGCTTGGGGAAGCCTGAGGCGATCTCGCCGATCCGGCGGATGCCCTCGCTACCGGCCCCGGCGGCGTCACCGCCCGTGAGCAGGGTGAGCGAGAGCAGGGTGCCGATCACCAGGGCGATCAGCTGGGGCGGCGCCACCTTCTTCACCCTGGAGGGGGTGAGCCAGAGGATCGCCAGGGTGATCACCGCCAGCAGCACCTCCGTGGGCCGGGCGTTCTGCAGCAGCTGGGGCAGGGTCGTGAGGGTGCCCATCACCCCGCCCTTGGGGATCGCCTGGCCGAGGAAGGGGCCGAGCTGGAGGATGATCAGAATGAAGCCGATCCCGCTCATGAAGCCCGAGATCACCGTGTAGGGCATCTGGGTGACGTAGCGGCCCAGCTTCAACAGGCCGAACACCATCTGGAACACGCCGGCCAGCATCACCACGGTGAAGGCCATGGCCATCCCGGTTTCCGGATTGCGCGCCGTGAGGCTGGCGATCACCGCGGTCATCACCACCGTCATCGGGCCGGTGGGCTCCGAGATCAGGGTGGGGGTGCCGCCGAACAGGGCGGCGAACAGACCCACGAGCACGGCGCCCCAGAGGCCGGCGGCGGCGCCGGCGCCGGAGGCCACACCAAAGGCCAGGGCCAGCGGCAGGGCCACGATCGCCGCCGTGACCCCGCCGAACAGATCTCCCTTGATGTTGGTGGTGCTGATGTGGTTCAGCACCCGCAGGCCCGGGGGCCGGGGCGGTGCCGTGGAGGTGGTCATCGCGACAGGCAAGGGTTGGCGCGGAACCATAGGCCGGTTGCCTGGGAACTGGGTCGGCCGCCGCCGCCCCAGCCAGGCGATCCCAGTGCCGATATCCCGGCCACAACGCAACGACGTGCCATGGTTTTTTTCCAGCTCCAGTGCTCCTGGAGGTGAGCTCCCACCAGCTCGAGGTGGCGGAAACACTGATTGGAGTGGGCCGCTTCCTGGTGATCTTCGTGGGGCTGGGAACCCAGGCCGGCATCCTCACGCCGGCCCTGGAAGCCGCCATCCTGCTGGAGGTGATCGGCACCACCTTCCTGGCGCCGGTGCTGCTGCGGATCGTGATCCCCGAGGAACCCGATCAGCCTGATGCCCAGGCGCTCGAGCTGCCCGCCTGAGAACTGGCAGTGCTCAGGTCTGTCCGCTGCGCCGGGCGCGGCGGGAGCGCCTCCGCTTGGCGTGGTTGCCGGGCCTGCGCCGCTTCAGGGCCTCGGCCGCCTCGCCGAAGCCCACCACCAGGATGCCGGTGGGGATGGCGATCGAGCCGATGCCCGCCAGGGCGGTGAGACCGCCCAGCACGCGACCCACCACGGTGATCGGCACCACATCGCCGTAGCCCACGGTGGTGACGGTGCACACCGCCCACCACAGGGCCCGCGGAATCGAGCCGAAGTGCTCGGGCTGCACGTTGCCCTCGCTGAGGTAGAGGCCGGTGGCGCTCACCAGGATCACCGAGCCGGTGAACACCAGGGCCACCTCCAGCTCGCTGCGCTTGGCCCGCAGGGCGTAGCCGAAGCGGAACACCGCCTCGCGGAAGCGGCGGGAGCGGCTCAGGCGCAGCACCCGCAACAGGCGGAACAGGCGCACCAGGTGGAGCTCCGAGCCGAGCACGTCCACGAACAGGGGCAGCAGGGCCACCAGATCCACCAGGGCGAAGGGGCTGCGCAGGTAGCGCCCGTAGGCCCGCCAGCCGCGGCCATAGCGCTGGCTGAGCGGACTCACCCACAGTCGCAGCAGGTATTCCGCCAGGAACACCAGGCTGATGCTCAGGTCGATCCGGCGCAACTGGCTGAGCAGCGCGGGGTTGGGGCTGCCCTCGGTGGCCACCACCGCGAACACCACCGAGAACACGATCAGAAAGGCGAAGAAGCGGTTGAAGCCGGTGCGGGGCAGCTCGCCATCGGGGAGTTCACCCACCAGCCGCCACAGGCGCCGTCTCAGTCGCCGCAGGCCCTCAGCCGCCGCCAACCGGGTCACCGCCGTTCAGCGTCCAGCCCAGCCGCGGGCGCTCCGCGCTGGCGTGCAGGGTGAGCACGTAGCCGGTTTGCCCGGCGTCGGGCTGGAGCCGCCGGGCGCTCACCGTGACCCAGCTCCAGCCCCCGAGGGGATTGGTGAGGCGCAGGCGGCGCTGTCCAGCCTCCCCGGGATGGGCCAGCCATTGGTCGAGCTGGAGCGGTTCGGGCACCCCGCTGGCGGTGGAGAAGAGGTCGCTGAAGGGGCGGCCCAGCCACTGGTCGCCGCTCCAGCCGGTGAGGCTCTCCAGGTTGGCGGACACCCAGCGGACCCGCTGCAGGCCATCCAGCATCACCAGGGTGTCCGGCCCGTTGCGCTCCAGCAGGTTGAGCAGGTCGGCCGATGCCGCCAGGGAGCGGGTGCGCTGGCTGCGCAGGGTGACATCGCGCCAGGTGATCGCCAGCAGGTGCTGGCTGGGGTAGGCGCGGATGTCGTAGTAGCGGGTCTCGCCCGCCAGTTCCTGGTTGCGGTAGGCGAAATCGTCGAGCTCCAGCGGTGCTGCGCGCCGCAGGCTGGTGGCGTAATGCTCCAGCAGACCGTTGGCCCCCACACTGGGAAACAGCGTGCAGAGGGTCTGGCCCACCACCGCCTCCCGCGATTGCAGGATCGCTCTGCAGGCTGCGTTGTTGGCCTCGAGCAGGGTGAAGTCGATGATCTCGCCCGTGGAGCCGTAGATCGGCTGGGTGAGCAGATAGGCGTCGAGCGAGGCGTCAAACACTCCCCGCAGGGCGGCCAGCTCATCAAAACTGGTCACCCGCAGGCCGATGGCGCTGACCGGTTCGCTGGCTGGCCCGCCGGACGCTTCAGCCGGCGCTGCCAGGCTGGACGCGCAGGGGAGCGGCTCACCGGCCAGCAGCCGACCGAACTGGCTGATGGTGGCGGGGCGGCCGCAGAGGAAGCCCTGGAACTGGTCGCAGCCCAGATCGAGCAGGATGGCTCGCTGGCTCTCGGTTTCCACCCCCTCGGCGATGCACACCATGCCCAGGCCATGGGCCAGGGTGATCGTGGAGGCCACGATCGCCCGGTCCTCCGCTGACTGATCGAGGTTGCGGATGAAGGTGCTGTCGATCTTCAGCTTGTGCACCGGCAGGCTGCGCAGCAGATCGAGGGAGGAGTAGCCCGTGCCGAAGTCGTCGATGGCGATCTGAAAGCCGTCGTTGGCCAGGTGGCGCACGGTTTCCGCGGCGGCCACGGGGTTGCGAAGCAGGGCCGTTTCGGTGATTTCCAGTTCCACGGCAGCGGCACTGAGTTGGTGCTCGGCCAGGGCCTGGTGCAGTTGGTCGGGCAGGTTGCGATCGAAGGATTCGAGCAGGCGGGTGGAGATGTTGATGCCCAGCCGGGGCACGGCCAGTTGCTGCTGTTGCCACCGGCGGATCTGCCCCAGGGTGGCTTGGAGCACCCAGTTGGAGAGCGGAAAGATCAGGCCGCTCTGCTCGGCCAGGGGGATGAAGAACGCCGGCGACACCTGCTTGCCGTGGTGGTCGCGCCAGCGCAGCAGCACTTCACCGCCGCAGAGCTGGCCGTTGCGGTCGCTCTGGGGTTGCACCAGGATGCGCAGCTGCTCGCGGGCCATGGCCTTGTGCAGCGCCCCATCCATCTCCAGCCGTTCGCGGATCTGGCGGCTGAGGGTGGTGGAGTAGGACCGCAGTTGGCTGCGGCCCTGGCGCTTGGCCTCCATCAGGGCGGTGTTGGCGCACTGCAGCAGCGTGAGGGGGGTATCGCTGTGTTCGGGAAAGCAGCTCAGCCCCATGCTCACGGTGGGTCGCAGGGGCAGCTCCGGCGAGAGCGACTCCATGTTGTGCAGCCGCAGCTGCAGGTCGCGGGCCCGCTGGATCGCCTCGCCGAAGGAGTTCACACCCTGGTGGAACACCACGCAGAATTCATCGCTGCCCAGCCGGGCCAGCCAGGCATGGCCAGGGAGGTCGCGGCGCAGCAGGTTGGCGAAACAGCACAGCAGCTGGTCGCCTGTGGCGTGGCCGAAGGTGTCGTTGATTTCCTGGAAGCCGTCGATGTCCAGGCTCAGCACCGAGAGGTTGGCGTTGTAGGGCCGGCCGCAGAGTTGCCGGCCCAGCCACTCCAGGGTGGCCACTTTGTTGGGCAGCTCGGTGAGGGGATCCTGGAGTCGGCTGCGCTCGGCGTCCTGAATCCGGCTGAGGTGGCTGGTGGTGTCGCAGAGCGTGCCCACCACGCTGTCCGGGGTGCCCGTGGCGTCGCAGCGCGGCAACCCGCTCAGGAGCACATGGCGCACCTCGCCGCCGTTGAGCAGCAGCCGGTGGGGCAGGTTGAGCTGGTCGCCCCGATCCACGGCCTGGAGGTACGTGCGCTGCAGCTGCCTGCGGTCGTCGGGGTGCACCAGCTGCAGGTAGCTGGCAAAGTCGTTGGGGGTGCAGCCAGCGATCCGCTCGATCTGGGGCGTCCAGTCCATGGCCCCTGAGTGCAGCTGGTGGTGCCAGCCGGCGGCGCCATGGAGTGCCTCCGTCTCCTGGAACAGGAGCAATTGCTGCTGCTGTTGCGGCTGGCCCAGCGGGTTGTCGCTGGCGTGCTGCACCAGAGCCACCACCACCGGTTGGCCGTTGTGGCTCACGGTGGTGAGGTTCACCCGCACGTCCACCACCGTGCCGTCGCGGCAGCGGTGGCGGGTGGGAAAGCTGCCGCGGCCTTCCCTGAGCAGCTGGCGCAGCCGCTGGGTCACCCAGACGCGGTCGTGGTGATCGTCGGCCTGCAGCTGGGCCGGGCCCATGGCCAGCAGCTCTTCGTGGCTGTAGCCCAGGGTCTGGAGGGCCGAGGCGTTGCAGTCCAGAAAACGGCCGGAGTCGGGATCAACCAGGAACAGGTCGAGGCCGCACAGCTCGGCGAACCGGCGGGCCCAGTGCAGGGGATCAGCTGGGGTGGCTGGGGCAGAGCCCTGGTCGGGACTGGCGCCGGCCGCTCGTCTGTCGTCGGCACTGAGGACCACGGGCCCGGGCCAGGATTGCTGACTCCGGAGGTTAGGGGTTTTTGCGCTGTTGGCCCGCGCTGCCTGGTCACCGATGCCGGGCCTGGGTTCAGGCTGAACCGTGTCCAGGCAGGGGCTCCAGCCGCCATTCTCCAGCCGCCCTTCACCAACAGCCCTTCACCAAATGCCATTGAGAATCGCTTGCAAAAAGCCGCCCTGGCTGTCTAGGTTGCGAGAGGTTCTCAACAACTGACCATCGGCATGCCCGCCACGCTTCCCAGTTCTGCAACGGTTTGCATCTCCGACAGCGTGGTCGGCAGTCTCTGCCGGGAGGTGGATGCCATTCGCCAGCGCAGCAGGGTGGTGATCCAGGCGATGGCCCGCTGTCAGCACGGTGGCCTGCTGATCCGCCTGCAGCGCGACCTGGCCCAGCTACAGGGGCGCCGCCGCGAGCTCCTGGCCGCGGCCCGTGCCTGGCAGCGCCGCGGGGTGAGCGATCGGCTCGGGATGGCCTTTCTGGTGGAAATCGCCAGTCGCCCCCTGCCCGGCTGACCAGCAGGGCGGGGGCAGGCCCGGATTCAGGCCAGCTTGGCGGGGCTGTGTTTGTCGTCGCTGAGCTCGCCGTCCACAATCAGCAGCGCGGCCGGCTGGCCCTGGCAGAAGCGCACCCGGCCGAGCAGGTGGGCGAACTCGTTTTCCGCCGCCACCTGGGCGTCGACGATCGGATCCAGGAACACGGTGGTGCGCAGGTCGGAGGCCCGCTCGGCCATGGCGTAGATCTGCTGCAGCGAGGCGGTCACGTCCGCTTCCAGCTGGAAGGAGGCAGCGAAGATCTGCTCCGGCGTGCTCCAGTCCTGGCGGGGCGCGGCGAGATCCTGCAGCTGCACGGTCTGGCCGCGGGCAATCAGGTAATCGGCGAACCTGGCGGCGTGCTCCTGCTCGCTGTGGGCCTCGTGTTTGAAGAAGTGGGAGAAGCCCCGCAGTTCCCGCTCGGCGAACCAGATGGCCATGGCGAAGTAGGCGGCGCTGGCCTGGCGCTCCATGGAGAGATGGTTCTGCAGGGCCTCCACCAGGGCCGCCTCCATGGGCTGGGCGAGGGCACGGCCGGCGGGACCGGTGGCCACAGCAGTGATGCTGGGGGTGCTGAGCTCGGAGGAGGCAGTCATGCCGGATCTCGGGGATTCGTTGTGACAAATGTTACGCGAATTGGTGGCCTTTGTGACTTGCGCTGCCGGTGTGATTCGCACCTCTGATGGGCAATTGAGAGGCATTTGCAACGCTGTGCTCCGTGCTGCCCACCAGGCCAAGCCAGGGCGGCAGGCTGCTCGCCTGTGCCTGATCACCTGGCTTCGCCTGATCAGCCGAGACGCGGCAGCGATTTCTGCTCGATCAGCCCCTCGCTGAACAGCAGGCCACCGTCACCCCCTGGGGAAGACGCAACCACTGCCCCTCCGGGTCGCCGCAGAAGGCCAGGGTGACGTCTGGGACGTTTGCATCGAAGCCCACGGCCAGCCTGACCACACCTTGTTCACAGGTGATCTGGACGCAGCGGCGTTGCTCGGACGATTGGCCCAACAGATAGGTCTGTCCTTCCCTGAGCTGAAGCTGATGGGTGCTGTCCAGCGGTCTTCAACCTGCGGCGTGGTGAATCCGCATTCTGCAAGCCCTCTGCGGCAAGGGACGGGGCTTTTCGCTGTGCGTGTGGTGTTATTCCTGCCTGTGGAGATGTGGCGAACATCCGGATGTGACATCCACAACATCCTCGCGTTCTTTCGCCACATTGAGGGGCTGGCTGATGCATGCTGTGGAGGTACATGCAGGCTGCGGCTGATGGGTGCCTGGGGGTCTGGTCTGGAGGGGCGGTCTGGGGGTGGTGCGCCGGCGAGGTCCGCGCGCCGCGGATCCGGGAAGGCCTTGGATCCCGCTGGAATCACCAGTCGGGACTGGGCGAAAAGTCTGTGGCGATTCTCCGGCCGCGATGGCATCGTGGAATACGCCATCAATGATCGGGGCCGCGGCCGTGGCAATCTGCCGATGTCGCGGGATGAACAGGCGTTCATTCGCAGGACCTTTCAGGTGCTGGATCGCCTCACCGGGCTGGTCTTCCAGGAGGTGTCGTCCCTATCTGATGCGGACATTCGAATGCACACTGCTGCCAAGCTACGAGGCAGCGGAGGTTTGGCTTACAGGCGCCAAGGCTGGTTTGATGTGTATTGGAAGGATCAGAAGGGCTGGGATCTCACCAGGTTTGAAAAGCATGTGATCAGGCATGAAATCGGCCATGTCGTTGGCCTGGACCATCCCTACGGCTCGGGCGCAAATCCGCGCTACAACACCAAAGACACCGTGATGTCGTACAACTGGCTCGGCAACACCAGGTTCACCCCTACCGATATCCAGGCGCTGCAGAGGCTCTGGGGGACCTGAGTCCGCGGTCAGTTCCTCAGCCCCTCAGCCCCTCAGCCCATGCGGCGGCGGCCAAGGGCAAGGAAGCCGGCCACGTAGGTGAGGCAGAGGATCAGGTTGCGCAGGGCGTTGTGCAACAGGGTGGAGCGAGCTTCGCTGCCCCGGCGGCTGGCATTCCTGCTGCTCTCCAGCTGCTGGGTTTGGATCTGGCTGATCAATGCCTCGCGCTGTTCTTCAGGGTTGCTGATGCCTGGGCGGATGTCGGTGGGGAGCTGCCCGTCCTCGCTGTGGCTGAGCTCTTGCCAGCGGCGTTGAATCTCGGCGGCCGAAGTTTGCCGGATGGTCAGCTCATCGCTCTGCAGGCGATGGCTGAGGGCCAAGGTTTCCGCCGCGTTGCGCTGATCGATCAGGGTGACACTGCCCAGGAACAGGGGCACATGCCAGACCGCAAGCAGGGAGAGGCTCAGCGCCCCTCGGCGCGTGAACTGCAGTGCGGAGTGGCGGCGTCGTGCGTGACGCATCGCGATGGCGGGATCGGCGCTGGCATCGGGCCATGGCTGCAGCAGGGAGCCCACCCTTAGCAGTGCCACGCCGATCAACGGCAGAAACGCTGCATCGATGATTCGGCTGGAGAGCTGGGTTCCCCATTCAACCGAGGGCTGGCGCAATGGCAGCATTGTGGTCATCAGGATGATCACAAACACCAGGATCAGTGTTTTTCCACAGACCCATAGCAACATGGCGAGACGGGGATCGGTGGCTGCACTTGGTATCACTTGGCTGTGGATCAATCTGGAGGATTTCGCGGTTGTTTCCATCACCTGATTCCGGGTGGGCGCCAGACGTGTTGAATGCGCTGCTGCCGCCAGCCCAGTTGCATCAACAGCACACGACGCAGGCGACGGTTCTGGAGCAGCATTCCAGCCAGGCCCACAGCAGCCGCTGGACCCAGTCCAGAAGCAGGGGCCTGGGAGTGAATCGGGTTTTTGACACTTGGAGGCTTGCCTGGGCTGCATGTCCAGCTCTTTGCGCTTGCCTCCGAACTCGATATACCGTTAAACAAGATCACTTGATTGCGCGTTGAATGGCTGGCCTGCTCAAGCGGGTCGCTTGATAGACAGCTGGCATTACTTAAACTGTTAGTGCTGATGGGCGACGTCGATACCGCCAGAACAACAGCAAAGTGCTGAACACTCATCGGCAGCAAGCTCAGGCTTATTAAGCATGGCGAAATGGCCCCGCAAGCTGAGACTATTCATGCTGCAGAAAGGATCTGTATCCGCTCGCTCAAGCCTGCAGGATGCATGGTCGTGATGCATGTTCTCTGCTCCTCCCTCGGAGGTGTTGCGGTTGTGCTGCGCACCCAGGTTCCAGCCCCCGCAGCGGACGGCCCCGCGGAGGTGCCTCACCCCTTTGTTTCCTGAAACGCCCCCTGCTGGATTCGAACCAGCGACCGGCCGCTTAGAAGGCGGCTGCTCTATCCAGCTGAGCTAAGGGAGCACCTTGGGCATTTTGGCAGTGCGGCGCCAGGGCCAGGGGGCGCCTAAGGTTGGGCGCTGGTCTGACTGCAGAGCTGAATGGCGGCCTCCCGGCTGAGCGACGCCCAGAAGGAAGAGATTGTGGCGGCTTACCGTCAGGGGGCCGCAGCCTCAGCTTTGGCGAACGCCTTCGGCTGCAGCCCCGCCACCGTGAGCCGTGTGGTGAAGGCGGCCCTGTCCCCGGCAGAGGTGGCCGCCCTCAAGCAACAGCGCGGGCGCAGAGAGGCGGCGCCGGCTGGGGCAGTCCACCCGACCATCCAGGTGGAGGAGCTCCCCGCTGCGGTGGCTGATGCTGCGGCTGCGGTGGCTGATGCTGCTGCTGCGGAAGTGGATCCAGAGGTGGATCCAGAGGTGGATCCAGAGGGTGTGCGTGATACCGGCGTCGACGGGCCGGGAGTGCTGGCGATTGATGATGCCGACGACTTCGCCGGTGAGGAGGGGGAGCCGGAACCCGACCAGGACGGCGATGAGCTCGAGGAGAACGGCAGCGACGACCTGGCCAGCACGGCAGGGCCAGTGGCAGAGGCCGGCCAGGAGCCCGTGCAGTGCCGCTGCCTGAGTGAGGCCAAGCTGCCGGCGGCGGCCTATCTGCTGGTGGACAAGACCGTGGAGCTGCAGCCTGTGGCCCTCAGCGCCTGTGCTGATCTGGGCCCCCTGCCGGAGGAGGAGTCGATGCGCCAGGCGCTGCAGGTGTACGTGAATCCGCGCCAGGCCAAGCGCCAGTGCGGCCGCAGCCAGCGGGTGATCCCCCTGCCCGACCTGAGCCTGCTGCAGCGCACGGCCCCTTACCTGTTGGCCCAGGGCATCAGCCGGGTGGTGATCGAGGGCAGCCTCTACTCCCTGCCGGGCAGCTGATCGGGGCGGGGCCCCAGCAGGGCGGCGCTGCAGCCACCGCTGATCACACCCACCACCAGGGCCAGGCCCACCAGGAATCCGGCCGGAAGGGGCGCCGTGCCGGTGAAGCCCAGCCACAGGCGTGGACGTTGCTCGAGGTTCTGGGCACCGAGGCAGAGGATCAGCAGCAGCAGCAGGCCGCCGCCGAGGCTGGCCAGCAGCAGTCGCAGTCGCAGCAGCATGGCAAGTGGCGGGGGAGGTGTCAGGGGCGGCGGCACTGTGGCCGGTTGGGCAGAGTTTGCCGTGCCGGGGGAACGTTGGCGCGGGTCGGCTCACTCGGCCTGGTGCAACAGGGCGTAGAGCTCGCGGGCGCTGTGGCCGCTGCGCTCGGCCAGCTGGCGGGTTGCCTCCTTGCTGCCCAGGCCAGCCGCCACCAGCTCCTGCAGCTCGGCCCGCAGGCTGGCCCCATCCCAGCTGGTCGGCTCCGGCTCGGGAGCGCCGCCCAGCACCAGGGTGCACTCCCCCTGGGGCGGCCGGCGGCGGAAATGGTCGAGGGCGGCGCTGACGCTGGGCCCCACCTGTTCCTCGTGGCGCTTGGTGAGTTCGCGGGCCACCCGCAGCGGCCGGTCGCCCAGCAGCTCCAGCAGGTCGGCGAGCAGGGCCAGCAGCCTGTGCGGGGCCTCGTAGAGCACCACGGTGCGCCGCTCGCCGGCGAGCTCCTGCAGGCGGGCCCGCCGCTGGCCGGCTCTGGCGGGCAGGAAACCCTCGAAGCAGAAGCGTCCGCAGGGCAGGCCGCTGCTCACCAGCGCGGTGGTGACGGCACTGGGGCCGGGCACGCAGATCACGTCATGGCCGGCGCTGCGGGCGGCGGCCACCAGCTCCTCGCCGGGGTCGGAGATGCCGGGCAGGCCGGCGTCGCTGATCACCGCCACGGCCTCACCGGCCGCCAGGGCGGCCAGCAGTTCGGGGATGCGGCTCACCTGGTTGTGCTGGTGGAAGCTCACCAGCCGGGCGCCGCCTTCGGCTGAGCGCAGGCCGAGCTGGTGCAGCAGCAGGCCGCTGCGGCGGGTGTCCTCGCAGGCGATGCGCTGCACGCCGGCCAGCACCTGCCGCGCCCGGGGCGAGAGGTCGCCCAGGTTGCCGATCGGCGTGCCCACCAGATAGAGCACGCCGGCGGCCGGCTCGGGGGACTGGGGCACCGGGGTCCTGCACAATGCAGGTCCCAGTCTGTTGCCGATGGCCGCCACTCCCGCCGCGATGCCCGCCGCCCCCCTGGTACTGCCCTCCGGCATCAGCCTCGATGGCCTGCTGGCGGAGCTGCGCCGCCTGAGCTGGGGCGCGGCCGACATCCTGCGGGCCTACGGCCGCGGCGAGCAGCCCCCCTATGGCTTTCCGCCGGCGTTGAGCGTGGACAACGGCGGCGAGGGCCCGGTGAGCGCCGCCGATCTGGCCGTGAACCAATGGTTGCTGGATGGCCTGAACGGGGCCTTCCCCGACGCCGCCTGGACCCTGCTCAGCGAGGAGACCGCCAAGGACCAGCTCACCGCCGGCGAGCCCCTGGCCGCCGAGTGGCTGTGGATCCTCGATCCCCTCGATGGCACCAAGGACTTTCTGCAGGGCACCGGCGAATACGCCGTGCACCTGGCCCTGGCCCATCGCGGCGTGCCGGTGCTGGGGGTGGTGCTGCTGCCGGAGATGGAGCAGCTCTGGCTGGGGGTGACCGAGGAGCTGGCCGGCGCGCCGGGTCAGGCCTGGTGCGAGGACCGGGCCGGGCAGCGCACGCCGGTGGCTTTCAGCGGCCGGCGGCAGCTGGGTGAGCTGGTGCTGGTGGCCAGCCGCAACCACCGCGACGCCCGCCTGGAGCAGCTGCTGGCGGCGCTGGAACTGGGCGACACCAAGGCGATCGGCAGCGTGGGCGGCAAGGTGGCCACGATCCTGCGCGGCGAAACCGACCTCTACATCTCCCTGTCGGGCAAGAGTGCCCCGAAAGACTGGGACATGGCCGCCCCCGACGCAGTGCTGCGCGCCGCCGGCGGCGCCTTCAGCCACGCCGATGGCCGGGCGCTCAGCTACAACACCGGCGACGTGCGCCAGGCCGGCTGCCTGATCGCCAGCCATGGCCCGGCCCACCTGCAGCTGTGCGAGCGGGCCGCCGCGGCGATGGCCGCGATCGACCCGGGTTTTCCCGTCTAGGCCCCTTCGGGCTCAGGCCGCCGGCGGTTCGCCCTGGGGCACACCGCGCAGGGTGAGGTTGATGCGGCCGCGGTTGTCGATCTCGCGCACCCGCACCGTGACCTGATCGCCCACGTTCACCACGTCCTCCACCTTCTCGACGCGGGATTCGGAGAGCTGGGAGATGTGGATCATGCCCTCCTTGCCGGGCAGGATCTCCACGAAGGCACCGATCGGGATCACCCGGGTGACGCCACCGGTGAACACCTCGCCCTCCGACACGCGGCGGGTGAGGCCCTCGATGATCTTCTGGGCCTCCTCGGCGGCGGCGCCGTCGTGGCTGGCGATGGTCACCAGGCCGCCATCCTCGATGTCGATCTTGGTGTTGGTGCGCTCGGTGATGCCCTTGATCGTGCGGCCACCGGGGCCGATCACGGTGCCGATCAGCTCAGGATCGATGCGGAAGCTGAGCAGGCGCGGGGCGTGGGGGCTGAGGCCGTCGCGGGGCTTGTCGATCGCCTCGAGCATCTTCTCGAGGATGTGCAGACGGGCGGGGCGGGCCTGGTTCACGGCCTCGGCCACGGTTTTCACGGCCAGGCCGGTGATCTTCATGTCCATCTGCAGGGCGGTGATGCCCTTCTCGGTGCCGGCCACCTTGAAGTCCATGTCGCCGAGGAAGTCCTCGATGCCCTGGATGTCGGTGAGGATGCGCACCTCCTCGCCCTCCTTGATCAGGCCCATGGCGGCGCCGCTCACCGGCGCCTTGAGGGGCACGCCGGCATCCATCAGCGCCAGGGTGCTGCCGCACACCGAGCCCATCGAGGTGGAGCCGTTGGAGCTGAGGCACTCCGACACCACCCGCAGCACGTAGGGGAAGGACTCCTTGGCGGGGAGCACGGGCACCAGGGCCCGCTCGGCCAGGGCGCCGTGGCCGATCTCGCGCCGGCCGGGGCTGCGCATCGGCTTGGTCTCGCCGGTGGAGTAGGGCGGGAAGTTGTAGTGGTGCAGGTAGGTCTTCTCGGTGGACGGGTTGAGGTCGTCCATCTCCTGGGCATCGGAGGGGGTGCCGAGGGTGGCGCAGGAGAGCACCTGGGTGAGGCCGCGCTGGAACAGGGCCGAGCCATGCACGCGCTTGGGCAGCACGCCGGCGGCGGCACTGATCGGGCGCACCTCGTCGAGATTGCGGCCGTCGACGCGCTTGCCGTCCTTGACAATCTGCTCGCGCATCAGCTTCTTGGTGAGCGCCTTGTAGCTGTTGCCCAGGGCCTTGCCGCTGCTGGCCACGGCCTGCTTCACGGCGTCGTCATCCTTGAGGCCGGCGATCGTCTCGGCCACCCCGGCCTTGATGGCATCGAGCTGGGCGTCGCGCTCGGCCTTGCTGAGCTGGAACTGCTTGAGCACCTCGCCGATCGGCTTGGCGCACTGCTTCTCCAGGAAGGCGGGCAGGGTGGCGTCCAGGGCCTGGGGCTCGGGGATCACCTGCTCGATGCCCAGCTCCTTGAGCAGGGTCTGCTGGGCCTTGATCAGATCGCACACCGCTTCGTAGCCGAAGTCGATGGCCTCGATCACGTCCTGCTCGGGCAGCTGGTTGGCGCCCGCTTCCACCATGATCACGCCCTCGGGGGTGCCGGCCACCACCAGGTCGAGCTCGGAGCGCTCGATCTCGCGGTAGCTGGGGTTGAGGATGAAGTCGTCACCCAGCAGCCCCACCCGCACGGCGGCCATCGGCCCGTGGAAGGGGATCTTGGCCAGCAGGGTGGCCAGGGAGGCGCCGGTCACGGCGAGCACATCGGGCGGCACCCGCTCATCGAGGGAGAGGCAGGTGGCCACGATCTGCAGGTCGTCGCGCATCCAGCCCGGGAACAGGGGCCGCATCGGCCGGTCGATCAGCCGGGCGATCAGGGTGGCGCGCTCGGGCGGGCGGCTCTCGCGGCGCATGAAGCTGCCGGGGATGCGGCCGGCGGCATACAGCCGCTCCTCGTAGTCGCAGATCAGGGGCAGGAAATCGATGCCTTCGCGGCCGCCGGAGCGGGTGGCGGTGACCAGCACCGCGGTATCGCCGCACTCAACCATCACCGAGCCCCCGGCCTGGGGGGCGAACCGACCGGTGGTCAGCCGGATCTCCCGACCATCGAAGGAGATCGACTGAGTTTGTCCTTGCACTGGGCTTTATCTCTTTTTGTCAAGCCTTATTCTCGCATCCAGACCGCATCACCTGCAGACAGGGCGCTGCATTTCTGCTGTTTTTGTTGCCATCGGCGCGCTGCAGTGCAGGACGCACCCCCGTGGCGGTTGCCGGCAGCCAGTAAAAAAGGGCGCCCCCAGGGCGCCCTGCGCAGCTCGGCCGCAACTGCGGTCACCAGCTCGACTTCACCACGCCGGGCAGCTCGCCCTTGTGGGCGCGCTCGCGCAGCTGGTTGCGGCACAGGCCGAAGTCGCGGTACACGCCGCGGGGCTTGCCGGTGGCCCAGCAGCGGTTGCGCACGCGGGTGGGGGCGCTGTTGCGCGGCAGACCCTGGATCTTGCGGTGGATCTCCAGCCGCTCCATCGGATCGGCGGCGGCTTCAAAGGCGGCCTTGAGCGCGGCGCGCTTGGCGGCGAAGCGATCCACCATCTTTTTGCGCTTCACGTCGCGCGCAATCATCGACTTCTTCGCCATGCGGGCTGGAGTGCGATCGGTACGGAATGGATCAGCTTACCCGCTGGCCTTCCCCGGCCCCTGCCGGCCCATGGGACAGAGGTCGGCGATCGGGCAGCCCGGGCAGTCGGGTTTGCGGGCGGTGCACACGGCCCGGCCGTGGAAGATCAGCCGGATCGAGAGGGTCTGCCAGTGGGCCTGGGGCACCAGCTTCATCAGGTCGGGCTCGATCTGGCGTGGCTCGCTCTTGCGGCTGAGGCGCAGGCGCTGGGCCAGGCGGCTCACGTGGGTGTCCACGGTGACGCCGGCGTTGATGCCGAAGCACCAGGCCAGCACCACCGAGGCGGTCTTGCGGGCCACGCCGGGCAGCTCCAGCAGCTCCTCCATGGTTTGCGGCACCTCGCCGCCATGGCGCTCCAGCAGCAGCCGCGAGCTGGCCACGATGTTTTTGGCCTTGTTGCGGAAGAAGCCCGCCGACTTCACGTACGGCTCCACGTCCTGCGGCTCCACAGCTGCGGCGGCGGCGGCATCGGGGAAGCGCTCGAACAGCGCCGGGGTGATCCGGTTCACCCGCTCATCGGTGCACTGGGCCGAGAGCATGGTGGCGATCAGCAGCTCGTAGGGCGTGCGCCAATCCAGCGAGCAGGTGGCGTGGGGGTAGAGCTCGCCCAGGCGCTCCAGGATCAGGGGAGCCCGCTGCCGGGCCGAGGGAAAGCGGGGCACTAGCGGCCGAGCAGCTGCTGCACCGCCGGCAGCTGGCTGGTGTCCTTCACGATCAGCACCAGGCTCAGCCCCACCAGAAACACGAAGCCCGACTGCATGAAGGCCATCTGGAACCGCTCGGGCAGCGGCCGGCCGCGCAGCCCCTCCACCAGCAGCAGCGCGAACTGGCCGCCGTCCAGCAGGGGCAGGGGCAGGGCGTTGAGCACCGCCAGGTTGATCGAGATCAGGGCGGTGAACAGGAACAGGCTGCTGCCCCCCTGCTCGGCCAGGTTGGCGCCCATCTCCACGATCTTCACCGGACCGCTCACCTGGCCGGCGGTTTCGCCGAAGTGGGTGATCAGGGTGACAAACCCACCGGCGGTGCGGCGCAGCAGGGCGCTGAAGTCGCTGTTGGCCTGGCGGATCGGCTCGAGGGGGCCGCGGGCGGGCCGGTAGGCCTCGTTGCCATAGGGCTGCAGCTGGGCGCCGATGCGGCCGCTGCCGCCCACGGCGCTGGGGGTGAGCCGGAGCTGCAGCTGGCGCTGGCCGCGCTCGGCCACCACGGCCAGGGGCCGGTCTGGGGAGGCCTTCACCTGCTCCACCAGCGCTGCCACGGCCTCCTGGCCGCCGGCGATCGCCGTGTCGTTCACCCGCAGGATCCGGTCGCCGGGCTGCAGACCCGCCATGGCGGCCGGCTGGCCGGCCTGCACGCCGCTCACCAGCACGCCGGGGGTGGCGCTGAAGCCGGCGGGAATGCCCACCACCACGCCCTGGGCCACCAGCACCAGCCAGGCGAGCAGCAGGTTGGCCAGCACGCCGGCGGCGATCACCAGGGCGCGCTGGGGCAGGGGCCGGTTGCTGAGCAGGTCGGGGTCGGTTCTGGGGATGCCGCTCTGTTCGTCGTCGTCGGGAAAGGCCACGAAGCCGCCCAGGGGAATGGCCCGCAGGGCGAACTGCACGCCCCGGCGCTGGCGCTCCAGCAGCACCGGCCCGAAGCCGATCGAGAAGCCGCTGACGCGGATGCCCTGCCAGGTGGCGGCCAGGAAGTGCCCGGCCTCATGCACCACGATCAGGCCCGCCAGGATCGCCAGGGCCGTAAGAACACCCATTCAGGTTGCGCCGCTTAGAGGATCCATTGTGGGGCCGCTGCTCTCTGCACCGTTGGCCGCCAGGGGGCCGTCGGCGAGGGTGCCGCTGAGGTCGGCGTCCTGGAAATCGGTGCCGGCGAGCTGGGCGCCGCGCAGATCGGTCCGGCTCAGGCAGGCCCGGGTGAAGCGGGCACCGCTGAGGTTGGCTGCGGAGAGATCGGCACCGGTGAGGTCGGCATCGGTGAAATCGGCGCCCTGCAGATCCACGCCGTGCAGGTCGGCATCGCGCAGCACGGTGGCGGCGAAGTTGGCGCCCCGCCAGCGGCTGAAGGGAATGCGCAGACCCTCCAGGTTGGCGCGCTGCAGATCGAAGTCGTCCTGCCAGAGCCCGGCGGCGGAGAGATCCTCCAGGGCCCGGATGCGGCCGAGGCTGTTGGAGGCGCCGGCCTCACGCTGGGCGAGCAGCAGGTCGAGCATCTCGTGGTGCTCGCGCTCCTTGCGCTTGCCCGCCTCGAAGATGTACACGAAGGCGGCCGCCACCAGGCTGAACGTCTCCACGTTGCCGATGCTGATGATGTCGAGGTAGTCGCTGGTGAGGCAGTCCGGCGCCAGGCGGGAGCTGTGGCAGTTCTCGAAGCGATTCACCAGCGACAGCAGCGCGAACGAACAGGCCGCGGCCATCAGCACCCGGAACTTGAACGAGCGATCCAGGCGGCGAAAGAAGGGGGAGCGGCGGCGGCGCCGCTGGTTTTCGTACCAGGTGGTGGAAGGTTTCTTTCTCATGGTGTGCGGCTGGTCTGGCGTGCTGGGGCAGGGGCCGGTTGCTGAGCAGGTTGGGGTCGGTTTTTGGGATGACGTGGAGGGCGAACTGCACGCCGCGGCGCTGGCCTTGCCCAGCAGCACGGGCCCGAAGCCGATCGAGAAGACGCTGACGCGGACGCCCTGCCAGGCGGCGGCGAGGAAGTGGCCGGCCTCATGCACAACGATCAGGCCCGCCAGGGCCGTGAGTTCACCAATTCAGGTTGCGTCGCGCAATCCCTCCATTGTGGTGGCTGCGTGATGGGGGCGGAGGTGGCCCACCTCAGGGCCTGGAGGGGCGTAGGGCACGCCAGCACTCCCTGGGTACGGCTCAGGTCGAAAGAGATGGCTGGGTCGGGTTAGTCGTCGGCTGCGGACTTGATTGTTCCAGTACTATCTGGACCTGATGAAGAACGGGCGGCCCGCCCGCTAATGAAGCCATGAAGATCCTGGGTTCATTAGCGGGCAGGCGGCAGTCGCTATCGAAAACGGGGGCGAGGCCTGCCGCGGCCTGGGTGGATCATCGCGGCCGCAGCCTTTACGCCACCTGGCTGGATGGCGGCGGCCGAGCCGGTGCCCCGTCGTCAGTGCCGAGACCGATCCTGCAAGGTGGTGAGCGGGCTTTTGTGGAGCCCGTGATTCAGGTGCTGTCACGGCGGGTGATCGCCATCGCCTGGACGGATGAGTCCGGTCGCCTTCCACTGGCGCGGCTTGCCAGCTTCAGCCTGGGACCAGGGGGGAAGGGCGTCCTGCTCAAGAGCACCGGTGGACTCCCTGGCCAGGACGACGTCGCACTGACCAGGACTTCAGGCGGGGACCTGGTGTTGGCCAGCAGCCGCAGCGATGGACAGTCCACCGCGCTGCTGGTGCAACGGTTCAGCCGGGGTGATTTGCGCCCCAGGAGCCGGGTGGTGATCAGCGGAGCCAATCCCATCGATCCGCATCTGGCCGGAGTGTCGGCGGGCAGGGCCGATGCGGCACTGCTCTACAGAGATGACAGCGGCATCGCCCTGGCAACACTGGACACGGGCAGGGGACAGCTGATCAGGACCCTGCGGCTGAGTGGTCAGTCCGGGGCCAAGGGGCCGGCGCTGGCCTCCGATGGTGCCCGCCGGCTGGTGGCGGCATGGGCGGTGCGGAACCCGGGCAGTGGCGAGGACGTGCAGCTGCAGACCATCAATGCCGAAACCGGCTCGCGCAGCTCCATCCACCAGCCCCACGCCGATGCGGCGGGGGATCAACGCGATCCGATGGTGGCCCTGTCCCCCCGCGGCTGGATCCGCACCACCTGGCGCGACAACAGCCCCTCTTCCGTACAGATCAGCAGCGGCCTCAGCCAGCTGGGTCAGGATGGGCAATGGAGACGCGGGGCTCAGTTCAGAACGGTTCCCGGGGTTCGATCTCAGGATCCCGATGTGATCACCCGCTCGGATGATGGCTCGGCGATTCTCAGCTGGACCGAAGGACGAGGCAGGAATCAGCGCGTGGCAGTGGCGGCGTTTCGGGATCGGCAGTTTGGCACTGATCGCAGGTCCCAGGATCCAGCTCTCCCAGGCGATAGGCCGCGCAATCGCATCGTGGCAACGCTGCAGCGGGATGAGCTGATCGGCACAACAGCAACGGATACTTTTGTGTTTCCCACCCGCAGCCATTCCCTGCTGCAACGTTACGACACAATCTTAAATTATAAGCGTGATGATGTGATTGATGATCATCATGCCCGCAAGAATGTCACCGTGGATCCGATCACCCGCTCGGCAGGCTCGATCCGCTCGCTCACTCCAAGGGAGCTGAATAAGGTGTCTCAGTCGCGCTTCGGTTACAGCATGTTTGGCGCCGTGGCTTTCACTGTGAAAGGGCAGCCAGGCACCTGGCTGGCGATCAATGATCGCCGCGATGGCTTCCAGGCCAACAGCGACCCGATCCTTCACCTGGCGGATTACAGCGTGTCGCGGACATCGCCGATTACGATCATCTGACGACATCCAAACAACGTCCACTGCCCAATTAACCTGCGGCCAACGTTGCTCCTTTGAATCCATGGAGATCAACCGACCGAGCAGCCCCGAGCTCACCCCCGAGCAGCAGGCGGCCTTAGAGCACTTCCGCCAGCGGGTGCACGAGCTGAGCCTCCATGGCGGCCTCACGCCCGACACGGTGCGCAACGTGGTGCGCGCCATGCGCGAGCACCCCCAATTCAGCCGCGAGATCCTGCAGGTGCTGGTGGACGAGTCGAGCGCCCTGCGGGAGGCGGCACCGGGGGTGTCGCTGCTGGATCTGGAGTAGGGCGGGGCCCCGCCGTCAGCGCCCGGCGATCGTGTCGCCGCCGAAGTAGGGGGCCAGGGCGGCGGGCAGGCGCACGGAGCCGTCGGCCTGCTGGCCGTTTTCGAGCAGGGCGGCCATGGTGCGGCCCACGGCCAGGCCGGAGCCATTGAGGGTGTGCACCAGCTGGGTGCCCTTGCTGTCGGGGTGTTTGCAGCGGATGGCGGCGCGGCGGGCCTGGAAGTCGCCGCACACCGAGCAGCTGGAGATCTCGCGGTAGGCGCCGGCGCCCGGCAGCCACACCTCCAGATCAAAGGTGCGGGCGGCGGAGAAGCCGAGATCACCCGTGCACAGCTCGATGCGCCGGTAGGGCAGCTCCAGGGTTTCCAGGATCCCCTCTGCGTGGCGAGTGATCTGCTCGTGGGCCTCGGCCGACTGCTCCGGCAGGCAGAACCAGTAGAGCTCCACCTTGTTGAACTGGTGCAGGCGGATCAGGCCGCGGGTGTCGCGGCCGTAGGAGCCGGCCTCGCGGCGGAAGCAGGGGGTGTAGGCGCAGTAGCGCAGGGGCAGCTGCTCGGCGGCCAGCACCTCGTCGCGGTGCAGGGAGGTGAGCGGCACCTCGGCGGTGGGGGTGAGCCAGAGGTCGTCTTCGGCGCAGCGGAAGCTCTCCTCGGCGAACTTGGGCAGCTGGCCCGAGCCGGTGAGGCTGGCCGAGTTCACCAGGATCGGCGGCAGCACCTCGGTGTAACCGCGGGCGGTGTGGCGGTCGAGCATGAAGCTGATCAGGGCCCGCTCCAGGCGGGCGCCGGCGCCCATCAGGGTGATGAAGCGGCTCTGGGCGATGCGCACCGAGCGCTCCGTCTCCCACAGCCCCAGCCGCTCGCCGATCTGCCAGTGCTCCTCCAGTCCGGCCTCCTGGCGCGGCGTGCCCCAGCGCTTCACCTCCACGTTGTCGGCCTCGCTACTGCCCTCGGGCACCTCGGGGCCGGGCAGGTTGGGCAGGGCGATCAGGGCGTCGCGCAGCTGGTGCTCCAGGGCCTTCTCCTGCTCCTCGATGCCGGCCACCTCCTGCTTGATGGCATTGCCGCGCTGGCGCAGCGCCAGCACCTCCGGCCCCTTGGGATCGGCGCCGCCCTGGATCAGCTGGCCCACCTGCTTGCCGATCTGGTTGCCCTCCGCCTGCAGCTGGCTGCGCTGGTCCTGCAGGTCGCGCTCCAGCCGGGCGATCGCCTGCAGGCCGGTGAGGTCGATCGTGAGGCCGCGGCGGGCCAGCTGGCTGGCGATGTGGTCGGGATTGTCGCGCAGCAGGCGCTGGTCGAGCACGGGGCGGGGGCGGCTGGGACGAGCCTAAAAGCCAGCGATGGAGCCCTCCGTTGCGGCGATGCGCTGCACGCATAAGGTGAGTGAAGCACTGGGGTGCCGATGGGCCGATCGGGGCAGAACAGGAGTGCGGGCCGGCAGGCCGGGCAGGACGGCTTCTCCCTGCCGATCGCGGTGGTGGCTGGCCTGCTGCTGCTGATCGGCCTGGCTGCCCTGGGGGCGCGCAGCACCCAGGGGTTTCTGGCCACTGCGTTTCAGGGAGTGAACCGGGAGGCCCGCGACGTGGCCGAGAGCGCCATCACCGACTTCGCCGTGACGCTCAACCGGGAGGAGAACCGCTGGCTGCTGGTGGCCGGCAACAACGAGCTCGGCCAGTGGAGCTCGAACAGCGAGCACCGCAACCTGTGCACGGGCGAGTTTGAAAATGGCAAATATGAGCCGAATACGGCGGTGGCCACCAGCGCCAGCCGCTTCATGCGCAGTGACAGCTGGCAGAACCTGATCAGTGGCGACAGCAGTCGTCAGTTCCTGGTGGAAGACGTGCTCTACCGCTATGAGCATCAGGGCCAAAGGGTTCCATATAACAGCGATACGCCTGACCAAAATATCGAGATCAGGGATGAAAATGGAAACCCCATTCTATCTGTGCGAGAGGTCGCTCTCCATGGCGGCACCCGCACCCTGTTGCGGGTGACGATCCAGGGGCGGGTGCAGCGCAACGGCCAGTCCAGCCAGGCGCGGGTGACCCGGGAATTCGAGGTGGTGCCCAAGTGCTGCCGGCGCTCCTTCGGCAAGCACTCCGGTCTGGGGGTGGGGGAGTCGGATCCAGCCTGGGGAACAGACCCGGTGGACGAATGCCCCCTGGCCCTCGATGACGGCGTGGGCCGCGGCATCATTGGCAGCCTCCATGGCGGTGGGCCCAGTGGCAGCAACAACACCCTCGACATCGCCGATGAGCAGAACACCCTGATCACCCGGGCCCTCTGCTGGAGCGGCAACCTCACGGGCAGTTCCGATCTGAACGGCACCCCCAACCCCGCTTGCCTGAATGGCACCCAGGCCCTGGGCAAGGCCTCCAAGAGCAAGCCGGGCATCACGTTTGTGCCGAGGCCCTTCGATCTGGAGCTACCGCGGCCACGCTTTGGTGATGCTCCCGGTACCGGCAGTGGTCCCGATGGCGGCTGGATCGCCCAACAGAGTGGCGTGACCACAGCGGCTGAGGTGGCAAGCGCCTACCCGGGAGCCACCTTCGGCAACTGGGTCACCACCAATGCGGGCAAGATCTGGCTGAAAACGTTTACGGGCTGGAGGCTGTTTGACACGAAGCTGGAGACCACGCCCGCTTTCAACAGCTGTAGCGGTGCTGTGACGGACATCGGCTTCTGCCGCAGTGAGCCATTCTTTGGCAGCGGCCCCTATCCGAAGGCCGACACGGACCCAGTGAATCAGCCGTTCAACCAGTGGGCCACGGCCTTCCCGCAGCCCACTCTCACGATCTCGGGAGACACCAGCATCTATCTCGATCCGGCCGATCTGAGGATGAAGCGCAAGACAGGATCCACGGTGACCACGATGGACAACTGCATCGTGACCAAGGACCCTGCCGCAGCCTACGCCGTGGCCGACTGCCGCTTCCGGGACATCGCCTCCGGCAATCAGACGCTCACGGTGGATACCACCTACGCGATGATCAATTTTCACTTCGATGATGCCGCCTATGCTGGCAAGTACATGGGTGGCAACGGCAACACCACAATCCGCCGGGCGCACTGCAGCCGCACTGGATACACCCCGGGCAGTTGCAATGATCTGGTGACCTGGAGTGAGTTCCAGCAGAAGTGCAACCCGGCTGCTGGATCGGCCGCGGATCCCAACTGCGCAACCCGCAACGACTCCTACGATCATTCCGAGTTGTTCAACGCCTATGCGTTCGGGGCGGGTTCCTTCGATCTGCGCGGCAATGCCTCCACCGTGGGCATGAACATCTATGCCCCAAGGGCCTCGGTGGAGTTGCGCGGTGGAGGCAACGCCAACCCTAACTTCATGGGCCGAATGTGGACGAATAATATCTACATCAACGGCAACAGCAAGGTGCGCACGCCCCGGAGCCTGCCTTCTTTCTGCGCGAACCACCGCTGCCCGCCGCCGGCGAAGATCCCGCTCTACGACATGATCGCCCGGAGCTTCAGCCATGCGTCCGGCTTCTAGGCGACCACAGCGCCCTGCCGTCACGCCGGCCAATGCAGGCTTCAGCCTCACGCCGGCCACAGCTGGCTTCAGCCTCACTGAGGCGCTGGTGGCGGCGGTGGTGCTCGGCATCGCCCTGGTGGGATCCAGCGGCGCCCTGCGCGGCATCACCGACCTACTCGGCCGCAGCGCCCAGGTGAACGCCATGAACCTGGCGATCGACAATGACATCTCCGAGATCAAGCGGCTGGCCAGCCTCTACACCGCCTGCCTGGTGCCCACCGGCAGCATTCCGGTGGGCGCGAATGCCGGCTGCGGACAGGGCCTCAGTCCCGACCAGTCTGCTTATTTCTTTCCGGTGGACCCGGGCATCAATGAGGCCAACATCACCGCTTTCTTCGCCGCCTGCAATGCCGCCAGTGCCGGCAGCCACATCACCCAGGGGTTCATCACGGCGATCGGCCAGCTGCCGGCGGTGGGGGCCGGCGTGAGCCGCAGCAGCGTGGCGCGGGAGGCGCCCGCCGATCCGAAGAATCACAATGTGATCGTGCGCTACACAGCTCCCAACAGCCCCATGCAGCGGATGATCAAGGTGGCGCCGGTGGTGTCGGCCTGGTGCAACTGATGGGTGGCGTGAAAGGGCCGGAGCAGGGCTTCACCCTGGTGGAGGAGCTGGTGATCGTGGCCGTGATCGGCATCCTGGCGGCGATTGCGGTGCCTTCGTTTCTGTTCGCCTTGCGGCGGGAGCGGGTGAATGCCCTGGCCTTCCACACCGCCGGCTGGCTGGAGGAAATCCGCTCGATTGCGGCCCGGGAGGTGAATCCCGATGCGGAAGCGGGTGGCTGCGCGATCGTGATTGAAGCCAATCAGACCAACGCCCGTGCCGGCGATGTGATTGCCAGCCTGAGTGGTTGCACGGGCCGCGATCAGCAGCTGCGGGTGCCGGATACCTGGGGCGGCAGGTTCCAGATCGCGCACAACATCGGTGGTGGGGCCAGCAGCTTCACCCTGTTCTTCACGCCGCGGGGGATGTGGTCGTCAGACTCGGTGGTCGATCTGCGCACCGACCTGGAGATCCGCATCGCCCCGGCCGATGGGGCTGGCCCCCGGCGCTGCGTGCGCCTCTCCAGCATCCTGGGTTCGATCGACATCGGCTCGGCCAGTGGCGGCGGTGTGGCCAGCGGCTGTGACAACTATGCCCGGATCTAGGCACGGCCAGCGGGCGGATCGGGGCTTCACCCTGGTGGAGCTGCTGGTGGCGATGGTGGCCGGAGCGGCGGTGTTTGCGGCCGCCGGCTCAGTGCTGCTCTCCCACATCCGCAGCAGCTCCCAGCTGGAGCTGGCCCAGCGCCAGCGCGATAACGCCGCCCGGCTCGACTACCTGATCCAGGTGGAGGCCAGCGAGGCGGCGCTGGTGGAGCAGGGCCGGGTGCTGCCGGCCGGCTGTGATGGGGCTGGCCAGGCTTCGATCGCCGCCTTGCGGGTGCCGCGCGACAGCGGCAACTATCTCGACACCGTGGGCAATGTGTCGTTTATTTATTACTACAACCACGAAGGGGCCGTGCGCCGTTGCGGCCCGCCGGTGCAGCGCAACGGCGTGCTCAACCATGACCCGGAGCTCGGGCTGCACGATGGCGTGGCAGTGCGCAGTGCCCAGATCGAGCTGGTGAGCTGCCAGGGCCAGAGCACCAACACAAGCCAGCTGGTGTACCGGCTGGTGTACCCCAGCGGCTACCAGCCGGCCTGCTCGATCGCCCGCGCCCGCACGGTTTTCATTCGCTGATCGGTTTTCATTCGCTGATCAGGTCTCAGAGAACCTGCACCACTTCGGCCACCTCGGGGATGGCTTCGCGCAGCTTGCGCTCGATGCCCATCTTCAGGGTCATGGTGCTGCTGGGGCAGGAGCCGCAGGCGCCCTGCAGGCGCACCTTCACGATCGGGCCATCGATCTCCACCACCTCCACGTTGCCGCCGTCGGCCATCAGGTAGGGGCGCAGCTCATCGAGGGTGCGCTCCACGTTCTCCAGGGTGAGGGCGGCGGTGTCGGTGCTGGCTGTGTCGGTGCTCGCAGTGTCGGTGCTCATGGCCGGCGTGGATTTCGCTGAGGAAAGGATCCTAGGCAGGCTGGCCTCAGGTGAGGTCGTAATGGGCGAAGAAGGCGGCTGGAGGGTCGGGCTGGCCCAACAGGCGCCAGCGGTTCATCAGTTCGTTGAGGTTGCTCTGGTATTTGCTGCGGTTGCCCAGCACCACGCGCACGTAGTACACGAGCCCCGGGATCACGCAGCAGAGCAGCAGGGCCAGGGTGATCAGACCCTCGCGGTTCTCCCTGGGCGGCACGGGAAAGCGGCGGCCGGTGCCGATCGCCCAGCTCAGGGCGCGCACCTCGGCCTTCTGCAGCCGCACCTTGCGCCGCTCCAGCGGCTGGCCCTTCTCGCTCCTGGGTTGCACCTTGGCCTCCACCATCAGTTGGCGGGCCAGCTCGCGGCGGAAGCTGAGCATCTCGCGGGCCTCGCGCAGGGACACCCGGGCGATCAGCGCGTCGTTCTCGTCGCGCAGGGTGTAGCTGTGGCGCCCCAGCACCGAGCGCTCGAAGGACGCCCGGTCGCCCTCGGCCAGGCTGCCCTGCTGGCGGGCACAGTCCTGGGCGGCGCCGAACAGCAGGCGCAGACCATCGGCGCGGTTGATGCGGCGGCGCTCCTCGCCGGGCTGCTCAGCAGGGGCCTGGTCAGGCCGAGCGGGATCGGGGGGGGGGCTCATCGCCGGGGCCTATCCGCAGCAGGCAACCTATGCATCCGGCGCATTATGCAGCAGGCCCTCAGCGCAGGGTCAGCTCCTGGTCGCTGAACACCAGCAGGTCGCCATTCACGATCACGGCGCCGGGGATGCCGCTCACCGTGCAGAGCGAGCGGTCGCAGGGTTCGGAGAGCGTGTAGCTGGCGCGGTCGTAGGGGAAGTGCACGATGTCGCGCTTGCTGGCGTCGCCGGCGATCTCGCCGCCGCTGGGGCGCCAGTGATTGGTGGTGTCGCTCTCCTCGCAGAGGCCGCTGCAGCCCGGGAAGCGATCGGCGGCGCCTGGGGCGGCGCTGGCCAGACGGGCGTTGATCGTGCTGGCGGGCAGGCCCCCGCTGCTGCTGTGGGGCTGGAGGGTGATCGCCACGCCGTTGCCGCTGACTGTGGCGCGGAAGCCGCCATCGGCGGCGAGCCGGTCGAGCACCACCGAGCGCAGGGGCGCGGCGCCGCTGATCGGGCCGGCATCGCCGTGGGGAGCGCCGCAGCGCAGCAGCTGGGCCGGGCCGCGCCAGCCGGCCTCGGGGCCCTGGAGCTCCAGCCCGTACACGATGCGCCAGGTGCCGGCGGCACCGTGCAGCACCAGGGGGTTGATCAGACCGGCGCAGGCCGCGGGCAGGTCGGCGGCCGTGGAGGAGAGGCGCTCGGCCAGGGCGATCTCCTGCTGCAGCAGCTGGCGGGCGTGGCGCTGTTCGGCCGTGTCGCGCAGCTGCTCGTTGCTGCTGGCGCGCTGCTGGCGCACCAGGGCCGCCCCGCCGCCGCCCAGCAGGGCCGCCAGCACGGCGCCGATCAGCAGCAGCTCCACCATGGTGAAGCCCGCAGTCGGGCGGAGGCATGGGCCGAGGGTTGGGCGGGCCATGGTGTTCGGGCGGCTCAGCTGGTGTAGCGGCAGGGGCTGCCGGCGGCGGCGGCCTGGCCGATGCGCACCAGGGCGGAGGGCCGCTCCACGCTCAGGCAGGCCCGCGGCCCCAGCCCGGCCCGGGCCAGCACCAGCTCCTGCCGGGCGGGACCGCCGGTGAGCAGGCCGGTGGCGGAGAAGCGGAATGGGCTGGTGGGGCCTTCCAGGCGGATGCCCGCTGCCAGGTTGAGGGGCGCCAGGGGCGGATCGCCGCAGCCGCCAGAGGTGGGGCCCAGCTCACAGGGCTGGTTGCTGCGCAGGGCGGCGGCGCGGGCGGCCTCCAGCTGGTCGGCCAGGGCCACGGCGGCCTGGCGCAACTGCTGGCGGCGCTGCAGGGCCTGCAGCTGGGGTGCGCCCACGCCGATGGCGATGGCCAGCAGCACCAGCAGGATCATCAGCTCCGGCAGGGAGAAGCCGGAGGGTCCCGGCGAGTGCGGCAGGCGGCGGGGGCGCGGCATCGGGGCTAGTCCAGGTCGTAGAGCAGGAAGAAGCTGTGGGGCGGATCCGGCTTCCCCTGCATGCGCCAGCGGTCCACCAGCTGCCTGAGGTCGTCCTGGTACTGGCGCCTGGCGGGCCGTACCCGTCTGTAGTAATAAATCACCCCCGGCACCACGCCGCAGAGCAGCAGGCCCCAGAGGATCCACTGGCGCCGCTTCACCCCCTCCTCATAGGGAAAGCGCCGGCCGGTGCCGATCGCCCAGGCCAGGGCCCGCAGCCGCTCGGGCTGCACGCGGATCTGGCGGCGCTCCACATCGAGGGTGCTCTCCTTGAGCACGTCCTCCTTGAGGTCCTTGAGCAGCTCGCGGGCCAGGGCGCGGCGGAAGCGCAGCATCTCCCGGGCCTGCACCAAGGGCACCCGCTGGATCAGGGTGCCCTCGGCGGTGCGCAGGGTGTAGCCGCCGCGGCCAATCGCCGACTGCTCGTAGCAGGCGTTGCGGCCTTCGCGGATCTTGCCCAGGCGGCGGGCATAGTCCTGGGCGCCGGCGAACACCAGTTTCTGCCCCTCCTCGCGGTCCGCCAGGCGCCGCCTGTCGGCTCCTGATTTGCCTTTTCGCCAAATGGACACCGTGGCTTAGGCAAAACCGCTTAAACCGCATTATGCCGCCCGGGCGTTGGGCCAGACGTGGCTGCCTAGGATCAACCCCCAGGCTGCCAGCGGCCCCTTCCGCGGCAGCGGCTCCCCCAGCGCATGACCGACGCCCCCGTTTCGCGGATCCGCAACTTCTGCATCATTGCCCACATCGACCACGGCAAATCCACCCTGGCCGACCGGCTGCTGCAGGACACCGGCACGGTGGCGGCGCGGGACATGCAGGAGCAGTTCCTCGACAACATGGAGCTGGAGCGCGAGCGGGGCATCACCATCAAGCTCCAGGCGGCCCGCATGGAGTACCGGGCGGCCGACGGCGAGCTGTATGTGCTCAACCTGATCGACACCCCCGGCCATGTGGACTTCTCCTATGAGGTGAGCCGCTCGCTGCAGGCCTGTGAGGGGGCGCTGCTGGTGGTGGATGCCAGCCAGGGGGTGGAGGCCCAGACCCTGGCCAACGTGTATCTGGCGCTGGAGAACGATCTGGAGATCATTCCGGTGCTCAACAAGATCGACCTGCCCGGCGCCGATCCCGAGCGCATCAAGGAGGAGATCGAGGCGATCATCGGCCTGGACTGCTCCAGGGCCATCCCCTGTTCCGCCAAGACGGGCCTGGGCGTGCCGGAGATCCTGCAGGCGGTGGTGGACCGGGTGCCGCCGCCGCCCGACCAGGTGGGCGAGCCGCTGCGGGCGCTGATCTTCGACTCGTACTACGACCCCTACCGGGGCGTGATCGTGTATTTCCGGGTGATCAGCGGCACCATCGCCCGCCGCGACAAGGTGCTGCTGATGGCCAGCGGCAAGACCTACGAGCTCGACGAGGTGGGCGTGATGGCGCCCGACCAGCGCCAGGTGGACAGCCTGCACGCCGGTGAGGTGGGCTACCTGGCGGCCTCGATCAAGGCGGTGGCCGATGCCCGCGTGGGCGACACGATCACCCTGGTGAACGCGCCGGCCGCCGAGCCGCTGCCGGGCTACACCGAGGCCAAGCCGATGGTGTTCTGCGGCCTGTTCCCCACCGACGCCGACCAGTACCCGGACCTGCGCGAGGCGCTCGACAAGCTGCAGCTCAGCGACGCGGCGCTGAAGTACGAACCGGAAACCAGCAGTGCCATGGGCTTCGGCTTCCGCTGCGGCTTCCTGGGCCTGCTGCACATGGAGATCGTGCAGGAGCGGCTGGAGCGGGAATACAACCTCGACCTGATCGTCACCGCCCCCTCGGTGATCTACCAGGTGAACATGCTCGATGGCAGCACCGTGATGGTGGACAACCCGGCCACCCTGCCCGATCCGCAGAAGCGCGAATCGATCGAGGAGCCCTACGTGAAGCTGGAGATCTACACGCCCAACACCTACAACGGCACGTTGATGGAGCTGTGCCAGGAGCGGCGCGGCGAGTTCATCGACATGAAATACATCACCACCGACCGGGTGACCCTGCACTACGAGGTGCCGTTGGCCGAGGTGGTGACCGACTTCTTCGACCAGATGAAGAGCCGCACCAAGGGCTACGCCTCGATGGAGTATCACCTGATCGGCTATCGCAAAAACGAGCTGGTGCGCCTCGATGTGCTGATCAACGGCGAGAAGGCCGATCCGCTCACCACGATCGTGCACCGCGACAAGGCCTACAACGTGGGCAAGGGGCTGGTGGAGAAGCTCAAGGAACTGATTCCCCGCCAGCAGTTCAAGATTCCGATCCAGGCCTCGATCGGCAGCCGCGTGATCGCCTCCGAGAGCATCAGCGCCATGCGCAAGGACGTGCTCGCCAAGTGCTACGGCGGCGACATCAGCCGCAAGAAAAAGCTGCTACAGAAGCAGGCCA
Source organism: Cyanobium sp. M30B3 (assembly GCA_018399015.1). Classification (GTDB taxonomy): domain Bacteria; phylum Cyanobacteriota; class Cyanobacteriia; order PCC-6307; family Cyanobiaceae; genus NIES-981. The sequence goes on from CP073761.1 coordinate 2,518,627, forward strand.
AGGGCAAGAAGCGCATGAAGGCGATGGGCCGGGTGGAGGTGCCCCAGGAGGCCTTCATGGCCGTGCTCAAGCTGAACCAGTAGGCGTCTGCGATGCCCGCCACCATCTACCTGCACTGGACCGCCACCCCCTACAGCTGGGTGCGCAGTGGCCTTTACCACTCGATCATCAACGGCGACGGCCACGTGCACCGGCTGCACAGCTACGCCGCCGACCTGCCGGCCCACACCTGGCGGCGCAATGCCAACAGCATCGCCCTCAGCTGCGCCTGCATGGGCGGCCGGCCCGACCCCTGGACGATCCCGCCCACCGAGCCCCAGCTGGAGGCGCTCTGCCAGGAGGCCGCCGCCGTGGCCCGCAGCTGGGGCTGGGGCGCCGATGCCATCACGATCCAGCGGCTGATGACCCACGCCGAGGCGGCGGCCAACCGCGACGGCCGGGTGATGCACGACAACTACGGGCCGGTGGCCTGGGGCGGCACGGGCGAGCGCTGGGACCTGATGCAGCTGAAGAAGGGCGGCCCGGCCGACGGCGGCGAGCAGCTGCGCGAGCGGGTGCGCCAGATCCTGCGGGAGGCCGACCGGCCCGGGCCCCAGCCGCTGCAGTTCCGCCGGGCCGGCAGCATCGAGGCCCGCGGCCTGCCCCTGGCCACCCAGATCGACGAGCTCGGCCGCAGCTGGGCCCTGGCGGCCGACCTGCTCGAGCGCTACGACCTGCCCTTCCAGTGGGAGGCCAGCCGCCGGCGCATCCTGGTGGGCGCCCTGGACGTGGTGCCGCTGTATCAGGAGGACGGCGTGCAGGCCTCGGTGGGCTGGCCGCTGGTGGAGCTCACCCTGGAGCAGGCCGGCGCGCCGGTGATCCTGCGCGGCATCCTGCGTGACAACCGGGCCTGGTGCCGGGTGCTGGAGTTCGCCGAGGAGTTCGGCATCTCCATCAGCTTCGAGCCGTTCGCGCTGCACGAGCGCCGCGGCGGCTGAACGGTCGCCCCGCTCAGGCAGCCTTCACGGCCGCCGCGATCAGGGCCGCCGGCAGCAGCGGCCGCTGGAAGTGATACCCCTGGAAAAGGGGGATGCCCAGCTTCTTCAGGGCGCTGAGGGTGGTGGCATCCTCCACCCCTTCGGCAACCAGCTGGAGATGCATGTGGCTGGCCATGCTGGAGATCACGGCCACGATCTGGGCGGCCATGGCATCGCTGTCGAGGGCCATCACAAACGACTTGTCGATCTTGATCTCGTCGGGCCGCAGGGTGCTGAGCAGGCTGAGGGAGGAGTAGCCGGTGCCGAAATCATCGAGGGCCAGGTGGTAGCCCTGGCGGCGGAACTGGCTGAGGTTGGCCTCGGTGGCCGGGTTGCGCTCCAGGATCGAGGCCTCGGTGATCTCCAGGGTGATCAGCTGGGGCGGGATGCCGGCCTCGCGCAGCATGGCGGTGAGGCGCAGGTGCAGCTCGGGATCACTGAGCTGGCTGGGGCTGATGTTGGTGGAGAGGCGCAGCTCGGGCAGCTGCAGGGCCTGGCGAATGGCGTTGAAGCCCTCCAGGGAGAGCGAGAAGATCTGATCGCCCAGCTCGCGCATCAGCCGGTAGCGCTCGGCCACGGCGATGAAGCGGTCCGGCGCAATGACCCCCCGCGTGGGGTGCTGCCAGCGGGCCAGGGCCTCCAGGCTCCACCACTGGCCGTCACCCTTCACCAGCGGCTGGAAGGCCATGGTCAAGCTGCCCTGGCGCATCGCCTCCTTGAGATCGCTGAACAGCTGGTAGTCGTCGAGGCTGCTGGCGCCGCTGGCCGTGAGATCGAACACGGCCACCCGCTCGTGGCGCTGGGCCTTGGCCTGGAGGATGGCGCCATCGAGCTGGCGCAGGATCGCCGCGGCGTCGGTGGCCTCCGGCCGCATCACGCTCACGCCCACACTCACGCCCACATCGAGGCTGGTGTCGCCCAGGTCGAGGGCCGGGCGGAACTGGGCCACCAGGCGGGAGGCGAACTGGTAGGCGTGGGCCCTGAGCAGCTCCTCGCCGTCGCCGATGCCGGAGAGGTCCATCAGCACGGCGAATTCATCGTCGCCGTAGCGCGCCAGCCCGTCGCCCAGGCGCACGGTGTGCCGGAGGCGCTCGGCCACGGCGATCAGCACCCGGTCGCCGGTGGCGTGGCCGTAGGTGTCGTTGAGGCTGCGGAACTGGTCGATGTCCACGAACAGCACCGCGAAGGGCTTGCCGGACCGCCGGGCGCGGTCGGCCGCCAGGTTGATCTGCTCGAGGAAGTGGGGGCGGTTGGGCAGGCCGGTGAGCGGATCGAGCTGGCTGAGCGCCTGGGCCGAGGCCTTCAGCTGGCGCTGCTGCCTCTCCTGGCGCAGCAGCACCAGCAGCAATCCCAGCAGCAGGGCCAGGGCCAGCAGCTGCAGGCCGGGGGGCTGCAGCCGCAGGATGGCGATGGCAGCGGTGGCGGCCACCACCAGTGCCAACAGCAGGGGCCGGCGGACGCGCAACATCGCGGCGGGCAACTGGGCACAAATTACCGGTGCTGCCGCGGTGGCAACCCTGCTCCAGTTGCCGAGAAGAACAATGCTGCCGCTGGCCTGGAGTGTGTCGTTGCTGCTGCTGCTCAGCAGCCTGTCGCTGCAGGCGCTGGCGCTGCAGGAGGGCAGCCTGCAGGCCCTGCGCCAGCGCCGCCGCCTGCAGGAGGACCAGCTGATGACGGCGGCCCAGCGCCTGGCCGGCCGGTTGCAGCGCCAGCACCGCTGCCCGCTGCCGCTCGCCGCTGGGGAATGGGATGCGGCGGGCTGCGCCACGGCCGCCGAGCTGGGGGCGCTGCGCCAGGGGTTGCGCGCCTACCGGCCCGAGCCGGCCGCCGGCGGCTCCCAGGCCCTGGAGGGCCGGGTGGAGCTGGTGCTGCAGCAGGGCCAGGAGGCCGCCGCGGCCTTCGCGCTGCACTGGCGGCGGCCGGATCCAGCTGGGCCGCCCCAGCTGGTGGCGCTGCGGGAGCTGGGTCTGCGCCAGGTGCAGCCATGACCCTCACGGAGATCCTGGTGTCCGCGTCCCTGCTGGTGATCAGCGCCAGTGCCTCGCTGCAGGTGTGGGCCTCGGGCAGCCGCTGGAGCCTGCGCAGCGAGCAGCGGCTGGAGCAGCGGCAGGCCGTGGAGGCGGAGCTGCTGGCGGTGCAGGCCCGGCTGCAGCAGCTGGCCGGCACGCCGATCGCCGGCGATTGCGGGGTGGCCGCCGACTGGCTGGTGAGCCAGCTGCCGGCCCTGCAGCGCCAGGGGGATGGCGTGCTGCTGCGGCTCCAGGGCAGCGACGGCGGTGAACGCCAGCGCTGGTACGACCCGGCCGCCTATGGGCTGTGCAACCCATCTACAGCGCATGTGCTCCCGCCATCGACCTGAACCGTCAACAGCCTGGCTTTGGTCTCTGGGCTCATGTCGACGGTGTTCAACTTCTGGGTACTCAATCTCGGCTCAATCGGGTCGTTCGTCAATCAGGGCGACCTGGTAGATACCTACCTGCTGCCGGAAGAACTGGAAACGGATCAGGGTTTTGAATCCGAGCCGGACTTCTTTATGGAGCCGGATACCAGTTTGGATGGGAGTGCCGATTCCAATCCAGAGACCCTGCAGGAAGACGCACTCGCAGAAATCGGTTCGCTTCCCACCCAGGACGATCTGGCCAATTCCTTTCTGCCCTCGGAAGAACCGGAAACGGATCAGGATTTTGAACCCGAGCCGGACTTCTTTATTGAGCCGGATACCAGTTTGGATGGGAGTGCCGATTCCAATCCAGAGGCTCTGCAGGAAGATGTACTGGCGGAAATCGGTTCGCTTCCCACGATTGATTCGCTTCCCAATCTGGACGATCTGATCAATTCATTACTCCCCCCGCTGGAGCCGGACGTTGTGGAGGAACCAGAAGCTGTGGATGATCCCGAACCCGAGCCGGACGTTGTGGAGGAGCCAGAGGCTGTGGATGATCCTGAACCCGAGCCGGACGTTGTAGAGGAACCGGAGGCTGTCGATGATCCTGAACCCGAGCCGGACGTTGTGGAGGAACCGGAGGCTGTGGATGATCCTGAACCTGAGCAGGACGTTGTAGAGGAACCGGAGGCTGTCGATGATCCTGAACCTGAGCCGGATGTTGTAGAGGAACCGGAGGCTGTGGATGATCCTGAACCTGAGCCGGACGTCGTAGAGGAACCGGAGGCTGTGGAGGAACAGGAGCCAGCACCGGCCGAGCCGGATGGGGTGGCTGGGCCGGAGGCTGAAACAGCAGCGTCGGAGACGAGTTCGGAGTCGAGTGCTGGTGCCGATCCCAATCCGGAGGCCCCGGATGTGGCTGCGGAATCGGCGCCTGAATCCACCAACTCCTCCAGCATCAACTCCACCAGCACCAGCAGCAGCACCACCAGCACCAGCACCAGCACCACCAGCACGTCAACCTCCACCAGCACCAGCGGGGGCTCGTCGTCGATGGTGACGACGTCATCTGTGAAGCGCGCTGAGGTGACGCAGCTGGCGAGTGCCGTGGTGTCGATCGCGGCGGGCATCGAGCTGCGCGCTGGCGGAAAGCAGGGCCGCAACACCTTCAGCTTCACGCTGACGCGCAGCGGCGACAGCACGGGCGAGAGCAGTGTGGCCTGGGCCGTGAGGGGGCGGGGCGACAACCCGGCGGCGGCGCAGGACTTCCGCGGCCAGCAGCTGCCACGCGGCACGGTGACGTTCGCCGCCGGTGAAACCAGCCGCACCGTGAGCGTCCGCGTGCGGCCCACCGATCGAGAGAAGGGATTTACGCTCAGACTCGACAAGGCCAGGGGTGCCGTGCTCGGCCGCAGCCAGGCCCGGGCCACGATCGCCCCGCGCGACAAGCTGATCGGCACCGACAGCGACGACCGCATCCAGGGCTCCAGGCGCGCGGACGTCATCGAGGGCGGGCGCGGCCAGGACCTGCTCACCGGCGGCGGCAAGGCCGACCAGTTCGGCTTCCGCTACGGCGATTCCCAGATCGGCAGCCCCGACCGGATCACCGATTTCCGCTTCGGCAAGGACAGGATCGCCCTGCTCAACGGCAAGGGCCGGGCCCGGGGCCTGCCGCGCCGCTTCAGCCGTGCCGCCGACAACAGCTCGGCCAGCAGCCTGGAGGATCTGGCGGCGGCGGTGTTTGCCGATGCCAACGGCCGCCGCTCGGGCAACCAGGCCCTGGGCCGCCGCGAGGCCGCGCTGGTGGTGTCCACCAACGCGCAGATCGCCGGCACCTACCTGCTGATCAACAACGGCAAGGCCGGCCTCAACCCCCGCAGAGACCTGCTGATCGAGGTGAGCGGCTTCAGCGGTGGCCTGCCCGGGCTGGGCCGGATCGATCCCGGCCTGGTGTTCGGCTGAAGGGCTGGGCCCCGGATGTGGGCGGGCGTGGGGCAACCCTGAGGCAGTTGCTGCCCCGCGGCCATGGCGGTTGCCCACCAAGCCCACCAGCCCAACCAAGCCCACCCAGTCCCCCGAGCGCTCGCCGGCACCGGCCCCGCCCCCAGTGCCGGCTTCAGCCTGGTGGAGCTGCTGGTGGCGGTGGCGCTGCTGGCGATCCTGGCGGCGATCGCCCTGCCCAGCGGCCAGGGGGCCCTGGCGCGGATGCGGGTGGAGGCGGCCAGCCGGGAGGTGGTGCTGGCGATCGAGCGCCAGCGCGACCGGGCCCTGCGCCAGGGCCGCCCGGCCACGCTGCCGGTGGAGGGGGCCGGCGGGCTGGTGGAGCAGCTGGCGGCGGAGCACAGCCAGGTGGAGCTGCACCACAACCTGCCGGCCCAGCTGCGCTTCAGTGCCAACGGGCTGATGATCGACGGCGGCACGGTGCTGCTGGCGGCGCCCGGCACGCCCCTGATCCGCTGTGTGGTGTGGTCGCTGCCGCTGGGGGTGCTGCGGCTGGGGCGCTACGGCGCCCAACCCGGCGGGTCGCCCCAGGCCAGCCAGTGCCGGCCCGACCCCACGCTGTGAGCCCGATGGGAACCCGGCGATTGCGGCCCCACGGCTGCCAGCGGCGCCGCATCCGCCAGGCCGGCTTCAGCCTGGTGGAGCTGCTGGTGAGCCTGCTGCTGGCGGGCGTGGTGAGCGGGGCGCTGCTGCAGGCGCTGCTGCTCGACACCCAGGCCTCACAGCGGCTGGGCCGCCAGCTGCGCGAGCGCCAGCAGGGGCAGCGGGCGCTGGAGCTGCTGCGCCAGGAGCTGCAGCAGGCGCAGTGGGTGCGCAGGGGCGATCAGCCGCTGCTGCCGGCGGGGCCCCAGTGCTCGCTCGCGGGCCGCCAGGTGGTGCTGCAGCTGGGCACCGCCAGTGGTGTGATCACCTACTCCGAGGGACCGGCGAGCGAGCCGATCTGGCGGGGGCGGGTGCTGCTGCGCTGCGGGCCGGCCTACGGGCTGGATGGCGGCCTGGCGGCGGGGCAGCCCCAGCACCGCGTGCTGCTCGATGCCCTGGCGCCCCAGGGTTTCACTGCCCAACCGGGCCCCGAAGCGGGGTTGCTGGCACTAACGCTGCGCCGCGATCTGGCGCCGGGCCAGCAGCTGGAGCAACGCGCTGTGTTGGCGGTCGCCATAGAGTGAAACGAGATCTGGAATGAGCAGTTGTCGGCCCTGCACCTGGCGGCGGAGGTGGCCCACGCCGCAGCGTGCCTGCGCGACGGCGAAACGGGCAGCCACCTGGAGCGGGTGAACCGGATCACGCGCCTGATCGCCACGGCGGTGGCACCCCACTACGGGCTGAGCGAGGCCTTTGTGGAGCAGCTGAGCACCTATGCCCGCCTGCACGACATCGGCAAGATCGGCATTCCGGACGCGATCCTGCTCAAGCCGGGCCGCCTCGATGCCGCGGAGATGGCGGTGATGCGCACCCATGTGGAGAAGGGGCTGGAGATTCTGGAGCGGGTGCTGGCGGCCCAGGGGCTGGCCGACCACGAGGCCGCCCGGCTGATCACCAACCTGGTGGCCACCCACCACGAGCGGCTGGATGGCAAGGGCTACCCGGCGGGGCTACGGGGCGAGCAGATCCCGGTGGAGGGGCGGATCGTGGCGGTGGCGGACGTGTTCGATGCCCTCACCCACACCCGCCCCTACCGCCAGAGCCTGAGCCTGGATGAGGGCCTGGCGATGGTGCGCCAGCAGGCCGATGCCGGCCAGCTCGACCCGGTGTGCGTGGCGGCCCTGGAGGCGCAGCGGCCGGCGCTGGAGCGGATCGTGGCGGAGTTCAGGGATCGGGCTTGAGCCATGCGACTCACGGATGAGACGGGGCAGGACAAGAGCTCGCTGATCCGCCAGCTGATCCAGGAGCGCTGGCAACGGCGTGTGCCGCTCCCGACGATCACCGAGCAGCTGCGCGGCCATCCCGCCAGCTTTCTGGCCACCCTTCCGCCCGGCAGTGCGGAAACACTCGATGGGCTGCTCAAGGCGCGGCGCGGGCGGCGGCCCTGATGCGGCGCCCCCTGCGGCGGATCCTGATCGATTCGGGCATCCTGCTCAGCTATGACCAGCAGCAGGAACCCCTGCATCAGGCGGTGGTGGCGTTCTTTGACAGAACGGCTGCCCAGTTGATCACCTCTCCCATCTGCATTGCCGAGGTGCTGTGGCTACTGAGTGATCCTGGGGATTCCCGGGTGCGTGCTGCCCAGAACCATCTGCTCAACGCGGTGGCTGCGGGGGCATCCAGGTGATGGACCTGCTCCCAGAGGACTATGCCCACATCGCCGAGCTGAATGACCGCTACGCGGATCTACCTGGCGACTTCGCCGATCTCACCCTCGTGGCTCTCTCAGAGCGGCTCAACCTGGCTGAGATCCTTACGCTTGACAGCGATTTCGATGTTTATCGGCGCTTCCGGCGGGAGCCTTTCTGCCGGGTGCCGGTCAGTTGAGCTGCGCCAGATCGAGGCTGGCGGGCAGGCCGGGATGGTGCTCCTGGAGCTTGCGCAGCAGGCGTTGGTCTGCCGTGATCAGCGTGGCGTTCTGCTGCTCGGCCAAGGCGATGGTGAGGCAGTCGTAGGCTGGGTGATCGAGCAGGCTGCACCAGTGGTAGGCGCGGGCGAGCAGGGCCTGCGCGGGAAACAGGGCACCGAAGGGTTCACAGGCGCGGTGGGCCAGCCAGTCGAACTGCGCAGAAGTGATGGCCCCCTGCCGGAGGCTCTTCCAGGCGGCATTGAGCAGTTCCACCAGCACCAGATCCGGGGCCAGCAGCAGCGGGTTGGCGGGGTCAGCCAACAGCAGGGCTGCCTGCTCGGAACCGGGCACGGCCACAAACCAGGCAAAGGCCACGGAGGCATCCACCACCCAGGCGCGGGGTTCAGCGGCCATCGCGGTCGTCGCGGATCAGGGCTGCGACGTTGAGCTGGCGGCCGGCGCTGGGTGTGGTGGCGCGCAGCTGGGAGAGTTCGATGCGGAGCGCATGGGCCTGAGCGTGATCGGGGCGCTGGGGGATCAGCGGCTGAGCCATCGCTGCAACTCATGCAATCTCTAAAACGCTCGTAGTGCGGAAGCCCTACTGCTTTGCAGTGCGGCTGGACATCCTGGGATCCTTACCGATGCCGCCATGTTGCTGGGGTTCGCCCGTTCGGCGGGCTGCTGAAGGGTCCATGAACGAGAGCTGCGGCCTCGCCGAGCATTGGCGCTTTGCGTAGTTTTTGGGAGTTTTCCATGGCTGGGGGCGTGGTTGGATGGTGTTTAAGCAAAGACAAAAAGTCCCAGCGTTCCTACTGTTGGCTTCGGAGGCAAAGCACGTTGATGGCTGAGCACCGCCCTCTATCTGTCAGGACCCTGCTGCTGCGCCGTAGCCGGCCGCAGGCGGAGCAGGGGATGCTGGCCTCCACCCTTGGTACGATCGTGCTGCTGCTGTTCGGCTCAGCGGCACTGGTGGCCGGAAGCCTCACTTGGCAGACCGCCTCCAGCCGCGGCGGCGATGCAGAGCAGGCCCGCGAGGCCGCCGAGTGGGGGTTCAATACCTTGGTTGATCGGCTGAACGAGCCAGGCAACAACTATCTGCTGGTGTCGAAATGGGCGGACTCAAACTGGAAACCCACTGCTGATCTGCGCACAACCTGTGGTATTACCACCGATAGCAGAGGCGTTGTTCAGCCTGATGTTTTGGTTAGCGATACCAAAACGGTGGGCAGCCGCGAGGTGCGCTATCGCCTGACCAACTTTGTGCCTCCTCAGTATCCCAATCCAAACGAACCGCCAGAGGCTCTGCTAGAACCCTGCAAAGACAGCTTTGGCAATCTTGCTGGCGGCACTGCTCGGTTAACGATAGTGGGCGAAGTGATCCATAACGGGACTGTTGTTGCTCGCCAGGAGATCGCCCGTAGCACAACGGTTGATGCAATTGGTGGTGATGGATCATCCGCATCCATTCCCCCCACCCCCATGCCTGTTCTTGCCCTGGGAACTGGCGACAGCGGAGCGATATCACTTGGTGATACGGATCAAGGCAAGAGACCCGAGTTTCTGTTTGATTCAAACGGGAACTGGAAAGGAGATCCTGGGCAGCAAGATACCAAATTAACCATCTACTGCCTTCAGCAAGACCCTGCGCCATGCTATGACGAATTAACAGATATTTCTCAGGAGCCTGGTCCTCCAAATCGATATCAGATTCAAAACCTGTCGACAGACGACTTTCTTGCCGCCCTTCCAGCGTCACCTCCATTTGCAAGCAATCCCGGCAATGGAAATATACTCCGAATTGGAAATGGCAACCTTGGCAATAATAACAATCTTAGAGATTTTCCCTACCAACGCAATTCTTCGAACCTGCAGGCCCAGTGCAGCAATTTAACCTTGCAAGGGGAAGACGTTATCGCATGCAATGTTCGTTTCGATTTACCCGATAATCGAGTATTTAGCGTGCGCACGGACCTCACGGGAGGCAAGCCTGTTGTGCTGTACTTAAGAGGAGATGATGATCACAAAATTGGAAAGAGAAGTCGCATCATTAACAAGCTTTTTGCAAATTCTCGCAATTCTGATCCAGGCAGCTGGTCTGCGCTCAGGATATTTGGAGACTCGAGGCCCGGATCAACGTATCGATATCCAGTAAAGCCTAAATCGGATTTTTCAAGCGATGAAGAACTCGATGACTACTTAAAGGGCTGCACCAGCGGCGATCAGCAAAAGTTTGAAGTAGGAGAGGATTCGGTCATTGAAGGCGCAATGATTTGGGTTCCCAAAGGCGAGTTCGACCTTAAGGATCATGGCAACTCTTCCCGGCTTGGATTGTTTGGAGCTCTCTGGGTTTGCAAGGTTACATACGGCAAAAACTTCGTGGTATTAAATAATAGCTCTGCTACGGAGGTGAGTAGTGGCATTGCAGCTGCTCTTGGCTTGCAAGGAACATCGCAAGCGCCACTCCGCTTCGTTGCACGTGGTGTGGAGCGAACCATATGAAAGCACACTTTCGCTATGCCAAGATCAGGCCAGTCCCTGGATACAGCCTGGCTTCAGTGGCTGGCTTCACACTTGTAGAGATGCTCGTTGCTGTGGTGATCATGGGGATTGCCGCTGGCGCAATAGTGCAGGCATCCAATATCGCTTTTTCCGCTAGTAAACGGAGCAATTCCGGTTCAGAAATTCAGAATGTGGTAAGCCGTGATCTCAATTGGCTGCGTTGGTATGGCAATGCCTGGAACTGCGAGGCAGGTAGTTACTCCACATGCACCACCTCGTCGCCAAACTCGGTGCTTCGATATTCCACTACCCAGGAGTGTTCAACCCTTGTTGAAGACTTTCTCAAAGACGCTGCCAGCTTCGATAGAACGGATCTGCCCAGGCCGTTCCCCATCCCCAGCACAGCAGGCACAGCGCAGGCGCTTGAGGAGATTAACGGCACCCAGCTCACGCGCACTATCCGCCTTCCAAGCGGAGCCGTGGATTCAGCCCAATCCCGCAGTGTGGAGGTGATCTACAACTATGCAGGGCAACCTGCAGTTGATCGCTTCGCTTCCGTGCTGATCCAGGCCGGCGGCTGGTGTGATCCTGGCCAACCCACGTGAGCCTGTGAACAGGCACTCTCCTAGTCATGGCTTCGCGCTATCTGAGCTGATGGTCATCGTGGTGATCCTCGGCATCCTGGCGAGTGTTGGCTCCTTTGGTTTACTTGTGAGTTCACGGGTGTGGGGTTTGCGTAGCGCCGCCTTGGAACTGGCCGGCTATCTCGAAAATGCCCAGGCCGTCGCTGCCGGCAGCACCCAATCCTGCTTTCTGGCCATCACGGGCACCGGTGATGCCCTACAGATCGGCCCAACCAATGCCGCATCCAATGCCTGTGCAAACCTTGCGGCTGTGCAGCTGCTGCCAAGCAGTCCCATTCCCCTTGGCTTGAATCAGCCATCGCTGCTCACCTTCACCTTCAATCCCCGCGGCAGTGTGGCAGCGACCCAAACCACCCTGCTGTCTGCCGCCAATACCGCCAATGTCCAATACTGCGTACAGGTTCTGGCTCCCTCGGGGCTGGTAGGTGTTGGTATCCAACAGGGCAGCATCTGCAACCATGCGCAGTTCAAGTAGTCGGGTGTACGCGGCCGCCGGCTTCACGCTGGTGGAATTGCTGGTGACGATTGGGATCGCTTCAGCAGTGACCCTGGGAATCACCGCTCTGCTCAATGCCGATCTCCGCTCCAACATCACACTGCTGCAGTTTCAGCGCCTGCGCCGTCAGGCCAGCCATGCAAGGCGCTTCATTGAACTGGAAGCATCTCAGGCTTCCCAGCTTCAGGTTGACCCTGACAACCCTCATTCACTGGAATTGAGAGGAGTTCTTCCCTCTGATGGCAGCACTTATGAGATCCGGTATGAGATTGTTGATCTTGACAATGTGGAGCAGGCTGGGGTTGCATTTCGCGGTCCGTTTGTGCTTCAACGCATAGGCCCTCCATACACTGCAGCAGGCGTCCTAGATGATACTGCCAATCAGTCTTTGGTGATTCTGGATGGACTGGTAGGCCTGGAAGCATTTACGGTGCAGTCGCAGGCCGGTTCAAGTCGTGGTGCACTGGTGCGGATTGACATAAATGATGCCGATTCCACGTACAATCCGGAATTTGCATTATCTTTAGCAACGAGCCCTGCTCTAGGCGTGCTCTTGAGCCCCTCATCGGCGTTCGATCCCAATTGTACTGGCACTCCTGCTCCTGCTGGCTGTCGCAATGACGGAACAATCCAGGAATGGGATACACGCACCAGTGGTACGTCAATCACTCCGGTTGGCACCCCCGAGCAGGTTATTGTCTATTTTAATGGCTTGAAGCCATCCGCTTCTAACGCCATTAGGCGCACTGCAAGCACTAACCCCGTAGAAACGTGCATCCGCACAAGCTGCTATGTTGAGGTGAATGGGACTGGCTACACAATCAATACCCGTGTGGATAAACTCGTTTTCACAGATGAAGTGGTGGCCGTTCCGCCATTCTGAACTTCTTCTGGGTTTTGTTGACATCCTCTTCACTGGCAGGATTTACTGCGCTGCCTAAACATCGCTATCACAGCACCAATCCCGTTTCAGAGAAATCTCGGTGAAGCTCCTGCAATGCGGCCCCCCCCATCCAGCCGCAAACATCTGCCTTGATGGCCCGCTGCAACGAAATACCAACCGGTTCCGTGTTCATCTCGTCCGCTGACGATTGAAAACCTCGGTATGGGGCGCCGCCATCGTTCTCGGAAGAGTGGGCACCGTACTGCCCCCATCGCTCGTCAACAGCGCTGCCCGCTGGCGCTCATCCAGAGCCTGCACTTCCGGCAGCCCTCCAGCTTGGAACGACTCCACAACCCGCCACGTCATCAGGCGGCATCCGCAGCTGGGTAACCCCTACTGCGCACACCTACAGGCTTCTCCGCTTCACGCACTTCTACTGACTATCGCTTAAGCTCCAACGAGATTTGGTCCGTTGAAGCGATCCGGTTTTCACTCATTCGCTCGTGCTACGGATCATCACAGTCCAGCCCCTCGCGGCACATCAAGCCTCTGCTGGCCTTGATGGCGGGCTCCCTGCTGGCCTCCTGCGCCACTGATGGTTCCCGCCACAAGGCCCTGCTGATGGTGGACTGCCAGTTCCAAGCCAACAAGCACGTGCACCTGCATGTGGCGGAAGACCCTGGCACTGTGGCCCTGATCACCCGCTACGCCCCGGGCGCGGAGAGCTCCCATCGGGAGGATCTGCGCAAAGGGATTGAGAGCAAAGGCCGGCTGATCAGCGCCGATGGCTATCGCCTGGCGGTGGACATGTACCTGCTCAATGATCGCCTCGGCGACAATCCCGGGGAGACTGTGCGCATCTTGGTTGATGGGGTCGGCCGATCCCGGATCGAAGCCAGGGCCCCCCGTGGCGGCGTGCGCACGATCGATACGGGGGTGTGCATCGTCCCTGAGGCGTAGGGGTGATCAGGCCGGTGCTTTCAGCAGCTAATCCCGGTTCGCGGCTGAGGCCGTAACCCAGGCTGTAGTGGGTCATCGCCAGGGTGTCCGATCACCACCACATCGATCGGTTCGCTCTCGATCACGCGCCGCACGAAACCCTTCCAGCCCGGGCGCCACTGCCGAGCCAGGCCATCGCGCACCCGTTGCCAGAGCAGGCAGGTCTGACCGCTGCGTGTTGTTCATCGATAGACATCTCTCCTGTGTCCAACTTTCACGACGTCGACGACTCTGTGTTGATAGTCTACAGTATAGATCACTCGATCGTCACCTTGCCGCAGGCGATAGACGGCTGATCTACCGGCAAGCTTTTCAGATCCTTGAGGATGCTGATCAGAAGCCAGGCATTTAATCTTCTCGATCAGCTTATTTAATGTCTGCTTGCTCGAGACTGCTTGCAGCTCTTTGGCGGCGGAATTCTTGATGGTGACTTTATAGCCGCCCACTGTCTCTCAGGGCTCCAATGAAATCCTCAAAATCCATGCTCTCCTCCGTTTGTCGGATCTCTGCATCCCGTAAGTCGTCAGCGTCCTCAGCCAAGGTGATCTGTACTGCTTCATTCACCATGTCCGAGATGTGATGCGCATGGGCATCAAAGTAGATGGTGGCACGCTTGGTTGTTTCCATCGTTCAACACTAGCGCCGATCAGAGGTGCGACCACGCCTCATCCTCTTCTGGATTCAACCAATCCAATTTGAGCGATTGCTCGCTGAGCAGAAGACCGTTCAGTGCAGGGTCCTCATTCTCGGAGGGGATGGTCACATGAACTCTGCAGCCGCTTTCCAGATCAAGAGGTGAAGTCATGTTGATGTGTTTCTCTGGATGTATTCCCGTAAAGCCGCATCCATGCGGGCTTGCCAGCCAGCTCCGGAAGACCTGAAGTAGTGAAGTACCTCTGGGCTATATCTGATTGAGACTAATTGCTTTTTCTTTGCTGATCTAGGCCGGCCACGACCAGCTCGAATCGGCACCATGTTGATCATCTGCTCTTCCGTGAGAGGGAGCGCATCAGGATCCGATTCAGCTGCGGCCGTAATACGCTGATCCTCCTCAGCTGTCGGCATCTTCAGCTCGCCATAGTCAGCACGATGATCAATCCAAACAAGAGCCGCCTCCCAACTGAGCTGAGCCCCAGCGCGCTCACTCCGCCCAGATCTCCTCCAGGTTGAGGCAGAGGCCGGGGAACTCGGCGCCCCCCTCCAGCGTGGCGGCCAGTTCCAGGCGTAGGGGCTCTTCCTGGTTGGCTTCCTGGTTGCGGGCCTCCTGGTGTGCGGGGCCCCACACCTCCACGGCGCGCTCGTGGGGCAGCAGCAGCCAGCCGAGGCGGGCGCCATTGGCCTGATAGGCGGCCATCTTCTGGCGCAGGGCCGAGACACCCCGGGGGCCCTCGTCGCTGGGGCTGGCCAGTTCCACCACCAGGTCGGGGCAGAGGGGCGCAAAGCTGCGGCGCTCTGCCGGGCTGAGGGCCTGCCAGCGTTCCAGGCGCAGCAGCGAGGCGTCGGGGCTGCGCACCGAGCCATCGGGCAGGCGGAAGCCGGCGGAGCTCTCGAACACCTTCCAGCCGCCCTGCCGGTCGGCCCAGAGCAAAAGCCGCATCACCACACGCGAGTTGCGGCCGCTGGTCTCGCTGCTGGCTGGCGTCATGGTGATCAGGGCACCGTCGGCAGCCAGCTCCAGCACCGCCTCGCGGTTTTCCGCGCACACCCGCTCGAACTGCTCGGGCGTGAGGCGCAGATCCGGCGGCAGCCGCAGCGGCGCCAGGGCATCGAACAGGCTGGCTGGGGCCGGTGGTGTGGGTGTGCTGGTCATGGGTTGAGGCCAGCGGGTTGGATTCAGCGTAGGGGCGACGGCGAGCTCGGCATGGATCGCTGGCTTGCTGCGCGGTTGGGGGGCCAACTCGATCGCGGGTTGAGGTTCAGGTTGGGACTGCAGTGAGCATGGGGAGGGAAGGCTTTGTGTTGCTGGTGAGTGGTTTCGCCGCACTGGTGGCAACCCTGAGCCCGGCAGCCGGCAGCTCCAGCTGATGCTGAATGAAGTGTTAGCTGCACAGGAAGGCCGATGTCGGTATCGTTAATGGGATGGCGGCGCTTTCGAATGCCGACAATCCTCAGAAGCGGTCCTTATAGGGTCTACTTCTACAGTCACGAGCCAAACGAGCCTCCCCATATTCATGTCGACAGAGATAAGGCGTCTTGCAAAGTCTGGCTTGTTCCTGTTGCACTGTCCTCGAGCCTTGGTTTCAGCGCCAGAGAGCTGCGTGACATTGAACGGCTGGTCAGCTTGAACAGAGCTATCCTGCTGAAAGCATGGGAGGAGTTTCATGGCTAACCCTGGCGAGCAGGTCACTGACGTTGCGTTGACAGAAGACAGGCTGATCGTCGACTTGGCTGACGGTCGTTCTATTTCGGTACCGCTGGCTTGGTTCCCAAGGCTTCTACATGCAACCTCCCAGGAGCGTGACCACTGGGAGATTGCAGGGGCTGGCTACGGAATCCACTGGCCAGATATCGATGAGGATTTAAGTGTGGAAGGCCTGCTTCGAGGTGCGCCAGCGCCCCAGGCAAAGGCTCTGGTCAGCTAACACCGCCATGCACCTGAGTCGCCGCCGTAACGTTCTACTCTTCGCCGCGCAGACCTTGCGGCCAGGTGGTAGCGAGCGATCTGGGTCAGACTGGAAGAGCTCGGCCAACAGGAGCAGCTCGATCCGCTGCTGAATCTGCTCGCGCTGCCGGTTCTGCATGAGCCCGCGTTGCAGCTGCGCAGCCAGCAGATCCTGGAGCGTCGCCCGGATCTGGCTGAGTCTGTTTTCCCAATTCTGATGCAACGGCACCCCCACTTCACCCTGGAGCAGATGATGGTGGTCGTGAAGATTCCCACCCAGGAGCTGCGCCACTCGCGGGCCGCCCAGGAGTTGATCGAGGAAGGCCGTCAAGAAGAGGAGGCTCGGGGAGAAGCCCGCGGCGAAGTGAAGGCGACCCTCCGCCAGCTCAGCCGCCTCAGGTGGGCGGCCCGCTGATCCACTGATGGGCAACCCCCAGCTGATGGGCCGCCTGGATCAGGCCCCTGTCGGCCGTGGCCTGTTCCAGCAGTTGCAGGCGTTCGCGGCGGAAGCATTCGAATTCGGCGTGGATCGCGGCGGCCCGCTCCGCGCTCAGCTCACCCCGGCGCACGCACAGCGACACCACACCGGCGAATTCCACGAGCAGCCAATGGCTCACCTGAATCGCTGCCTCTCCCTGGCGGCGCAACCACTGCTCGGCGGCGGTATAGCCGCTGTCGGCCAGAAACAGCGACAGCAACACGCAACTGTCCAGATACACCCCCTGGCGGGCGGTCATTCCCGTTCCTCGCGCAGCTCGCGCACCAGGGCCACGGCATCCCCTGCAAACGGGGGTTGGTTGGTGTGAAAAAGCCGCAGCCGCTCCGGCCACGACTGGCCACCAGCTTGGGGCGCAGCGGCGTTTTCGCGCACCAGGCGGGCCACAGGTTGGCCGCGGCGGGTGATCACCACCTCGTCGCCGCTCTCCACCGCATCCAGCAGAGCCGACAACTGGGCCTTGGCCTGCGCCAAACCAACGGAGCGCATGGTCAGGTGGCCTGATGGTTCACCGAGTGTAGGTGGGCTCTGGCGCGGGCTGGGCTGGGGTGTGTGGTTGTGCGCTTGACCAGACTTGGCCAGCACCACCTGCACACACATCAGCAAGAAATCCTTGGTGTGGTGGATGCTTGCCAAGTTGTCTGTTCGCTGGCCCTGCTGCACTTCAGCGGCGCCGCCGAGCTGGCCCCTGGTCAGGGGGCAGCTGCTGTGTTCACTCGCTTGAGGTCGCTGGAAAGGGATTGATCAGGCTCAGGCTGGTGTCGCTGAAATGGCGCAGGTTGCGGGTGGCCAGCTGGGCCTGGTTTGCGAGGGCGATGCCGGCGATCAAGGTGTCGCGCAGATCCACCGTTCGCCCCTGGGTTTTGCGCTGGGCTGCCAACTGGGCAGCCTTCTGGGCGGAAGCGGCATCCAGGGAGGCGATGCGCTCCTGAATCAGCTCGTCGATCAAAATCACGGCTTGAAAGGTGCTGGCACGGGCTCCACCTCCACCCCCCGCCATTCGCGGAACGGCTCCTCCAGTTCAACGTCAGCGAACAGAGCTGCCATCCTGCTGCCGAGCCCGGGGGTATGGCTGCTGGGTGCTTCGTCCCTGGCCACAGCCTGGGCCAGGATCACCCGCACCTCCTCTTCCATGCTGCGGCCATCGCACCATCTTTGGGTTGGTATCACGATAGCGACACTTGATTCCTTGATTGCCGATCACCACGGCTGAGCCAGGCCTGAAACTCTGCAGGGGTGCAGATCTTCAGCGGTGGAACCTGCTCCTTGAGGGCCAGCAGGTCGCCATCACCGCTCACCAATGCATCCGCCCGGGCTGTGAGGGCCAGATCCAGAAACACCTGATCGTGGCCATCGCGCACCGTGTGGCTGCTGGATGTGATCGGTGCACGCCAGGTTTCGCACCAGGGAAGGAGTTCCTCCAGGAGTTGATCGCGCTCCTGCGGCTGCAGCTTGAACTTGGGATAGGCCAGCACCCGCAGCAGCTCAAGCGCCGTGGGCTGCACCAGCAGCGGAATCACCTGGCTGCTCTGCCAGCTGGAGCGCAGCCAACTGAGCCGGCCATGTTCAAACAGCAGGGCCGACACCAGCACGTTGGTGTCGAGCACGGTGCGGATCGGGGTGGGCTTCACCCGTTGCGCGCCCATGTCACGGCGTCGGCCACATCCGCTTCGCTGATTCCCAGCTCCGCCAGCCGCGAGCGCACGCTGGCGGCGGCGCCGGGATGGATCGGCGTGAGCACGATCCGGCCGTTGTCGCAGGCCACGTCGTAGTAGTCGGCAGCCCCCACCTGCTCCACCACGCTCTTGGGCAGGGTGAGCTGATTCTTGGCGGTGCGCTTGGCCAGCACCATCGCAGGGCGCCCCAGTAAGGATTCCTTACTTTAGCGATGGTTGGCGGTGCTGGGGGGGCAGGGAAGTGCTGGGGCGATTGCTCCAAGCCCAAGGTGGCAACCCTGAGCCCGGCAGCCGTATGCCTCTGTGCCCACCGACCACTGGTTTTACAGCTTGTTCCAGAGCACGCCCGACCTGATCGCGCTGCTGCTGCAGGCGGCGGGTGCTGCCAGGAGTGCAGCGCCCAGCCTTGCCCCCGATTCCCCCGGCGATCAGCTCTACCGCTTTGAGGCCGTGGAGCTCAAAGCGGTGAACCATCGCCTCGATGGCGTGCTCTGGCCGCAGCGGGGCCTGGCCGGCACCGCGCGGCAGCCGGTGGTGAAGCTGGAGTTGCAGATGCACAGCAAGCCTGGGTTCAAGCACCGGCTGGGCGCCCAGACCCTGCGCTTTCTGCAGTTGCACCCCAAGGTGCGGCATCTGCAGGTGGTGGTGGTGGTGCCCCACCATCGGCTGAACCTGGGCCCAGCCTGGCTACCGAGGCAGCTCCAGCTGGTGCTGGATGAGGTGATCTGGATCAGCCTCGAAGAGCTTGGCCAGCAGGACGAGATCGATCCGCTGTTGAATCTGCTCAGGCTGCCGGTGCTGCATGAGCCCGAGCTGCAGCGGAGCAGTCAGCAGATCCTGGAGCGCCGTCCGGATTTGGCTGAGTCTGTTTTCCCTATTCTGATGCAACGGAACCCCAACTTCACCCTGGAGCAGCTGATGGTGTACGTCAAGATTCCAACCCAAGAGCTGCGCCACTCCCGGGCCGCCCAGGAGCTGATCGAGGAAGGCCGGCAGGAAGGGGAGGCGCGTGGGGAAGCCCGGGGAGAAGCTCGCGGCGAAGTGAAGGTGACCCTTCGCCTGCTCGCCCGCCGCTGCGGCCCCCTCAGCGAGGCCACCACCGCCCGCATCCAGGCGTTGCCGCTGGAGCGGCTGGAGGCCTTGGCCGACGCCCTGCTCGACTTCCGTGGCGCCGCCGACCTGACGGCCTGGCTGGCGGACCACGCCAGCTGAACGCCAGCCCTGGCCATTCATCCGCAGCTCTGCCGCAGGCGGGGCACGGCCACCACGGGCGCGGGCGGCAGCGGCGGCGGTTGGCTGTTTTCCTGCATCCACACCAGCTCCAGCTGGCTGGGGCGAAAGCCGGGTCGGGCGGAGAGCTGGCGGCAGGCGTCGCGCACGTAGGCCGCGGCGGCCTTGGCGTGCTCGGGTTCCTGAAGGTTGAGGAAGAACTTGCGCTGGCGCTGGCTGCGATAGACGCGTCCGCTGCGGAACGGGTTGCTGCGGCCGTTGCGGGGGGTGAGGCTGGGCACGAGCAGGCGTCGTTCACCATCGGCATCGGCGAGAACACCATCCAGCGCTGCTGCAGCCCCAGGTGCCGGAGCCGGTTGCCGAAGGATTCCGTGGCCTGCCGGAACGAAGCAGACACCGCGGCCAGACTGGCGTGCCAGGCGCCCAACAGCATCAGCAGGATCGCGGTGGCGGCGCAGGCCTGCTGCAGCCGGGCGCCGATGGCAACGGGTTTGCCGCGTAGGGCATTGAGCAGCCGCCAGGCACTGCCGCGATGGTGGCCCACCAGCCGGTAGAGGCGGGTGCCCAGCGGGGTGCACCAGGCCAGCGGGCGGCCGAGCCGGTGGGCCCAGGCGACGCGGCGCAGAGATGCAGGAAGGCGGTGTATTCCACAGTGCGGCTGCCATCAGCCGTTTGCACCACCCAGGAATTGGCCTCTCGCATCAGCGCTTCCACAGTGGGCTCGCTTTGAGCGGGTAGCAGCGCACAGTCCTCAACACGCAGCAGACGGGTGAGGATCGTGGCGGCGTCTAGGCAGAAGCGGCAGTCCTGGTCGTAATAGATCGTGGGCAGGCTTCGGGGCGAGGGCCTGGGCATGACCAGGCGATCCCACAGCTGGCCGGGTACCAGCGGCAACAGGCAGACGATGCTCACCCAGGGGAACAGGCCCAGCTTGAGGAAGGGCAGAAAGCCCACGTGCATGCTGAGCAACAGCCCTACGCCCAGCAGGCGGGGGATCAGCGAGCGGCTGGGCCAGATCAGCAGCAGTGGCGCAGCCCACTGGACTAGGTAGGCGCCGCGGCTGAACAGTTGCAGCAGAGCAGGGAAGGTCAGCAGCTGGCGGGCGGCGGGCCAGGTGAAGATGTCGATGTGGAAGGCCAGCCACACGGCGGAACCCTCCAAAAACCAGCCCTGGATGGATTTGTGGCTGGCGGCCATCCAGTAGATCAGCACAATCTGGGCGATGTAACCCAGTTCAGATAATCGTCTGGCCGTACTATTTCTTTGCTGGCAAGCGTTGGCATCTGCATTTGCTGGGCGCAGCAGCCGATCCATAGACCACGCCCGCCCCATTGGCAGGAAGCAGGCATACGCTGAGAATACGGCCAGTTGACGATTGCCGGCATGGATGATCAGCAGGTTGCTTTTTCAAGGGGAGATGGTAATGGTTGCGGTCGAGTCGTGCCTGCAAGAGTGCGAAACGACATGGCAAGGTACTGTGTGGAAATATCCAGACATGCCAGCATGGGTGCTTGCGCTAACGCTTGTGTCCGTTAAAATGACTTTAGTCCATCTTGAAAGCGATTAATTAAACCTATAAAGTATATCTCTTTACTGAAGTCAAAAATCAGCCAAGGATTGAGAGCTAAGCGCTCAGTAGTGCGATTTATGCGATCCCGGCACGAAAAGCTGAGGAATTAATTCGTCAATCGTCAACTACTTGATCAAGGCTGGGATTCATTTTATGGTATTATGCTTAGGCGATTGCAATTTTTTATCAATTACTGTAGTGCACGAAGAAAGGTGCTGATGGGATGCGCATAAAAGCCACCCGTGGGGGTGGCTAGAATCTGGAGGTGCTTCTTGTCTGGATCAGCCGCCAGCAGGAGCTTCAGTTGTATCAACAACGCCAGTTTCGAGTGCCGTGTAGGTAGTGGTTGTGCCTCCGGCCGTGACTGTCCACTCGGCCTCGTCTGCGCAAGCTTCAAAAGTTGGGACTACGGAAGCCGGGAGATCGGCTGGTGCAGCTGTTGCAGTGAAATCGCCATCGCCTCCGGAAGCAAGAAGGGAAGCGGCGCACTTTCTGGCCTCACTTGCGGCCCATGTCTGAGCAGTTGCAACATAAGCTCTATCCCGTTGAGCAACAAAGTTGGGAATTGCAATCGCGCTAAGAATGCCCACGATCACAATCACAATCAGCAGTTCCACCAGCGTGAAGCCGGCCTGCAGCTTGCTGCGCTTCTTGCTGCTCTGCAGGCGCTGGAAGAGGGCGCGCTGGGCCAGCAGCTTGGCCTGGAGACGGGAGGTCATGGGGTGAGCTCGTCTGTCGAGTACAAGGTCATGATTGCTCCGCCGGCCGCCGCTGCCAACAAAGACGGGCTGAGCAGAATCTGAGGATTCCCTGAATCCCGGGCCGGTGCGCCTCTCGCCCCTGCGTCTCTGGTTGCAGAGCACCTCCCTGCTGGCGGTGCTGGCCGGCTACAGCCTGCTGCTGCTGGTGAACCAGCGCATCGCCGCCTTCGACCGCGTCGCCGCCCACCGCCAAACCGCAGAGCAGCTCGCCGCTGAACTCGAGCGCCGCGCCAGCGGCAGCGCCCAGTTGCAGCCCCTGCTCGTCTCCTCCCTGCTGCCCAACCTGCGCCTCAGCATGCTGCCTGCCGCCGCGGAGCCCATGGATGCCCAGCCGCTGCGGAGTGGTGATCAGCAGTGGCTGCTCAGCCAGCTGCCGCTGCAGCTGGCCGATGGCAGCCGCGCCGGCCTGCTGGTGGAGGAGGACGTGTCCGCATCGGTGCGCCGCGAGTGGTTCAACTTCTGGCTGCTGCTGGCCGCCGCCGGGGTGTCCAGCCTGCTCACCAGTGCCCTGCTGCGCCTTGTGTTGCGCCGCGGCCTGGTGCTGCCCCTGCGCCAGTTCACCGCCCAGCTCAGTGCCGCCGCCGTGCCGCCCGAGGCCGCCGATGCCATCGCCGTGGCCGATCAGCCCGAGGAGCTGCAGCCGATCGCCATCGCCTACAACCATCTCCACGGCCGGCTGGTGGACTCCTGGGAGCGGCAGCGGGCCTTCGTGGATGGCGTGGCCCACGAACTGCGCACGCCGATCACCCTGATCTCCGGCCACGTGCAAGCCCTGCAGCGCCGCGGCCCCCAGCCGCCCGCCCTGCAGCTGATCCAGCAGGAGGCCGAGCGCATGGGCACGTTGGTGAGCGACCTGCTCGACCTGGCCCGCAACGATTCCGGCCGGCTGCACCTGCGCTGCCGCCCCCTCCATGCCGACGACGTGCTGCTCGAACTGCACGAGCGCCTCGCCGCCCAGGCCGCCGGCCGCCTGCAGCTCCAGCTGGCCGCCACCCCCGAGCCGCCCGTCGCCCACGCCGACCCCCACCGCCTGCAGCAGTGCCTCACCGCCCTGGTGGACAACGCCCTGCTCTACAGCGACGGGCCGGTGGTCCTCACGGCCAGCAGCGGCCCAGCCGGTGAGCTGGTGCTGCACGTGATCGACCGCGGCCCCGGCGTGCTGCCATCCGAGCGCGAGGCGATCTTCGGGCGGTTCGTGCGCGGCCGCACCGGCCTGGCCAGCCCCCACCGCGGCAGCGGCATCGGCCTCTCGGTGGTGCGTCTGCTGATCGAGGCCATGGGCGGCCGGGTGTTGGTGGCTGATGCCCCCGGTGGCGGGGCTGACTTTCAGTTGGTGTTGGCGGGTGGGGCAACTCGTGAAAATACGGAAGCCGTGGGCGGCAGTACGGGCGTACTATGAGTTGGTTGGGTTGCAGGGCTGGTCTGTGTCGGTTGGTTGTTTGCTGCGCGTTGCTGAGCCGTGAAAACGGATCACTGGTTCTACGGGCTGTTCCAGAGCGCGCCGGATCTGGTCGCCTTGCTGTTGCCGCAAGGCGGCTCGGTGGTTCCCTCGCTCGGGCCCGACGCGCCTGGTGATGCCCTCTATCGCTTTGAGGCGCCGGAGCTCAAAGCGGCGAACCATCGGCTCGATGGGGCGTTCTGGCCCAGAAGCGGAGATGTCGGCACGCCTGAGCAGCCGGTGGTGCTGCTGGAGGTGCAGATGCATGCCAAACCGGGCTTCAAGCATCGGCTCGGCGCTCAGAGCCTTCGCTTTCTGCAGCTCCACCCGCAAGTGCAGCACCTGGCCGTGGTGGTGTTGGTGCCGCACCAGCGCCTCAACCTCGGCCCCGCCCTGTTGCCGAAGCCGCTGCAGGCCTTCATGGATTGTGTGCTGTGGCTGAACCTGGAAGAGCTGGGCCAGCAGGCCGATCTCGATCCACTGCTCAGCCTGCTCACGCTGCCGGTGCGGCCTGAGGCCGAGCTGCAGGCCAGCTCCCAGCAGATCCTGGAACGCCGCCCGGATCTGCTTTCCGCCGTTCAAACTATCCTTCTGGAGCGGCTTCCCTTTCTCACTCGCGAGGACTTCATGGAGTTCGCCACCATTCCCGCTAAAGATCTGCGCCACACCCGTGTTGCCCAGGAGTGGATAGAGGAGGGGCGGCTGGAAGGCCGGCAGGAGGGCGAAGCCACGGTCACTTTTCGCCTGCTCAACCGTCGCTGCGGCCCCCTCAGCAACGCCACCGCAGCCCGGATCAAGGCGCTGCCGCTGGAGCAACTGGAGGCCCTTGCCGAGGCACTGCTCGATTTCAGCAGCCCAGCCGACCTGGCCGCCTGGCTGGCCGAGCACAGCGGCTGAAGCGCAAGCTCTGGCAGGGCTGCAGATCGTGGAGAGCCCGCTGGTTCAGCGGGATCCAGGCTTCTCTTGGCCCAACCCCCTCGCCAGGCTCAATCCCCTGCCGGCCGCGAGCGGAGCCCCGCCGAATCCTCCACCACGAACTGCAACGCCGCGGCCCCCAACCCCCGCCCTGCAGCTGATCCAGCAGGAGGCCGAGCGCATGGGCACGTTGGTGAGCGACCTGCTCGACCTGGCCCGCAACGACTCCGGCCGCCTGCACCTGCGCTGCCGCCCCCTCCATGCCGACGACGTGCTGCTCGAACTGCACGAGCGCCTCGCCGCCCAGGCCGCCGGCCGCCTCCATCTCCAGCTGGCCGCCACCCCCGAGCCGCCCGTCGCCCACGCCGACCCCCACCGCCTGCAGCAGTGCCTCACCGCCCTGGTGGACAACGCCCTGCTCTACAGCGACGGCCCGGTGATCCTCACCGCCAGCAGCGGCCCAGCCGGTGAGCTGGTGCTGCACGTGATCGACCGCGGCCCCGGCGTGCTGCCAGCCGAGCGCGAGGCGATCTTTGGGCGGTTCGTGCGCGGCAGCGCCGGCCTGGCCAGCCCCCACCGCGGCAGCGGCATCGGCCTCTCAGTGGTGCGTCTGCTACTCGAGGCCATGGGCGGCCGCGTGCAGGTGGCCGACCACCCCGGCGGCGGGGCTGACTTTCAGTTGGTGTTGGCGGGTGGGGGGTGATGGCGTGCAGGTCAGCCCCACGGGGCCACGGGGTCCAGCGCCTGGGCTGGTCAACCGTGAAAACACGGAAGCCTTTAGTGGTGGTACGGGAGTACTATGAGTTGGTTGGGTTGGAGGTCTGACCGGTGTCGGGTGGTTGTTTGCTGCGCGTTGCTGAACCTTGAAAACGGATCACTGGTTCTACGGGCTGTTCCAGAGCGCGCCGGATCTGGTCGCCTTGCTGCTACCGCAGGGTGGCTCTGCAGCACCCTCGCTCGGGCCTGATGCTCCGGGCAATGCGCTTTATCGCTTTGAGGCGCCCGAGCTGAAAGCGGCGAACCATCGGCTCGATGGGGCGTTCTGGCCCAGAAGCGGAGATGTCGGCACGCCTGAGCAGCCGGTGGTGCTGCTGGAGGTGCAGATGCAGGGCAAACCGGGGTTCAAGCATCGGCTCGGCGCTCAGAGCCTTCGCTTTCTGCAGCTCCACCCGCAGGTGCAGCACCTCGACGTGGTGGTGCTGGTGCCGCACCGGCGCCTCAACCTCGGTCCTGCCCTGTTGCCGAAGCCGCTGCAGGCCTTCATGGATTGTGTGGTGTGGCTGAGCCTCGAGGAGCTGGGCCAGCAGGCCGATCTCGATCCCCTGCTCAGCCTGCTCACGCTGCCGGTGCGGCCAGAAGCCGAGCTGCAGGCCAGCTCCCAGCAGATCCTGGAACGCCGCCCGGATCTGCTTTCCGCCGTTCAAACTATCCTTCTGGAGCGGCTTCCCCTACTCACTCGCGAGGACCTCATGGAGTTCGCCACCATTCCAGCCAAAGACCTGCGCCACACCCGCGTCGCCCAGGAGTGGATTGAGGAAGGCCGGCAGGAGGGCCGGCAGGAAGGCCGGCAGGAGGGCCGGCAGGAAGGCCGGCAGGAAGGCGAAGCCGAGCTTGCCATGCGCCAGCTCAACCGCCGCTGCGGCCCCCTCAGCAACGCCACCGCAGCCCGGATCAAGGCGCTGCCGTTGGGGCAGCTGGAGTCCCTGGCCGAAGCACTGCTCGATTTCAGCGGCCCCGCCGACCTGGCCGCCTGGCTGGCCGAGCACAGCGGCTGAAGCGCAAGCCCTGGCAGGGCTGCAGGTGGTGAGGCCCTGACCAGCTCCGAAAGCCGATGGCGTCAGCAGCCCGACCCCCCCTCGGCAGGCTCAGTCCCCTGCCGGCCGCCCAGCTCTGCACAAACGGCCCTGCCCGGTAATCCTCGCCGCCCGCGGCGGACTGACGGCGAGCTCATGATGACCCCGGGCAAGGGCTGGGCGTTTGCGCGATAGCGGCAGGTATCCGGCAGGGTCGAGCGACACGTCGGAGGGGCCATGGAGATGGTTGGCCACCAGGGGCAGACAGACGGGCGTGGACCGCAGCGGCGCTCCCGTGAGATACCGGCCCCGTCGCAGCGACTGCAGGGCTCCCTCCCGTAGCCATTCGCTCACGTTGTCGTTGGGGCGCCGATGGGGGCGGAGCGCCACAACGTTGGCTCCGATGAGGTGAAACGTATCGCTGACCTCGCCCATCTGGCGCGCGCCATCCTGGAGCAAAGCACAGCAGCTGAACCGTGCGCCAGGATCGTCCCTACCCTGAAGCAGACCAACGGCCTGGTGTGATGACCATCTCTGCCAGCCCACTCACATCCGATTCATCCACTCGCTTCCATGCTTTGGTGCCGCTGCGGTTTCCCTCCGACATGCGGCTCACGCCCGTGCAGTTTGCCCTCCTGTGTGCCGAGAACCGTGACGCGGTGCTTGAACTCGCCTCCGATGGCCAGGTGCGGGAAATGACGCCCACCGGAAGCGAAACCGGCGGCCGCAACATCGAACTGGCATTCCAGCTGCAGCGCTTCGCCCGATCAGGCACCACCTGGAAAGCGTTTGACAGTTCCACGGGTTTCCGTCTGCCCGACGACTCCGTGCTCAGCCCCGACGCCTCCCTGGTGCGTCTCGATCGCTGGCAAGCCCTCACCTCCGAGCAGCGCCGCGGTTTCGCCCCCCTCTGCCCCGATCTGGTGGTCGAACTGGCCAGCCCCAGCGACGAAGGCCCCCGCGCCCTTACGTCCCTGCGCAGCAAGCTGACCGCCTACCAGGCCAACGGTGCCCGCCTCGGCTGGTTGCTCATTCCCCACGAACAGGCTGTGGAGGTCTGGCCCACCAGCGGCGCCCCCCAGCGCTTCGAAGGTCTGAAGGTGTTGGAAGCCGGCCCGGAATTCCCCGGTCTACAGCTGCAGCTTGCAGAGATCTGGGGGGGGTGAGGCCTCATCGCCTCCCCACCACCAGAGCGATCACCGCGCCGGTCAGCGTCAGAGCGGTGTGATCCAGCCGGTTGCGGAACAGCGCCACGACGATCAGCCCGCTGATTGTTACCGGCAGTGCCGACACCACATAGCGCGGCAGACTCACCCGGTATCCCCGGTGGGCCGGGAACACCAGCTTGCGGAAGGTGGCGAAGCGCAGCGCGTGCACCGAAAGCTCCGTCACCGCCACCGCCACCCCCACCGCCACGAAAGGTCCCAGCGGATAGGCCAGCCAGAACAACTCTGGCCCCTAGGAGCGTGAACAGGAGGTGCAGATGCACGGCAAGGGTGGGTTCAAGCATCGGCTCGGCGCTCAGAGCCTTCGCTTTCTGCAGCTCCACCCGCAGGTGCGGCACCTGGCCGTGGTGGTGCTGGTGCCGCACCGTCGCCTCAACCTCGGTCCCGCCCTGTTGCCGAAGCCGCTGCAGGCCAGCTCTGCTTTCAGCAGTTCAAACTATCCTTCTGGAGCGGCTTCCCCTACTCACTCGCACTCCATCGTGAGGAATTATTCATGGAGTTCGCCACCATTCCCGCCAAAGACCTGCGCCACACCCGTGTTGCCCAGGAGTGGATTGAGGAGGGCCGGCTGGAGGGTCGCCAGGAGGGGCGGCTGGAAGGCGAAGCCAAAGTGGCCCTTCGCCAGCTCAACCGCCGCTGTGGCCCCCTCAGTACCGCCACCACGACCCGCATTCAGGCGCTGCCGCTGGAGCAACTGGAGGCCCTGGCCGAGGCACTGCTCGATTTCAGCGGCCCCGCCGACCTGGCGGCCTGGCTGGCCGAGCACGGCGGCTGAAGCGCAAGCCCTGGCAGGGCTGCAGGTCCCAGAGCTCCCCCCGCGCCTGCATCAGCGCCTGCTGCCCCGTGGCCAGATTCCCTTTGGCTGCAGGTGATCGGGCAAGACCAGTGCCGATCGTCAGCCGATGCCCCAGTGCGAGGTCAGCTCGCTCAGGGGCAGGGCGTCCAGCCCCTCGCCCAAGGGAAAGCGATGGGGCGCTCGGCAGATCAGCACGGTGCTGGCCACGGTGCCCGCAGGAAGCTCGGAGGCCACCTGCCGCAGGCGGAGTCCATCCCGGGCGCTGGGGAGCTCGCCCCACTTGGCATCCGCCAACCAGAAGCGGCCGCCCCGCTCCAGCACCAGATCCACTTCTTTGCTGCGGTCGCGCCAGAAGTGCAGCGTGCCAGCAGAGGCTGCATTCTCCACTTGTCGGCGCACCTCCCCACCACAAACGTTTCCCACACCGCGCCCACCAGGGGAGAGCGGTGCAGCTCGGCCTCCGTGCCGATCCCGATCAACCAGCAGAGCAGGCCCGTATCGCGCCAGTAGAGCTTGGGGCTGCGGCTGAGCCGCTTGCCGGCATTGCCGAACCAGGGTTCCAGCAGAAACACCAGGCCGCTGCGCTCCAGCACCGAAAGCCACAGCCCGGCCGTGCTGGCCGCGATCCCCACATCCCGGGCCAGCTCTGCCCGGTTCAGCAGTTGCCCGGAGCGCAGGGCACTCGCCCGCAGAAAGCGCTCGAATTGCTGCAGGTTTCCCACTTGTTGGAGGCTGCGCAGATCCCGCTCCAGGTAAGTGCTCACATAGGAGCGGTGGAAGTCGCCGGCCTCGATGGCCGGTTGGCTCCACAGCTCGGGAAAGCTGCCGCGCAGCAGGATTTGCGGCAATGTGCTCTGCGGAGCTGCACCAAGGATCTCCGCCAGACTCAGCCCGTGGAGATTCACCACGGCTGCCCTGCCCGCGAGGCTCTCGCTCACGTTCCGCATCAGGGCAAAGGGCTGCGATCCGGTGAGCACGATCGCCCCGTTCCGCTGCCGCTCCTGGTCCACCACCACCTTCAGGTGCCGGAACAGCCCGGGGGCGTATTGCACCTCATCGATCAACAGGGGCAGGGGTGGCGGGCCAGAAAGAGGGCCGGATCCTGCTCGGCGGTCGCCGCCTCGCTGGGCAGGTCGAGCGACACGTAGTGGTGGTCTGGAAACAGGTGCCGGCACAGGGCTGTTTTGCCGGTCTGCCGCGCACCCGTGAGCACCACCACGGGGCGGGTGGCGGCGAGCCGCCGCAGACGCGGCTCGATCTGGCGCTGGATCCATCCCCCCATGGGTGAGCCGCTCGGCTGCTATGGCCCATTCTGACGGCATCCCGCCAATCATTCGATGTCGTCAAATGATTGGCGCGGTGGGTTGCTGCTCGCGCCGGGTGCTGGTGCTGCTGATGGACACCCCTACACGCTGCCGGTGCGGCCCGAGGCCGAGCTGCAGACCAGCTCTCAACAGATCCTGGAACGCCGGCCGGATCTGCTTTCTGCCGTTCAAACGATCCTTCTGGAGCGGCTTCCCTTTCTCACTCGCACTCCATCGCGAGGAATGAATCATGGAGTTCGCCACCATTCCCGCCAAAGACCTGCGCCACACCCGTGTTGCCCAGGAGTGGATTGAGGAGGGGCGTCAGGAGGGGCGGCTGGAAGGCGAAGCTCGTGGCCGTGCCGCTGAGGCTGCTGTCGTTACCTTGCGCCAGCTCAACCGTCGCTGCGCCCCCATCAGTGACGCCACCACAGCCCGGATCATGGCGCTGCCGTTGGGGCAGCTGGAGTCCCTGGCCGAGGCACTGCTCGATTTCAGCGGCCCCGCCGACCTGGCGGCCTGGCTGGCCGAGCACGGCGCCTGAAGCGCAAGCTCTGGCGGGGCTTCAGGTCTCGGAGAGCCAGCCCGCCAGTTCCTGGCATCTCTGGGCCCAACACTCTCGGCAGGCGAAAGCCCCTCGTGGCGGCGAGCGTGGTCCCGCCAATCCGCCACAACGGCATCCCTTCTGAGACAGGGCCTGAGACACCACCGCCCTGATCGCGTCCTCCCAGTCACGGGCCGCCGGCATGGGAGACATTTGGTGAGATGGTTCGTCCAACTGCCTGCAGCTGCATCGGGGGCGCTGGCAACGAATGGCAGCCCTAACGCCAGTCGCAGCAAGGGTTTTGGGCCGAGCACCCCTATTGAGAAAAGGAAGCGGGCGGCGGGAATCGAACCCGCATCATCAGCTTGGAAGGCTGAGGTTTTACCACTAAACTACGCCCGCAGGCGAGGCCAAAACTTAGCAGGAAGCTGGAAAGCAACCGGCAGAGTGGTGGCGCATCAGCCCAACGCCCCCCTGGCCTGAGCAGGCAGCGGCCCAGCAACTCGTGTCAGTCCTAGGCAAGCAGCCCTGGGGCTCCAGCATGATGGCTGCCTGCTATCAAGATTCGTCCTGCATGCCCGTTGAGGCCGCCAGCAGCACCGTGCCCAGGGCTCCCACCCCGCCCATCACCGACGCCGCCGACCTCAGGGGCCAGGCCAGGCAGCGGCTGCTCTGGTCCTATGGGCTGGGGGATGCCGGCACCGGCATGTCCGCCTCGCTGATCGGCTTCTATCTGTTCGTGTTCTACACCTCCGCCGCAGGACTGCCGCCCTGGATGGCGGGCATGGTGTTGATGGTGGGCCGCCTGTGGGACGGCATCAACGACCCGTTGGTGGGCTGGCTGAGCGACAAGACCAACAGCCGCTGGGGCCCCCGCCTGCCCTGGATCCTGGGGGCAGCCATTCCCCTGGGAATCACCATGGCGGCCATGTGGTGGGTGCCGCCGGGAGGTCCCTGGCTGAAGTTCACGATCTTCATCCTGATCTCCACCCTGGCCCAGAGCTTCTACACGGCGGTGAACCTGCCCTATTCCGCCCTGGCCGCCGAACTCACCGGCGATGTGGCGCTGCGCACCCGGCTCAACTCCGTCCGCTTCACCGGTTCGATCATCGCCAGCCTGGTGGGCGTGGTGCTGGGGGGGCTGCTTCTGCAGGACCACAGCAACCCCGCCAGCTACCTCCGGGTGGGTGTGCTGGTGGGCCTGATCGTGACGGTGGCCACCCTGGCGTGCGGCTGGGGGCTGGCGCCTGCGGCCCTGCACTGCCAGCGGCCGGTGCGCGAGAAGGGCACCACCCGCCGCCTGCTCGGCCGGGTGGCAGGCAACAGCCGCTTCGTGATGGTGCTCGGGCTCTATCTGCTGCTCTGGTGCGGCCTGCAGATCATGCAAACCGCCGCCCTCATCTACCTGCCAGTGGTGGTGCGGCTGCCGGAGAGCTGGAGCAACTGGATCCTCCTGCCCTTCATGGTGAGCACCCTGGTGGGGCTCTGGATCTGGAACCACCTCAGCCACCGCCGCGGCCGCATCGGCGCCCTCAAGCTGGGAGCCGCACTGTGGATCGGCGGCTGCGCCCTGGCCCTGCTGATGCCGCCCTTGAACGAGGCGGTCTCCCCGCTGGGATCGATCGACAACCAGCTCAAGCTGGCGCTGCTGGTGACCACGATCGTGCTGGCAGGCCTGGGGGCCTCCTGCGCCTATCTGATCCCCTGGTCGCTGCTCCCGGATGCCATCGACGCCGATCCGGAAAAGCCAGCCGGCCAGTACAGCGCCTGGATGGTGCTGGGCCAGAAGCTGTGCATCAGCCTTGCCCTGCTGTTCTTCGGCAACCTGCTGAGCTTCAGCGGCTATGACGCCGCCCGGGGCTCTCAGCAGCCGGAGAGTGCCCTGATCGCCATCCGCCTGTGCATGGGGCTGATCCCGGCAGTGCTGGTGGTGCTGGGCCTGATCGTGGTGCGGCGTTGGCCCCATCGCCCCCCCCACGGCCCATGACCAGGACCCGCCTGCCCCGGCTCAGGCTGCGGCCACCCATGTGGTTGCGGCGCCTCGGTGCCAGCGCCCTGATCGGCGGACAGGCCGTGAGTGCCATCGCCCAGGGCCGCATCAACTTCAACGATCTGATGCAGGAGCTGATGGAAGCGGGCCCCGGCAGCTTCCTGATCGTGCTGATCACGGCCCTGGCCGCGGGCACCGTGTTCAACATCCAGGTGGTGGCGGAGCTCTCCAAGCAGGGGGCCAATTCCGCCGTGGGCGGGCTGCTGGCCCTGGGGCTGGCCCGGGAGATCGCCCCCCTGCTCACCGCCACCCTGCTCACCGGCAAGGTGGCCACGGCCTATGCGGCCCAGCTGGGCACCATGAAGGTCACCGAGCAGATCGACGCGATCACGATGCTGCGCACCGACCCGGTGCAATACCTGGTGGTGCCCCGGGTGCTGGCGATGGTGATCATGGCCCCGGTGCAGTGCCTGCTGTTCTTCTGGGTGGGGATCTGGTCGGGCCAGGTGAGCAGCACCTTCCTGTACAGCATCCCGCCGAGCGTGTTCTGGACCTCGGTGCGCATCTGGATGGAACCCAGTGATCTGCCGGCGATGCTGGTGAAGGCCCTGGTGTTCGGCCTGCAGATTGCCGTGATCGCCTGTGGCTGGGGTCTCACCACCCGCGGCGGCCCCAAGGAGGTGGGCACCAGCACCACCGGCGCCGTGGTGATGATCCTGGTCACCGTGGCCCTGATGGACGCCCTGCTCACCAAAATCCTGTTTGGCTGACGTTCCCGGCCCGTTCGCTGTCCGCTGTTCGATGACCACTGTTCGATGACCACTGTTCGATGACAACCGCTCCTGCCCCAGCCCCACCCCCAGCCCCTGAGTCCCACACCCTCAGCCCCCACTACGGCGTGGCCCTGGCCGTGCTGGGGCTGGGGGTGGCGTGCCTGGCCCTCCAGCCCCTGTGGGGCGCTGCCCCGCTGCTGGCCCTGGGGGTGAGCGTCTTCGGCCTGTTCCTGCTGCTGCAGACCACCCTGCTGCGCCTGGAGTTCAGCGCCGATGCCCTGCTGGTGCGCCGCCGCGACACCCTGCTGCGCACCTTCCCCTACGGCGACTGGAAGAGCTGGCGCCTGTTCTGGCCAGGCCTGCCCGCGCTGTTCTATTTCCGCGAGGAGCGCAGCATTCACCTGCTGCCAGTGTTGTTTGATCCAGCCACACTGCAGAGCCAGCTCCGCCAGCGGCTCCCGCACCTGGCGGCTGACGCTGATCCACAGGAATGACGGACACACCCACACCGCCCCCCACTCCGGAATCTCCCGCCGACGCGGGCGCCTGGCAGGCACTGGCCCTGCGGGAACTCAGCGAACGCCGCGAGGCGCTCGAGCGCGAGATCGGCGAGCTGGAAACCCGGCGGGACGCCATCCGCGCCGAGATCGCCAGCAGCTTCGCCGGCCAGGCCGACAGCGTGGCCCGCCGGCTGAAGGGATTCCAGGACTACCTGGTGGGAGCCCTGCAGGACCTGGCCGTGGCGGCCGAACAGGTCGAGCTGGTGCCCCAGCCCCTGCTGGTGCAGCCCTCGCCCCTGGATGCCGCCACCGCCGGCCCCGCCCCGGCGGCGCAGCCCACTGCTGCCGCCCTGCCCGCCGCCGGCCTGTTCGCCGCCGATGCCGAGCTGATCCGCGAGCGGCTGCAGGGTTTCCAGGGGCAGCCCGACTTCTACGCCGACCCCTGGAAGCTGCGCCGCAGCCTGGAGGCCGGCGCCGCCACCAGCCTGGAGAACTGGTTTCTCGACCAGGGCGGTCGGGGGGCCCAGCCCAGCAGCGGCAGCCGCAACCGCAACGGCCTGGTGGCCGCGGCCGCGATCGCCATCCTCGGGGAGCTCTACGGCGAGCAGGTGCAGACCCTGGTGCTGGCGGGCCAGCCGGAACGGCTGGGGGAATGGCGGCGCAGCCTGCAGGACTGCCTCGGCCTGGGCCGCGAGGACTTCGGCCCCAGCAGCGGCATCGTGCTGTTCGAGCGGGCGGATGCCCTGGTGGAGCGGGCCGACCGGCTGGAGGAACGGGGCGAGCTGCCCTTCATCGTGATCGACGCCGCCGAGCAGGTGGTGGACGTGGCGATCCTGCAGTTCCCCCTGTGGCTGGCCTTCGCCCCCGGCCCGGGCGAGCTGATGGACGAGGAGGAGTTGTACTGAGCGGCCGCGGCAGCCCCAGCGCCAGTTCCCCCTCAGCCTCCTCGCCTTCCCACCAGGCTTCCCCCGCTCCAACCACTCCGCGCCTCTCCCCATGCTCCTGCCCCTCGCCCTGCTGCTCCTCGGCTACCTGCTCGGCTCGATCCCGGCCGGCTACCTGGCCGGCCGCTGGCTTGGGGGCCTCGACATCCGCCAGGAGGGCTCCGGCTCCACCGGTGCCACCAACGTGCTGCGGGTGCTGGGCAAGGGGCCGGCCCTGGTGGTGTTCCTGGTGGATGTGCTCAAGGGCACCGCGGCCGTGCTGCTGGCCAAGGCGGCCCTGGAGCCCCTCGGCGTTCCGCTGGATGGCACCGGCGCTGCCAGCTGGAGTACCGACAGCTGGGTGGTGGGCGCCGGCCTGGCTGCCCTGGCCGGCCACATCTGGCCGGTGTGGCTGGGCTGGCGGGGCGGCAAGGCCGTGGCCACGGCCCTGGGCATGCTGCTCGGCCTCACCTGGCCGGTGGGCCTGGCCTGCTTCGGCATCTTCCTCACCGTGCTCAGCTTCAGCCGCATCGTGTCGCTGTCCAGCGTGGTGGCCGCCGTGGCCCTGCCGCTGCTGATGCTGGGCTGGTTCCACACCCAGGGGCTCGGTCTGCGCTGGCCCTACCTGGCCCTGGCCCTGCTCACCAGTGCCCTGGTGATCTGGCGGCACCGCAGCAACCTGGCCCGGCTGCTGGCGGGCACCGAGCCCAGGCTGGGCGGGAATCGGCCCGCCTGAGGGCGCTCAAGCCAGCTCCCGGCTGCGTTCCGCCGCCGCCAGCACCGCCTCGATCAGCGCTGAGCGCAGGCCCTGGCGCTCCAGGGCCCGGAGGCCGGCGATGGTGGTGCCGCCGGGGCTGCTCACCATGTCCTTGAGGGAGGCGGGATGGAGCTCCTGCTCCTGGAGCAGCGCCGCCGTTCCCGCCAGGGTGCGGTGGGCAAAGCGGTGGGCCAGGGCCCGGGGCAGACCCGCCGCCACGGCGCCATCGGCCATCGCTTCGGCCACCACGGCCAGGAAGGCCGGGCCGGAGGAGGTGAGGGCCAGGAAGGCGTCGAGCTGGGGTTCCGGCAGATCCACCACCTCGCCCACCTGGGCGAACAGCCCCTGCACCCAGTCCCGCTCCGCGGGGGTCACGCTGTCGGCATAGGCGAGGCCCGTGAGGCCCTGGCGCACCAGGGCGGGGGTGTTGGGCACCGCCCGCACGCAACGCCAGGCCGGCAGCAGACGCTGCAGGCGCTGCAGCGTGACCCCCGCCAGCACCGAGATCAACAGCCCCGAGCAACCGGCCGGCACGGCGGCAGCCACCGCGTCGAGCTGCTGGGGTTTCACGGCCAGCAACACCACCGGCGCCTGCCAGGCCAGGGCCGCATCCGTACCCACCGCCAGGGCATGGAGAGCGGCCAGGCGCTCGGCGGAGGCACGGCTGGCCACTGCGGCCCGCACACCTTGGCGGCTCACCTGGCCACTCTCCAGCAGGGGGAGCAGCAGGGCCTGGGCCATCCGGCCCAGACCCACCAC
Source organism: Cyanobium sp. M30B3 (assembly GCA_018399015.1). GTDB lineage: Bacteria > Cyanobacteriota > Cyanobacteriia > PCC-6307 > Cyanobiaceae > NIES-981. Next base: position 2,554,092 of record CP073761.1, read on the forward strand.
ACCCAGCTGCGGGCCCGGGGAGATCAAGGAGAGGGCGCTCAGAGGGCGCCGTCCTGGCGGGACCAGGCCGGGCTGGGGGCAGCAGGCTGGTCGAGGTCGCTGTCGCGGCTCACCACCGTGGGGGAAGCCGATTCCTCACCACCAGCGGTGGTGACGGTGACGCAGCTGGGGGCGAACAGGAAGATGCTCTCGCCCACCCGCTCCTGGTGGCCGTCGATGGCGAAGGTGCCGCCGGCCACGAAGTCCACGGCGCGCTGGGCCTGATCGGGCTCCATCATCGTGAGGTTGAGGATCACGGTCTTGCGCTCACGCAGGGCCTGGATCGCCCGGGGCATCTCGTCGAAGCTGCGGGGCTCCATCAGGGTGACCTCAGCGGCGGAGGTGGAGATCCCCGGCATGCCGATCACGTTGGTGCCGGCGAAGGGGTCGTCGCTGCTGAAATCGCTGGTCAGGGCCAGGGCGCTGCTGCGGCTGCTGGGGGAGGGGCTGGCGGGCTGGTCGAGCTCTCCGCCGTCGTAGTCGAGTTCGTCGTCGTAGGCGCCGTCGAGGTAGTCATCGCCGGACACAACGGCTCGCAGGCGGGAGAACAACGACACGGGGTGGGCCTCTGGGGATGCTGTTTACCTGAATAGCGTCCCACGCCAGTGACCGCAAGCAGTCGGCGCGATCAATTGTGCGGCCGGGCACCGAACAGGCCGCTGCCGATCCGCACCCAGGTGCTGCCGGCAGCCGCGGCCTCCGGCCAGTCGCCACTCATGCCCATCGAGAGTTCCCGCAGCCCCAGATCCCTGGCCAGGGCAGCACAGTCAGCGAACAGGGCCCGGCGCTCATGCAGCGCCAGCCCCTGGGGGGCGATCGTCATCAGGCCCTGGATGCGCAGCGGAGCCAGGGCGCTGAGCTCCGGCCAGCACTCCCGCAGCGCCTCCGCCTCGAAGCCGGTCTTGGCCGGGTCGGGGCGCAGCTTCACCTGGCAGAACACGGCGGGGCTGAGATCCTCTTCGGCGGCGATGCGCGCCATCCGCCGGGCCAGCGCCAGGCTGTCGAGGGAGTGCAACGTGGCGAAATGGCGCAGCACCGGGCGCACCTTGTTGGCCTGCAACCGGCCGATGAAGTGCCAGTCGAGCGGGGCCAGGTCGGCCAGCTCGGCCTGTTTGGCAATCGCCTCCTGCAGGCGGCTCTCGCCGAAACTTGCCTGGCCAGCGGCCACGGCAGCCCGGATGCTGTCCGCCGGCTGCCCCTTGCTCACCGCCAGCAGGCGGCAGCCGGCGGGCAGGGCTGCCCTCAGGCTGTGCAGACGCTGCTGCAGGCCAGGGCCAGCCGCGCTGGCAGGCCCGGCGGTCGGTGCGGGCTCAGATGAAGGTCTGGTCAAACAGCTGGCGCCAGTGGGCGTGGACGTCGGAGCCCTCGCGGCGGGCCCTGGCCAGATTCTGCTCGGCGTAATGCCGGGCATCCATCAGGGGCACCACTTCGAAGCTCGCTCCCCGCGGCTGAAGGCTCACCACGAAAAAGATGCGCTGGGCATAGAGGGTGGCGTAGAGATCGCGACCCTCAGCCACCGGAGCCACCCGGTACAGCATGCCGAATGTGGGGTGGTTGAGATAGCGCTCCTTCGTCACTCAGCGGTCACCCAGCCGGTTTTGTTGTTGGTATTTAAGGTCACAGCGTGCCTAGGGCGCTGCACCTCAAGCCGAGAAAACCCACCAGCGCCAGGCCGCAGGCCAGGTTGAGCAGCAGCCAGCCGGCACGCCGGGGCCCCGGCCGCACGTGCAGCTGCTCGGGCGGCAGCCAGTGGCCGCCGCGGGCCTGCAGGGCTTCGGCCCCCTGCTCGGCCCGCAGCAGCAGGTTGGCCAGCAGCCGCTCCCCCACCCCCAGCACCAGCCCCAGGGAGAGGCGCCAGCCCAGGCGGCGCAGGTTCACGGCCCGGGTGGCCACGGAGCGGAGCAGGTTCTGCAGTTCCTCCTGCACCAGCGGCAGAAAGCGCAGGGAGAGCAGCAGGGTGAAGCCCAGCCGCTCCACCGGCCAACCCAGCCGCCCCAGGGGTGCCAGCAACCAGGCCAGCGCCCACACCAGCTCCTCCGGCGGGGTGGTGAGCAGCAGCAGGTTGGCGCTGTGCACCAGGGTGAACAGCAGGGTGGCGCCATTGAGCCCCAGGGTGGCGGAGCGCCGGTTCACCACCAGGGGCCCGAGGGGAACGGGGCCCAGTTGCACGGGCCCCCAGCGCAGCAGCTCCCAGCTCCGGCCCACCCGCTCGGGCGCGGGCTCCAGGGGCGAGCCCGGCTGCAGGCGCACCTCTGAAGGCGGGCGCTGCAGCTGGGCGGGGGTGGGCCGCCGGCCGGCAGGAGGGCCGCCAGCCCGCCCACCAACAGGGCCAGCCCCAGCAGCAGCGGCAGGCTGCGCCGCCACAGCCGCCAGGGCAGGCCGCTCAGGGCCGTGATCAGCAGGAGCAGCCCCACCAGCGCCAGCCGCCACACCGGTCCGGCCAGGATCGGCGTCACCAGGAAGGCCACGGTCCAGGCCAGCTTCAGGCGCGGATCCAGGCGCCGCAGCCAGCTGCCACCCCTGGCATGTCCCCCAGCACCGTCCGCCCCGGGCGGATCAGCGGACTCCTCGGCCACGAACTGGCCGATCGGCAGCTGGCGCAGGAAGTCCACTCAGCGCTTGACGCGGGCCAGCTCCTTCTCGGCATCGCGCTGCTGCTTGCCCCGCCAGAACAGCTTGATCGGCGTGCCCTCGAAGCCCAGGCCCTCGCGGATCTGGCGCTCCACGTAGCGGCGATAGGTGTCGCCGAACAGCTTGGGGTCGTTCACGAACAGGGTGAAGCTGGGCGGCCGGGTGGCCACCTGGGTGCCGTAGTAGAGGCGGCCCTGCCGCCCGCCGCGGCTGGTGGGCGGCGAGCGCCAGCTGAGCGCCTCGGTGAGCACCTCATTCACCACCGACGTGCTCACCCGGCGGCGGTGCTGCTCCACCGCCAGCAGCGCCAGGGCGAACACGCTCTGCACCCGCTGGCCGGTGAGGGCGGAGGTGAACAGCATCGGCGCCCAGTCGAGGAAATAGAGCTTGGCGCGCAGCTCCTTCTCCATCGCCGGCATGGTGTGGGAATCCTTTTCGATGGCGTCCCACTTGTTCACCACCACCACGCAGGCGCGGCCGTCCTCTTCGATGCGGCCCGCCAGGCGCTGGTCCTGCTCGGTGACCCCATCGAGGGCATCGATCACCAGCACGCACACATCGCTGCGCTCGATCGCCTTGAAGCTGCGGTTGATCCCGAAGAACTCGGGCCCGTAGTTCACCGAGCGCTTGCGGCGGATGCCGGCGGTGTCGAGGATCTTCCAGGTGTGGTTCTCGCGCTCCACCGTGGTGTCGATCGTGTCGCGGGTGGTGCCGCGGATCGGGCTCACGATCGCCCGCTGCTCGCCGCAGATGGCATTGAGCAGGCTGGATTTGCCCACGTTGGGCCGGCCGATGATCGCCATCTGGATCGGCTCCTCGCCGCCCTCCTCACTGGTGGGGGGCAGGAAGCTGATCACCCGGTCGAGCAGATCGCCGGTGCCAGCCCCGTGGATGGCCGAGATCGGATGGGGCTCGCCCAGGCCCAGCCCCCAGAACTCCGCCGCCATGGCCAGGCCGGCCTCCGGCGACTCGCACTTGTTCACCGCCAGCAGCACCGGCACGTCGTGGCCGCGCAGCCAGGTGGCAATCGCCTCATCGGCAGCGGTGCAACCCTGCTGGCCGTCCACGATCACCAGGGCCACGGTGGCCTCGGCCAGGGCCAGGTTGGCCTGCTCGCGGATCTCCGGCAGGAATTCGCTGTCGTCGTCGAACACCAGGCCGCCGGTGTCCACCACCTTGAAGGTGCGATCGCCCCAGAAGCCCTCCTGGTAGGTGCGGTCGCGCGTCACGCCCGGCTGGTCGTGCACGATCGCCTCGCGGCTGCGGCACAGGCGGTTCACCAGGGTGGATTTGCCCACGTTGGGGCGTCCAATGATCGCCACTGTGGGAAGCGCCAAATCGTCTGTTACCCGAACATGCCTGCCATGACCCTACCGATGCACCCCACCACGGATCACTGCTGACGGTGTCCGCAGGGGGCGGCAGCGTTGCGTGAGATCAACCGACGCCACGCTTACGACCACCACCCTTACGACAAGGTTGAGCCCCTGTGGCTGAAGGCCCAGCCGCACCAAACTGCGGACGCATTGCCAAAGCGGCACGCTGCCATGGCCAACCCTGCCTTTCTGGATCGCCGTTCGCCTGTGTTTGCAGGGCGTGCCATAGCCAGCTCCAGCTCGCCCCTGGTAACCCGCGTTGGCCTGCGGGTGCTGGAGCAGGGGGGCAATGCCGCTGATGCCGCCGTGGCCATGGCCGGCATGCTGGCGCTGGCCGAACCGATGATGAGCGGCCTGGGCGGCGACACCATGGTGCTGGTGTGGTCGGCGAACGAGCAGCGGGTGTTTGGCCTCAATGGCAGCGGCCGAGCCCCGAGCGGCGCCAGCCTCGAGCGGGTCGGGCCAGTCCCGCTGATGCCGGACCATGGCGCGGCCTCGGTCACCATTCCCGGCGCCGTGGATGGCTGGTGCGCCCTGCTGGAGCGGTTCGGCACGCGGTCGCTGCAGCAGCTATGGGAGCCGGTGATCGCCTACGCGCGCGAGGGCTATCCGGTGGGCGAGTCGATCGCGGGGTTCTGGGGCCTCGGCTCCGCATTGCTGGGGCCCAGCGGAGCCATGCAGCTGGGAGAGCTGCTGTTGCCCGATGGCGCCCCCCCGCAGCCGGGCCAGCTGATGCGCCTGCCGCAGCTGGCCGACACCCTGGAGCGCGTGGCCCGGGAGGGCCGCCGGGGCTTCTACGAAGGCCCCGTGGGCGAGGCGATCGCCACGACGATCAGCGCAGGTGGAGTGCCCACCACCATGGCCGACGTGGCTGCCCAGCAGCACCAGGCCGAGTGGGTGGAGCCCCTCAGCGTGGGTTACCGCGGCAGAGACGTGCTGGGCATGCCACCCAATTGCCAGGGGGTGGTGGCTCTCCATGCCCTCGGCATCCTCGACGCTCTGCCGCTCGCCTCAATGGATGAAGCAGAGCGCCTGCACCACCAGATTGAAGCGATCCGTCTGGGCTTTGAGCTGGCCATCGATGTGGTGGGCGAGCCCACCCCCGAAATGCTGGAGCGACTGCGGCAGGAGCTCAGCCCGGAGGGTCTGGCCGCCACCCGCAGCCGCATCACCAGCCGGGCCCGGCCCGCCACCAGACCTCAGGGCGGCAATTCAGGCGACACCAGCTACGTGTGCGCGGTGGACGGCGAGGGCAACGCCGTGTCGCTGATGACCAGCATCTGCGGGCTGTTCGGTTCGGGGCTGGTGGCGGGCAACACGGGCGTGCTGCTCAACAACCGGGCGGCCCAGTTCTCCAGCCAGCCGGGCCATCCCAACGCCCTGGCGCCCGGCCACCGCCCACGCCATTCGATCCTGCCGGCGCTGGTGCTGCGCGATGGACTGCCGGAATTCGTGATGGGCGTGATCGGCGGCAACGCCCACCCCCAGGGCCTCACGCAGATCCTGGTGAACGCCCTCGACCTGGGCATGAATCCCCAGCAGGCCGTGGATGCACCGCGCTTCAAGCTGATCATGCAGAGCGGTGCGGTGCACATCGATCCGCAGTTCAATCCAGACGTGGGCCACGAGCTCGTGGCCCGCGGCCATCAGCTCGGCGATTCCTATGGCTTCATCGGCTTCAAGGGGGGCGCCCAGATGGTGCGCCTCCATCGCGATACAGCCGGCCAGTGCACCAGCCTGGAGGCCGGCGTGGATCACCGGCTCGATGGGGTGGCCCTGGGCTTCTGAGCTGGCAGGGCGTACGGCCTGCGGCTACTGCACCGGCAGATCCCCGGGATGCCCCGCCACCGGATCGGCGGGCACCTTCAACAACTCCGGCAGCGGCCCGCTCTCGGGCAGCGGCTCGCCCCGCTCGGCCAGGTGGGCCAGCAGCCAGTTCACGGCGGTGGCGCGGCGGGTGCGACGCGGGTAGAGCTCGCCGATCCGGTAGCCCGCAAACCCCAGCTGCTCCTTCAGCAGCTGCTTGTGCTCCTTGGCAATCGAGCGGGTGAGCGCCACCGCGGGGGGCCGCTCGGCGATGAACTGGGGCTCGATCGGGAACGACTCCCGCCAGGCAGCGCCCGCAGCCGGGCCCGCGCTCCAGGTGCCGGCGCCATCGGGCACATAACCCAGGCGCGGCCAGATCAGTTCACACACGAAGCGATCGCTGACGCGGTCGGCCAGCACCGCCTCCAGCAACTCCCGGCTGAGGGGGTAGGGAACCGGGGTGGCGGCGGCCTGCGCGGGAGCCATGGGGCTGGAGCACAACAAACACCGCGCCATGTTGGCCCGGAGCGGCACGGGCCCGATCCATGCGGCATCCTCGTAGCCAGATGGGAAGGTTCAGGCCGGATGCCGTCCCTGCAGGTGGCCATGCTGCTGGCGGGGGTGCTGCTGCTGATCGGCATCACCTCCAGCAAGTTCTCGGCCCGGCTGGGGATTCCAGTGCTGGTGCTGTTCCTGGCCATAGCCACCTCAGCCACTCCCCAATCAGCGGTAGCCCTTCAGGCCGGAGCTTGAGCCCGCAACACCAGCAGATCCTCCACAATCAGCTCCGCTGCCCGCTCGGCCGCATCGAGAAAGGGCAGCAGGGTGCGCTGGGCCCCCAGGAATTCCAGCTTGGCCACCTCGGCTTCGTCGTGGGCGGTGGCGATGAAGTGGCCCTGGAAACCAGCCGTCTCCAGGCCGTGGTGGATGGCCGCATTCGCTTCAAGCGAGGGCAGGGTGCTCACCACCACCGTGGCCGAGGAGAGCGGCAGGGAAGCGGTGAACTCCGGGTCTTCCGAGTCGCCGTACTGCACCGGCAGGCCCTGGGCCGCCGCCAGGCGCAGGGCCTGGGGATCGAAGTCGATGCCGAGGATCGAGAGGTTGTGGGGCTGCAGCTGCCGGTGGATGGCGCCGCCGAAGCGGCCCAGCCCCAGCAGGATCACATCCACCCGCGCCGGGCCGCTGGTGCTGGTGCCCAGTTCGCTGAAGGGGGTGGCCCGCTCCAGCAGCCGCAGGGGGTCCTTCAGCCAGCGGTAGAGCCGCTCCGAGCCCAGGATCATGTAGGTGGAGAGGGCGATGGTGATCACCCCCACCAGGGTGATCAGGCTCACCTCGCCTTCGCCCAGCTGACCGAGCTGCAGCCCCAGGGCCGCCAGGATCAGGGAGAACTCCGAGATCTGGGCCACGGTGAGGCCCGCCATCAGGCCCGTGCGCCGCCGGTAGCCCATCGCCCCCATGATCGCCACCACAATCAGCGGGTTGCCCACCAGCACAAACAGCGACAACACCAATGCGGGCCCCAGCTGCAGGCCGGCGGCCGACACATTCAGCCCCGAGCCGAGATCAATGAAGAAGAACAGCAGCAGGAAATCGCGCAGGCCCGTGAGCCGGGAGGCGATCGCCTCCCGGTAGGCCGTTGAGGCAATCGACACGCCCCCCAGGAAGGCGCCCACCTCCTTGCTGAAGCCCACCACATCGGCCAGGGCCGCCAGGCCCACCGCCCAGGCCACGGCGAACAGCACCAGCAGCTCCTGGTTCTGGGCCAGCCGGCCCAGCAGCGGCGGCATCACCCAGCGCATCGTGGCGGCGGTGCCGAGCACGAAGGCGCTGCCCACCAGCAGCAACCGGATCGCCTGGCCGGCAATGCCGCCGCCGCCCTGCAGGTTGAAGGAGGTGAGCAGGATCATCGCCAGGATCACGGCGATGTCCTGCACCACCAGAAAGCCCACCGCAATCCGGCCGTGCAGCGAATCGATCTCCCGTTTATCGGAGAGCAGCTTCACGATGATGATCGTGCTGGAGAAGGTGAGGCACACGGCGATGTAGAGCGCCGGCACCGCCGCATACCCCAGCCCCAGGGCGATCAGAAAGCCGAACAGGGAGGTGAACACGATCTGCCCCAGGCCCGTTGCCAGGGCCACCGGCCCCACCGAGCGGATCAGGCCCACGTCGAGTTTCAGCCCCACCACAAACAACAGCACGGAAATGCCCACGCTGGAGAGCAGCTTCAGCTCGCTGCCCCCCGACACCCAGTTGAGGGCGGCGGGACCCACCAGGATGCCGGCGATGATGTAGCCGATGATCAGCGGCTGGCGCAGCTTCAGCGCCACCACGCCGATCACGGCCGTCAGCATCAGGATGGCGGCCAGCTCGTGAAACACGCTGCTGAAGGTCACCGAGCCCGCCGCAGATTGGCTGGCTGCACCCTAGGGATCTCCCCACCGCAGGGCCCTCCGGCCACCGGAATCCCCCTCTCACCAGTTGCTGCATGTCAGCCCCGCCCGTTCTCAGCGATCCCCAGCCCGCCGCGGCAGCTGCGCGCCTGCAGGGGCGAGGGGCCCTTGAGCTAGGCGGCAACGGCGCACTGCGCCATCTGCGCTGCCGGGTGCTGCAGTCACCGCTGGCGGGGGTGAGCGACCGCATCTTCCGGGGGCTGGTGCGGCGCTGGGCCGCCGATGCCCTGCTGTTCACCGAGATGGTGAACGCCACCAGCCTGGAGCTGGGCCACGGCCGCCAGAAGGTAGAAGAGCTGGCGGAGGAGGCCGGCCCCATCGGCGTGCAGCTGTTCGATCACCGCCCCGCCGCCATGGCCGAAGCGGCGCGGCGGGCTGAGGCCGCAGGCGCCTTCCTGATCGACATCAACATGGGCTGCCCGGTGAAGAAAATCGCCCGCAAGGGAGGCGGCAGCGGCCTGATCCGTGACCCCGAGCTGGCCGCCCGCATCGTCGACACCGTTGCCGCGGCCGTGCGCATCCCGGTCACCGTGAAAACCCGCCTGGGCTGGTGCGGCGCCCCCGACGGCGACAGCGCCACCCTCGCCGTGCGCTGGTGCCGCCAACTGGAGGGCGCCGGAGCCCAGCTGCTCACCCTGCATGGCCGCACCCGCGAGCAGGGCTTCAAGGGCAGCGCCGACTGGGCCGCCATCGCTGCGGTGAAGCAGGCGCTGGCGATCCCACTGATCGCCAACGGCGACATCCACAGCCCGGACGATGCCCTGCGCTGCCTGGCGCAGACCGGCGCCGACGGCGTGATGGTGGGTCGGGGCACCATGGGAGCCCCCTGGCTGGTGGGGCAGATTGATGCGGCCCTCTGCGGTCGGCCGATCCCGCCCACCCCCGGTCCGGCCGAAAAGCTGGCCCTGGCGGCCGAGCAGTTGCGGGCCCTGGTGGCCGCCAAGGGTGACCACGGACTGCTGATCGCCCGCAAGCACCTCAGCTGGACCTGCAACGGCTTCCCCGGCGCTCCCCAGCTGCGCCATGCCCTGATGCGCGCCCCCACCCCGGCCGAGGCCCTGGCCCTGCTGGAGCAGGCCCAGCAAACGCTCGAGCCGAGCTAGGGCAACACCTCTGGCCAGCCCTGCCGGATCAGCAACAGCGAAAAATAGGGCTGCTCGTCTGCTGGCACCGCCACAGCCGGTGCCAGCAGCTGGTCGGGCCAGCCCACCCGCTGGGCGAACAGGGCGCCCTCCAACACACCCCGCTCCGCCAGCAACGGCCGCACCCAGCTCCAGCGGTGCCCCAGCTTGAGCAGGGCCAACACGGTGCCGTCGCTGGCGGCCCGCTCCAGCAGTCGCAGCAGATCGACACCGCCCTCGGGGGTGGGGCGGATCAGCAGGCCCTCGCTCTGCAGGGCCAGGGGCCAGGCCAGGTCTGCGCTGGAGGCAGCAGCGGCTGCCGCACACACCGCCGGTACCCCCGGGATCAGCCGCAGCGGACAGTGCGGGTGCCGCTGGCGCAGCGCCAGGAGCACATAGGAGCTGCTGGCGAACAGCGACACATCCCCCTCGCAGAGGAGCACCACCCGTTCACCAGCCGTCACCCGGGCCGCCAGGGCGTCGGCGGCGGTGTGCCAGGCGGCGATGCGGGGCGCAGCGTCCGCCACCATCGGAAACAGCAACGGCAGCCGCCGCTGGCCGGGAGCAATCCAGGGAGCGGCAATCGCCGCCGCCATGCCCTCTCCGCCCTCACGGGCCACCGGATAGGCCACCACTGCCGCGGCCTGGATCGCCCGCACCGCCGCCACGGTGAGCAGTGCGGCATCGCCTGGCCCCACGCCCACGAGGGTGAGCCCCCTGAACGCCTCAGCCTCGGGGGTTCCTACATTCACCAACTGAGGCCCCGGCGCCATGAGTCTGCTTGTTTTGTATCGGCACGATGCCAGCACCCCTGCTCGCCAGGAGCAACACGCCGAGCTGATCACCAGCGACGCCAAGCGCATCCAGCAGGAACTGGCCAGCCGTGGCATCCGCTTCCAGCGCTGGCCGGCCCGGGCCGAACTGCCCGCCGGTGCCAGCCCGGAGCAGATCCTGGCGGCCTACTGCAGCGAGATCGCCCGGGTGCAGGCCGGCGGCACTTACCCCACGGTGGATGCCATCCGCCTGGCCCCCAACCATCCCGACCGCGACGCCCTGCGCCAGAAGTTCCTGGCCGAGCACACCCACAGCGAAGACGAGGTGCGCTTCTTTGTGGAGGGGCAAGGCCTGTTCTGCCTTCACCTCGGCGATGAAGTGCTGCAGCTGATCTGCGAAGCCGGCGACTGGATCGCCGTGCCTGCCGGCACCCGCCACTGGTTTGACATGGGCCCCGAGCCCCAGTTCTGCGCCCTGCGCTTCTTCAACAACCCCGATGGCTGGGTGGCCCAGTTCACTGGCGACGCTATCGCTGCGAGCTACCCATTGCTCGATCAGCTGGGCGCCCCCACGGCCTGACCCTTCACCCCCGCCGAGTGCATCCGCACCTGAGCGGGATCGCCCCTGGGCCCTTCCAGGGCCGACTGTTCCACGGCGGCCAGCTGCTCCAGCCGGGCCGTCGTGATGTCTCGCCCGAAACGCCCTTCCGCCAGCAGCCAATAGAGGCCGAAATGGCGAGCCTCGCTGGCCAGCAGATCGCTGTAGAGATCCCGCAGCTCCCCATCGGGGCTGTGGGCGGCCAGCAGGCCCATGCGCTCGTGGCTGCGGGCCTCGATCAGCCCGGCCACCAGAAAAGCATCGAGCATCCGATCCGGCTCCTGGCGACGGATGGCCTTGCTCAGCTCACTGCCATAGCCCGGAGCGGGCAGCGGCCGCAGGGGGATGCCCCGGGCCTGCAGCAGGGCCAGCACCTGCTCGAAGTGCTCCAGCTCCTCCCGGGCCAGGGCACTGAGGGCAGCCCCCAGCTCGCCATCGCCGGGATAGCGGAACATCAGCTGCAGCGCCACACCCGCCGCCTTGCGCTCGCAGTGGGCATGGTCGATCAGCACCAGATCGGGGCGGGCGATGGCCTGCTCCAGCCAGGACTGGCTGGTGGGAGCGGCCAACCAGCGGATGCGGCTCTGCAGGGGCTCCAGGGGAAGGGGAACAGGCAACTTCACGAGCGCTCAGGCGGATGCACCATCGACGGGACGCAGCTGGGCCACCAGACCCTCCAGCGCCAGCCCGTAGCTGAGCGGGCCGAAGCCGCAAATCACCCCCACCGCCCGATCCGCCAGAAAGGAGTGGTGGCGAAAGGGCTCACGGGCATGGGTGTTGCTCAGATGCAACTCCACATAGGGAATGGCCACCGCCAGCAGGGCATCCCTCAGGGCGATCGAGGTGTGGGTGTAGGCGCCGGCATTGATCAGGATGCCGTCCACCATGCCCCTGGCCCCATGGATGCGGTCCACCAGGGCTCCCTCGTGGTTGCTCTGGAAACAGTCGATCGCCACCCCCAGGGCAGCAGCCCGCTCCTGCAGGCCGGTGTTGATCTGCTCCAGGGTGGCGCTGCCGTAGAGCCCCGGCTCGCGGGTGCCGAGCAGGTTGAGATTGGGGCCGTGGAGGGCGAGCAGCTGCATGGGTGGGTTGGCGTCCAACCAGCCAAGCAGAGGGCCTCAGCTGGGGGGAGGCTGGCTGGTAAGTTCTTGGGGTGTGGTTCGGGTCGGTGCCCGAGTGGTTAATGGGGGCGGACTGTAAATCCGCTGGCTCTGCCTACGTTGGTTCAAATCCAACCCGGCCCACCTTCCACATGCCCTTGTAGCTCAGCGGTAGAGCACTCCCTTGGTAAGGGAGAGGTCACGAGTTCAAGTCTCGTCAAGGGCTTCCAGCCCTGATTCCCTCGGGCACCGGGGAATCAAAAACAGCAGTTCCAGAGGGGGCTGGATTCCCTGAGATCCTCCTGCCGCCATCGGCAGGGCCTTCCGCCACGCCACCCCGCATCTGGGACGTTTGCGGTGTGATCTCCTTCGGTGTGATCCCCGCCAGCTTCGTGCTTGGCGTTTTGCACTCCTCCAGTTCCGGACAGATCAGATCGGCGGCGCGGCGGGCGTCGCTGAGCACCCGTAGCAGCACGCGAGGGGACTGCCGCAGCAGGTCCAACCAACCCGCCAGGTAAGCCGCGTGGTTGCTGGCATCGCTGCCGATCTCCAGCCTGTCGCCCAGCAGCACTGCCCCCAGCTCAGCCACCAGCTCCTCGCGGGCATAGGCCCGACCGCCATCACCCGCGGCCCCCATTCCACCGCTGAGATCCCGCGCCAGCCGGTTGGCATGCCCGGTGGAATGGATCGCCTCATGGGCCCAGGTGGCATAGAGGGCAGCCGCAGAGTGAAAGCAGTCGCGGGCTGGCAGCCAGATCTGGTCGACGGCCGGCAGATAGCAGGCCCGATCGCCCTCAAAGCGCACCGGCACCGGCCAGCGGCCGAGCACCTGCTCCGCCGCCGCCAGCCGTTCGGGCTCGGCCCGGCAGGCCAGCCCATCGGCGGCCCGGCGGGCCGCAATCAGCCCTGCCAGGGCCTCCCCCTCCAGGTCGGCGGCATTGAACACGGCCATCGGCCGGAAACTCACCCAACCACTTCCGCTGGCGGACTGGATTTCAGCCTCCTCCTCCCCGGCACGCCCGGTCGCCTCCGGGAGGTGGCCCTGATGCACCTGAGGCCGCAGCACATGCACCGCCTTGCTGCCCTTGCGGGGGAAGATGCCACGGGCCCGGGCCTCGGCGAAACCGCACCAGTAGGGGAGGCTGGAGGCCCGCAGATGCTGGCCCAGCTGCAGCAGCACCGGATTGGCCCCCCGGTAGCGGCGGCCCGAGAACAGATTCACCTGATGCCCGCCGCCGGCGCCATCCCAGTCGCGCCGCCAGGGGGTGGTGCCGGCCTCCAGCAGCGCGATCAGGGATGCCACCAGCCGCTCCTCGGCAGAGGCGCGGGCTGGAGAGGACGCAGGCGCAGTAGCCATGAACAGGGTGGCGGAGTACAGCAGACCCCTGGCAAGGGCCCACCCCAGGTCAGTGCCCCCGCTGTCTCAGGCCCCGCCCAGCCAGTCCCCGGGCCAGCGGCCACGTCGCCGCAGCGGCCGGGTTTGCCAGGGTGGGCGCACCAGCACCCCCCTGATGACGGCCACCGTGGATCTGTCCTCCCCCCTCGCCCTGTCAGTGGCCCGGATGCGCACCCCCGTGAGCGAGGGGCACACCCGCCCGCTGGCCTGGCGGCTGGAGCAGCTGGACCGGTTGGAGGCCCTGCTCGAGCGGGAGGCCGACGCCGTGATGGAGGCCCTGGCGGCCGATCTGGGCAAACCGGCCCTGGAAGCCAGCTTCGAGCTGGTGGCCATCCGCCAGGAGCTACGCCTCAGCCGCCGCCGCCTGCGCCGCTGGATGGCGCCAAAACCGCTGCCCCTCGACCTACCACTGCGCCCGGGCCAGGCGTTCCAGCAGGCCGAGCCCCTGGGCTGCGTGCTGATCATCGGCCCCTGGAACTATCCCTTCCAGCTCTGTGTCCACCCGCTGGTGAGCGCCCTGGCCGCCGGCAACACCGTGGTACTCAAACCCTCCGAACACGCCCCTCGCACCGCGGAGCTGATCGCCAGGGCCATCGCCAGCAGCTTCCCCCCAGAGGTGGTGCAGGTGGTGTGCGGCGACGGCAGCGTGGCGGCTCGGCTGCTGGAGGAGCAGTTCGATCACATCTTCTTCACCGGGGGCGGCCGGGTGGGCCGGCTGGTGATGGCGGCGGCAGCCCGCCACCTCACCCCCGTCACCCTGGAGCTGGGCGGCAAGAGTCCGGCGGTGGTGCTGGAGGACGCCGAGCTGGCCGTGACGGCCCGGCGGCTGGCCTGGGGGCGCAGCCTCAATGCCGGCCAGACCTGCATCGCCCCGGACCATGTGCTGGTGCAGCCGGCCGTGCGCGAACCGCTGGTGGCGGCGATCGCCGCCGAACTGGAGCGCTTCTACGGCAGCGATCCGCTCCACAGCCCGGATCTGGGCGCGATTGTGAACCGGGCGCAGTTCGAGCGGCTGAACGGCCTGCTGGAGGGTGCCCGCCAGCGCGGTCAGATCCTCCATGGCGGCCGCTGTGATCCAGAGCGCCGTCGCATCGAGCCCACCCTGGTGGCGGTGGAGAGCGGCGACGATCCCCTGATGCAGGAGGAGATCTTCGGCCCCCTGCTGCCGATTCAGACCGTGCCGGATCTGGCCGCCGCCTGCCGGGAGATCCGCAGCCGGCCCAAACCCCTGGCGCTCTACCTGTTCAGCAACGACCGCCAGGCCCAGCGCCTGGTGCTGCAGCAAACCAGCTCGGGCGGCGTGTGCTTCAACGATGTGGTGATGCAGGCCGGCTCCAGCCAGCTCCCCTTCGGCGGCGTGGGGGAGAGCGGCATGGGCTCGTATCACGGCGAAACGGGTTTTCTCACCTTTTCCCACTGCCGCAGCGTGCTACGGCGTCCGTTCTGGCTGGATGTTCCCCTGCGCTACCCCCCCTATGCCGGCAAGCTGCCCCTGGTGCGGCGGCTGCTCGGTTGAGATCAGCAGCGGTGATTCAACGCCCCCCTGGTATCACTCTGATCTGCCCCTTATGGTTCGCGAAACGTTCCCGGGAGCCCATGCGCCGCACCCTCGCCGCCCTGGTTCTGGCCATCACGCCGCCGCTCACCGTGCTTGCGGTGTCCGGCGTGCAGGCCCAGCAGGTGGTGACGGTGCGCACGGGCGAAACCCTCTCTGAGATCGCCGAGCGCCACGGCGTGAGCCTCAGCCGGCTGATGCAGGCCAATGGCATCGCCAATCCCGACCATGTGGAGATTGGGCAACGCCTCACCATCCCGGGCAGCGGATCCACAGCCAGGAGCTCATCCAGCCCCAGCGGCACCCGGGGCACTGCCCCCTACACCGTGAAGAGTGGCGAGACGCTCTCGGAGATCGCCGATCGCTTCAACACCACCGCCGCGCGCCTGATCCAGATCAACAGCATCAGCGACCCGGATCTGGTGATGAGCGGCACCCGCCTGCAGGTGCCGCTCACAGCCCAGCGCAGTGCCTCGGCAGCGTCCAGCTCTCCCCCGGTGAACCGCAACGCCAGCGAACACGTGGTGCAGTCAGGAGAGAACCTCTCGCTCATCGCTGAGCGCTACGGCACCAGCGTGAGCCGGCTGGTGGCCCTCAACCAACTGGAGGATCCGGAACTGGTCACGGTGGGGACCCGGCTGAAACTGCGCGGCACACCGCCAGCCCCCCGCAGCACCCCGCCAGCCGCCTCCAAGCCCAAGCCTGCGGCACCCCCCCCTGCAGCAACCACCCCTGCGGCCCAGCCCGTAGCGGCCCAGCCCGTAGCGGCCCAGCCAGCGCCCGCCCCGGCCCAGCCCAGCGGATCTGCGACCACGCCTGCAACCACCACAACAAGCGCTACCCCATCAGTCACCACTGCCGCAACGTCCGCAAGCGTGGCCGCAGCCACCGCCGCAGCCCCGCTGTCAGGACCTGCCACTGCAGCAACCACAGCGGCAACTGCGGCAACTGCGGCAACCACCAGCGCCATCAACCGATCCGCTCCGGTGAGCGCCGCCAGCCGCGCCCCAGCAGCCGCCACCACTGCTGCCACCACTGCTGCCACCCGTGCCAGCTCCACGGCCGCGGGCCAGGCAACCCCCGTGGCTGCGGCCCGGCCGGCCGGTGAGTGGCGCAACTACGGTCCCCTGCAGGTGGACTGGTCGAAGATTCAGCCGATGGGCGGCAGCTATGTGGCCCCCAGCCTCAACAGCGAAGGGCAGCCCCTCTACCTGGCGGTGAACTGCACAGCCCGCAAGATCAACGTCACCAGCCAGGCCGGCCAGTGGCGCACCTGGGAGAACCCCAGCAAAGACTTCGAGCACAAGCTGGTGAAGGACATCTGCCAGGCCAACCGCAGCTGAGCAGGCCCCTCAGGCCGCCCAGTGCAGCGGCCAGGGCCGGTGCAGGAAACGCCGACCCGGATCGCGCAGGTACAGGCGCTGGGAGCCGTCATCGCTCTCCTTGATCAGCTCCTCCTGCACCAGCCGCCGGGCCAGCCAGGCCCAGCGATCCCCATCTTGCTCGTCGGAACAGGACCCGGCCGCAGCCAGCTCCTCGCTGAGGCTGCGCAGGTCCCGCCCCCGCTCCTCCCCCAGCGACTCGAGCAGCACCGCCGCCGCCGCCGACCAGTCGCGGCGGGCCGGAGCCCCAACGCTGTGGGCCCGGCAGCGGTCGCAGCGGCCGCAGGGGGGCACGATCTCACCCACCGCCAGCAGCAGCGCCTGCTCCCGGCAGCCCTCCCCCTCGGCCACCGCCTCCATGCGGCGCACCTGGCGCTGGGCCTGCTCCAGCCGCTGTCGATCGGCCGCGGAGGGGGAACCTCCCGGCATCTGGCCAGCGGAGCGGATCGCCCAGCCCAGGCTGATCCGATCGGCGGGGTCGAACAGCACCAGGCAGTCGGCCGGCAGACCATCGCGCCCGGCCCGCCCCGATTCCTGCAGGTAGCCCTCCGGACTGGCCGGCAGATCCAGGTGCAACACCAGACCCACATCCGCCCGGTCCACCCCCATGCCGAAGGCCACGGTGGCCACCAGCACCGGCCGGGGCTGGTGCTGGAAGTGGCTGAGGGCCAACTGGCGGCTCTCTGGATCCATGCCGGCGTGATAAGCGATCGCCTCCACTCCCGCCCCATTGAGCCGCCTGGCCCACTGCTCCACGGAACGGCGCGTGCGGGCGTAGATCAGCACTGCACCGCGGGCCCCAGCGATCGCCTGGAGGAGATCCGGCAGGGGATCGGCAGGCCTGCGCCGCATGGCATAGGTGAGGTTGCCGCGCCGGGCCGAACGCACCTGGATCAGGGGCCTGCGCAGCTGCAGCAGGCGGATGATGTCGGCCCGCACCTGGGGGGCTGCGGTGGCGCTGAGGGCCACCAGGGGCACGCCGGGGCAGAGGCGGCGCAGCTCCCCGAGGCGGCGGTAGTCGGGGCGGAAGTCGTGGCCCCAGGCACTGATGCAGTGGGCCTCGTCCACCGCAACGGCCACCAGCGTCCCCTCGCTGAGCAGGTCGTCGAGCAGCTGCAGGGTGGCCTCCACCCGCAGGCGCTCCGGAGCCAGATAGAGAAGCCGCAGGCGCCGCTCGCGGATGCGGCGCAGCAGGGGCCCCCGCTCAGCGGCCGAGAGCCCGCGATGCAGGCAGGCCGCCGGAATGCCCCGGCGCTGCAGCTGCTCCACCTGGTCCTGCATCAGGGCCACCAGGGGAGAGATAACCAGCACCAGCCCCTCGCGCACCAGGGCAGGCAACTGGTAACAGAGCGATTTGCCGCCACCGGTGGGCAACACCGCCAGGCAGTCGCGCCCGGCCAGGAGGGCCTCCACCACAGGCCGTTGCCCCGGCCGAAAGCCCGTCCAGCCGAAGCCGCGCTGGAGCGCCTGCAACAGCACGTCGCCGGAGGGGGACGGAGGTTCCGATTCGCTGCTGCTGGCCGAGCGGGGCACACACCACCACCAGTGGTGATCCAGGATAGCGAGCGCCAGATCTGGTGCCGTCAGGGCAGGGGCGGAGCCTCTAGCTGATCCGGCGCCTCCTCCACCAGCTGCAGCCGCACCCGCTTGCCGCCGGCCAGTTCCCCCAGCGACACCCGCATGGTGTTGCCACTCAACGCCTGCAACGCCGTGAGCAGCTCCCGCAGGTGGGGCGTGCTGCTGCCGCTCTCCACCCAGAGGCGCTCCTGCAGGCCCCCGAGCCGGCGCCAGCTGGTGTGCAGCTTGAGCACGGCGGCCTCCAGGGCCTGGGCCTGGCCCACCGCATCGGCCAGCAGGCCGAGGGCATCGAGCCGCTGGGCCTCCTGCAGCGCCTTCTCGAAATCGAGTTGGTCGTACTGAAAGGCCCGCACCGCCAGGGCCGCCTCAGCTGCCTTGCTGAGCCAGCGGGCCGTGTGGGTCACCTCCCGCACCCGCTCCAGCTCGGGCTCCTCGCGCAGCACCTTGCGGAGGTCGTCCTGCTGCTCCTCCGGCAGCTTGGCGAGCTCCTTCACCAGCGGCGCAACAGCCCGAGGCGGCAGCAGGTTTTCGGCGGTGCGCTGGCGGATCTCCTCGGGCAACAGCGGGCTGGTGGCGGCCGTGAACTCATCCGCCAGGCGCCGCACCTGCTTGCGGGTGATCTCCTGGCCCTCGTTGGCCGCCTCAGCGATCATCTGCTGCACCTCCGGATCGGCCTGGGCCGTCTCCAGGAAGGCGCGCTTGGAGAAGTGGTTCACGCTGCCCTCCTCGAGCAGCCCATCGCCCACCAGGGCATCGGCCGACTCGGCCAGCTGGATCAGGGTGTAGGCCCGGGTCTTGCTGATCTCCCGCTCCCTGAGCCACTGCAGAAAACCGGTGCCGCGCCCCTCGCCGCCGCGCTTCTCCCGGTCGCGTACCGCCCGCAGGATGCGGCCCCGCCAGATCTCGGTCTGCAGGTCGAAGCGGTCGCACACCGCCCAGGCCGCCTCCAGCCGGGCCAGAAACTCCATCGTGCTGATGGTGTCGCTGTCGGGATCGGGCAGCTCCAGGTTGAGCACGGGGGCGTCCCCACCGTCGAGCACCATGGCGCCTGCGATCGCAAACGGCGATGCTGACACCCGGCGAGGGGGCCAGCTGGATGGAGGCCCGTCGACGTACCGGCCACACCGATCGCCACCGTCAACCGCCAAAGGCCCCAGCGGCGAAAGGCCCCAGCGGCGAAAGGGCGACGAATCGTGACGCCCACAGAAGCAGGCCAGTGAGGGGCGGGTATCTTCCGTCAGGAAGCATCCCGAATCCAGCGCAGCGATGGCCATTTCCCGCGGCGACAAAGTGCGTATCAAGCGCCCCGAGTCCTACTGGTACAACGACGTCGGCACGGTGGCGTCGATCGACACCTCAGGCATCCGCTACCCGGTGGTGGTGCGCTTCGAGAAAGTGAACTACAGCGGCTTCAGCGGCTCTGAAGGCGGCATCAACACCAACAACTTCGCTGAGAGCGAACTGGAAAAGGCCTGAGGGCCCCTCCGCCAGCCTTTGCCTGTGTTCATGAGCCCCTGGCCTGCCTGCAAGCCAGGGGTTTTGCATGGGCCGCCATGCCAGCCTCGATTGCAACCTTCCCCAGCCGCTCCGTGCCGGAACTGCCCGAAGTGGAAACCGTGCGGCGCGGTCTGGAACAGCGCACCTCCGGCTTCTCGATTCAGCGCGTCCAGGTGCATCGGGCCCGGGCCATCGCCCATCCGCCAGACCCTGAGGCCTTCTGCCAGGCCCTCACCGGTTGCCAGGTGGGTGAATGGAGCCGGCGCGGCAAATACCTGATCGGCAGCCTCAAGCGCCACGGTGCCGATGCCGGCCATTGGGGCGTGCACCTGCGCATGACGGGCCAGTTTCTCTGGCTTGCACAAGCCCGCCCCCTGTGCGCGCACACGAGGGTCCAGCTCTGGAGTCCCCAGGGTGAGGAGCTGCGCTTCGTCGACACCCGCAGCTTCGGCCAGATGTGGTGGGTCTCCCCGTCCGAACCGGTGGAACGGGTGATCACCGGACTGCAAAAACTGGGCCCTGAGCCCTTCAGCCAGGCCTTCAACGCTCCTTACCTGCGGGACAGACTCAAGGGTTCGCAACGCCCGATCAAGAACGCCCTGCTGGATCAGTCCCTGGTGGCGGGCGTCGGCAACATCTACGCCGATGAGTCGCTGTTCGCCGCCGGGATCCGCCCCCACACCCCCAGCGGCCGCGTGAGCCTGGCCCAGCTGGAGAGCCTGCGAGCGGCCCTGGTGGACGTGCTGGAGCGCAGCATCGGCGCTGGCGGCACCACCTTCAGCGATTTTCGTGACCTCACCGGCACCAACGGCAACTACGGCGGCGAAGCCCTGGTGTACCGCCGGAGCGGTGAGCCCTGCCGCCAGTGCGGCACCCCCATCCGCCGCGACAAGCTCGGTGGCCGCAGCAGCCACTGGTGCCCCACCTGCCAGCATTGAGCCATGCCTGCCATCCCGTCTCCAGTTCCGCCACCCACCTCTCGTCACGCCCTGGAGCCTCTGGCGCATCAGCTCAGCGCGGTGATGGCCCAGATCCACGCCCGTGGGTGGTGCGACGGCACCGGAGGCAACTTCAGCTGTGTGCTCAGCCGTGAGCCCCTGCAGCTGTTGATGGCGCCGAGCGGGGTCGACAAAGGATCGGTCGCACCGGAAGATCTGATCGTGGTGGATGGCAGCGGCAGCGTGTTGCGGGGCCTGGGCCGGGCCAGCGCGGAAACCCTGCTCCATCTGGCGATCGTGGATGCCACGGGCGCCGGAGCTGTGCTGCACACCCACTCCCAGGCGGCCACCCTGCTGTCCCAGCACTACGCACCCCGAGGCAACGACATCGCCACGATCGGGCTGCGCGACCTGGAAATGCTCAAGGGACTGGCTGGAATTTCCACCCATGCCAGCGATGTGGCGCTGCCGGTGCTGGCCAACGACCAGGATCTGGCAAGGCTCAGTGCACTGGCCAAACCCCATCTGGCATCGTCACCGCATGGACTTCTGATCGCCGGCCACGGGCTCTACGCCTGGGGCGAAGAGCTGGGCCAGGCCAAGCGCCATCTCGAGATCCTTGAGTTTTTGCTGGAACAGCATTGGCGCCAGTTGCTGCTCCAGGCCCTGCTGCGCTGAACGGAGATCGCCATGCCCCACTTCACTGGCATCAGCCATCTGCTGCTCGATATCGAAGGCACCACCTGCCCGGTGACATTCGTGGCCGACACCCTCTTTCCCTATGCCGCCACGCACCTGGCGGGATTTCTGCAGGAGCAGGGCAACAACCCAGCGGTGCAACGGCTGGTGCTGGAAGCCGAGACAGCCTGGCAAAGCGATGCCGATCCAGAAGCCAGGGCCCTGCGAGAGCAGACGCAGTCCGCGGCGGGTGACTCAGCTGGCGCGAAGAGACGCCTCACCACACAGGTGTCGGCCTATCTGCAGCTGCTGATTCGGCAAGACCGCAAACTCACTGCCCTCAAGGACCTCCAGGGATTGATCTGGGAGGCGGGTTATGCCAATGGTGAACTGGTGGCTCCCCTGTATGACGATGTGCCAGCGGCCCTCACCCGCTGGCAGGCAGCAGGTGTACAGCTGGCGGTTTATTCCTCCGGCTCGGTGCCCGCCCAACAGCTGCTCTACGGCCATACCCAGAGCGGCAATCTGAGACCCCTCTTCAGCCACTGGTTCGATACCCGCACAGGCGCCAAACACCTTGCGGATAGCTACTCCACGATCAGCCAGACGATGCGGGTTCATCCCCATCAAGTGCTGTTCATCAGCGACGCACTGGCCGAGTGCGAAGCCGCGCACCAGGCCGGAATGGCCGTACTATTCAGCGACCGACCTGGCAATCCACAGCGGAACCCTTCAACCTTTGGGAAGATCAGCGATTACAGCGAGCTGGTCATCACGCCATAAGCGAAGCTTCCAGAGCATCAGCACGCTAGCTCGCTAGATCTAGCCATCCGAGCCGTCACCTGAATTGGACCTCGCTGGCGAGCTCCCCAGGTTGGAGGGCTCGCTGGCTCCATCCAGCAGCCGAATCCTCCAATGGCTCACCTGGATCGGATGGATCGCTGCTCGGCGGCGATTGTCCTGGAGCGCCGCCCTTAGCCAACAATCTCCTGGCGCCTTCAGGAGAGGCGAGGCACAAAAAAAGCCACCCTTGCGGTGGCTTTTTTCTGGAGAATAGTTTTACCTGGCATCGACCTATTTTCTCAGGGGGCTACCCCCCAAATATCGTCGGCGCTGCAGCGTTTCACAGCCGAGTTCGAGATGGATCGGCGTGGTTCCACTGCGCCATGGACACCAGGATAGT
The DNA here is from genome assembly GCA_018399015.1 of Cyanobium sp. M30B3. Taxonomy (GTDB): domain Bacteria; phylum Cyanobacteriota; class Cyanobacteriia; order PCC-6307; family Cyanobiaceae; genus NIES-981. The sequence goes on from CP073761.1 coordinate 2,576,196, forward strand.
CTTCCTCCTCAGGTTGATCCCTGAGAACTGCATAGGTTAAAACACCTCCCCAACAGCTCACGCTGCCCAGTTGATGCTCTCTGGATTGAAAGCTTCGCCACGCTTCTTCGCTTGGCATTCAGAGCTCAAGTGTTGGTCAAGCCCTCGGTCTATTAGTACTCCTCTGCTTCACGCATTACTGCGCTTCCACATAGAGCCTATCAACGGGTGTTCTTCCCGTGACCTTACTGGCTTAACGCCATGGGAATACTCATCTTGAGGTGGGCTTCCCACTTAGATGCTTTCAGCGGTTATCCTCTCCGCACATGGCTACCCAGCGTTTACCGTTGGCACGATAACTGGCACACCAGAGGTGCGTTCCTCCCGGTCCTCTCGTACTAGGGAGAAATCCTCTCAATATTCCTGCGCGTGCACCGGATATGGACCGAACTGTCTCACGACGTTCTGAACCCAGCTCGCGTACCGCTTTAATGGGCGAACAGCCCAACCCTTGGGACCGACTTCAGCCCCAGGTTGCGATGAGCCGACATCGAGGTGCCAAACCTCCCCGTCGATGTGAACTCTTGGGGAGATCAGCCTGTTATCCCTAGAGTAACTTTTATCCGTTGAGCGACGGCCCTTCCACGCAGAACCGTCGGATCACTAAAGCCGAGTTTCCTCCCTGTTCGACTTGTAGGTCTCACAGTCAAGCCTGCTTCTGCTTTTACACTCGTCGGCTGATTTCCAACCAGCCTGAGCAGACCTTTGCGCGCCTCCGTTACCTTTTAGGAGGCGACCGCCCCAGTCAAACTGCCCACCTGATACTGTCCGGCCCCCGGATAACGGGTGGCCGTTAGAACTTAAGCTCGAAAAGAGTGGTATCTCACCAGTGGCTCACCATCACCCGCAAGCAATGGATCAATGCCTCCCACCTATCCTGCGCATTCCGAGCCCGAGCACAATACCAAGCTACAGTAAAGCTTCATAGGGTCTTTCTGTCCGGGTGCACGTAGTCCGCATCTTCACAGACAATTCTATTTCGCCGAGCCTCTCTCCGAGACAGCGCCCAGATCGTTACGCCTTTCGTGCGGGTCGGAACTTACCCGACAAGGAATTTCGCTACCTTAGGACCGTTATAGTTACGGCCGCCGTTCACCGGGGCTTCAGTCGCCAGCTTCGCTTGCGCTGACCAGCTTCCTTAACCTTCCGGCACTGGGCAGGCGTCAGCCCCCATACATCGTCTTGCGACTTAGCGGAGACCTGTGTTTTTGGTAAACAGTCGCCTGGGCCTCTTCACTGCGACCAGCTCTCGCTGGCACCCCTTCTCCCGAAGTTACGGGGCCATTTTGCCGAGTTCCTTAGAGAGAGTTACCTCGCGCCCCTCGGTATTCTCTACCACCCCACCTGTGTCGGTTTCGGGTACAGGCAATCATGCCTTAACGGGTCTAGGGCTTTTCTTGGAAGCTTGACGTCACCCACTTCGCTGCCGTAGCAGCTCGCACTCACGCCTCAGCTCAAGCTGTTTTCGCCAGCTCTCAACGCCTTGAACGCTTGGACCAGTAACCAACATCTGGCTGGGCTAGCCTTCTCCGTCCCCCTTCCCAAAACATGATCGGTACAGGAATATTCACCTGTTGTCCATCGACTACGCCTTTCGGCCTCGCCTTAGGTCCTGACTAACCCTCCGCGGACGAGCCTGCCGGAGGAACCCTTAGGGTTTCGGGGCATGGGATTCTCACCCATGTTTTCGCTACTCAAGCCGACATTCTCACTTCCATGCAGTCCACGCCCGCTTACGCTAACGCTTCACCCCACATGGAACGCTCCCCTACCATTTACATGTTCCTAAGAACAACTAAATCCGCAGCTTCGGTACGATGCTTAGCCCCGTTCATTTTCGGCGCAGGATCGCTCGACCAGTGAGCTATTACGCACTCCTTTGAGGATGGCTGCTTCTAGGCAAACCTCCTGGTTGTCTGGGCAATCCCACCTCCTTTATCACTCAGCATCGATTTGGGGACCTTAGCTGGCGGTCTGGGCTGTTTCCCTTTCGACCATGGAGCTTATCCCCCACAGTCTGACTGCCTAGTTACACACAGGATATTCAGAGTTTGTCTCGATTTGGTACCGCTCTCGCAGCCCGCACCGAAACAGTGGCTTTACCCCCCTGCTGGAGCACTAGACGCTACGCCTCAACGTATTTCGGGGAGAACCAGCTAGCTCCGGGTTCGATTGGCATTTCACCCCTAACCACAGCTCATCCGCTGATTTTTCAACATCAGTCGGTTCGGACCTCCACTTGGTATCACCCAAGCTTCATCCTGGCCATGGTTAGATCACCCGGGTTCGGGTCTATAAACACTGACCTGCGCCCTATTCAGACTCGCTTTCGCTATGGCTCCACCATTCCCGGTTTAACCTGCCAGTGCCTATAAGTCGCCGGCTCATTCTTCAACAGGCACACGGTCACCCGATCAGTCGGGCTCCCATTGCTTGTAAGCTCACGGTTTCATGTTCTATTTCACTCCCTCCCGGGGTTCTTTTCACCTTTCCCTCGCGGTACTGTTGCGCTATCGGTCACACAGGAGTACTTAGCCTTACGAGGTGGTCCTCGCGGATTCACACGGAATTTCACGTGCTCCGTGCTACTCGGGATCCAGCTAGGCCAACTCTCCTTTCGAATACGGGGCTTTCACCCTCTGTGGCGCGCCTTTCAAACGCTTCTTCTAGGTTTGTTGGTCCACGTTGCTGTCCCACAACCCCGATGGACGAATCCATCGGTTTAGGCTCTTCCCCGTTCGCTCGCCGCTACTCAGGGAGTCGTTTTTACTTTCCTTTCCTCCAGCTACTAAGATGTTTCAGTTCGCTGGGTTGGCTCGAACCGCCCTATGGATTCAGGCGGCCGTTCTAGGGGTTGCCCCATTCGGAAATTCCCGGATCAAAGCGTGTTTCCAGCTCCCCGAGACTTATCGCAGGTAACCACGTCCTTCATCGCCTCTGTGTGCCAAGGTATCCACCGTGAGCCCTTTGTAGCTTGACCAATATCCTTCCCAATGTCTTACGGCTGTTGACGCCGCTTCTCTCGGATTCACCTGCTTACCACCATCAGCTCACCGGTCAAGGCTCCCTGATCGTCGCTTGTGGTTTGAATACCAAAATCGAACTCCCGCAGCCTGGCTGGATTGGCCATTCCTTGGAAGAACACTGGAAAGTCTCGGCTCTAAACGTCATAGAATCCCCAATCACCAACCCCAATCAGCCCGGTTTCCCAAACTGATCAAAACTGGTCATCGGCATCCATGAGATGCTTTCTTTCCAGACTCACCTATGCAGTTGTCAAGGTTCTAGGCTGAACATCCCACCGGCCAACATCCGTCAGCAGGTGTGAGTCCAGCATTCAAGATCCCCTGGTTCGCATCGCAACGATGCTCCACCATCTGTGCTTCTCTGCACTTGAATCCTGAAGGCTGGAGTCATCCTCAGCTCCTCTCCTTCCCGTCTAGTTCACTCCCTCTCGGCTCTCTGGCTTACGCTTGTGGAGCTTTGCTATGGAGGTTAGCGGACTCGAACCGCTGACATCCTGCTTGCAAAGCAGGCGCTCTACCAACTGAGCTAAACCCCCAGCTGTCAAGTCCTGCCTGCTCAGCAGGCTTTGAATGGGCCATCCTGGACTTGAACCAGGGACCTCACCCTTATCAGGGTGCGCTCTAACCACCTGAGCTAATGGCCCAGGAGCCATGGGGTGACCTAGACAACGTTTAAGAACTGAAATAGCAAATCTAGTCTCCTCTGATTGCTCAGACTCTCTGATTCGCTCCTTGAGGTACCGATCGACCTAAGGTGACAGGATCATGGCCTAAGATAAAATTACTCAGACATCACGATCAGGTTTGTCTCCCTGTTAGGAGGTGATCCAGCCGCACCTTCCGGTACGGCTACCTTGTTACGACTTCACCCCAGTCATCAGCCCCACCTTCGACGTCCTCCTCCACAAGGGTTGGAGTAACGGCTTCGGGCGTGGCCAACTTCCATGGTGTGACGGGCGGTGTGTACAAGGCCCGGGAACGTATTCACCGCAGTATGCTGACCTGCGATTACTAGCGATTCCTCCTTCACGTAGGCGAGTTGCAGCCTACGATCTGAACTGAGCCACGGTTTATGGGATTTGCTAGCTCTCGCGAGTTTGCTGCCCTTTGTCCGTAGCATTGTAGTACGTGTGTAGCCCAGGATGTAAGGGGCATGATGACTTGACGTCATCCACACCTTCCTCCGGTTTATCACCGGCGGTCTCTCTAGAGTGCCCAACTGAATGCTGGCAACTAAAGACGTGGGTTGCGCTCGTTGCGGGACTTAACCCAACATCTCACGACACGAGCTGACGACAGCCATGCACCACCTGTCTCTGCGCTCCCGAAGGCACCCCCTCGTTTCCAAGGGGTTCGCAGGATGTCAAACCCTGGTAAGGTTCTTCGCGTTGCATCGAATTAAACCACATACTCCACCGCTTGTGCGGGCCCCCGTCAATTCCTTTGAGTTTCACACTTGCGTGCGTACTCCCCAGGCGGAACACTTAACGCGTTGGCTACGACACCGAGGGGTCGATTCCCCGACACCTAGTGTTCATCGTTTACGGCCAGGACTACAGGGGTATCTAATCCCTTTCGCTCCCCTGGCTTTCGTCCATGAGCGTCAGTTATGGCCCAGCAGAGCGCCTTCGCCACTGGTGTTCTTCCCGATATCTACGCATTTCACCGCTACACCGGGAATTCCCTCTGCCCCTACCACACTCAAGCCTCACAGTTTCCATTGCCGAAATGGAGTTAAGCTCCACGCTTTGACAACAGACTTATCAGGCCGCCTGCGGACGCTTTACGCCCAATAATTCCGGATAACGCTTGCCACTCCCGTATTACCGCGGCTGCTGGCACGGAATTAGCCGTGGCTTATTCATCAAGTACCGTCAGATCTTCTTCCTTGATAAAAGAGGTTTACAGCCCAGAGGCCTTCATCCCTCACGCGGCGTTGCTCCGTCAGGCTTTCGCCCATTGCGGAAAATTCCCCACTGCTGCCTCCCGTAGGAGTCTGGGCCGTGTCTCAGTCCCAGTGTGGCTGATCATCCTCTCAGACCAGCTACTGATCGATGCCTTGGTAGGCTCTTACCCCACCAACTAGCTAATCAGACGCGAGCTCATCCTCAGGCGAAATTCATTTCACCTCTCGGCATATGGGGTATTAGCGGCCGTTTCCAGCCGTTATCCCCCTCCTGAGGGCAGATTCTCACGCGTTACTCACCCGTCCGCCACTAACCCGAAGGTTCGTTCGACTTGCATGTGTTAAGCACGCCGCCAGCGTTCATCCTGAGCCAGGATCAAACTCTCCGTTGTAGTTCAAATCCTCTTGCCCACTCTTATCTCCTTATCGAAAATAAAAGCAAACTCAATCTGAATTGCTTATTCCCATCAGCTCCTACTCGCGTAGGCCTGACAGTTTAAGCTCCCTTCTTCTGACAGATAGGGCTCACAAGAGTGCAAGGATCAAAACTCACCTAACCTCTTCTCAGACATTAGCTGCGCTCCTCTCGCTTGACTTTCCCAGATCTCAGATCCGGTCGCACCGGCAACACATCTCTGCGCTTGCCGCTGCTTCATTTCTTTTGACGGGACCTCACACCCTCACTGCTCGTTCGTCAAAATCCGTCCTCCACGTTCGCCGTCTCCAGCTCCCGCGTCCTCAGGCCCTTGACGCAGTGAAAGCGTCAGTTCCTAAACGTTTTGGGTTGTCCAGGTTCAGCTGCTTCCGCCCCCTCACCTTCCGGCTCTGGGCTCTCGGCAGCTCGTCGCCTCCCGGCGACTCAGAAAACTTACATCACCGGCGGCTTCCGCCTTCCCCGGTTCTGCAAGCTGCGCTCCCCTCTCGGTGACGCGCAGTTCAAAACCATACCACAGGACAAAGCCCCCTCCAACAGAGCAGGGTTTTAGGCAACGGGGATGCCGCATCGCCAGAGCGTTTCTAGGGTCTGGGCAGGAGCGCCGCAGCGCGCGGCACACGACCCCGAATGGCACGCCACTTCAGCCAGGAACAGCTTCGGGTCCGCCCCAGCTCCCGTGAAGCGGCCATTGTGGAGGGCGCCCGCGAGCATTTCGAACGCACCCTCGTCAGGGTGCGTGGCGAGCTGGTGGGCTCGGTCGCAGCCCTGGAACACCCCAACAAGAGCGCAGCTGCCAACTACGGCGAGGTGTTCCTGCGCGACAACGTGCCGGTAATGCTCTACCTGCTGGTGCAAGGGCGCTATGAGATCGTGCGCAATTTCCTCAGCACCTGCCTCGACCTGCAAAGCAAGACGTATCAGACGCGGGGCGTCTTTCCCACCAGCTTCGTGGAAGAGGACGGCCGGCTCCTGGCCGACTACGGCCAGCGCTCGATCGGGCGGATCACCTCCGTGGATGCCAGCCTCTGGTGGCCGATTCTCTGCTGGATGTATGTGCGCCGAAGCCAGGACATGACTTTCGGCACCAGCCAACCGGTGCAGCGCGGCATCCAGCTGCTGCTGGACCTGGTGCTCCATCCCACGTTTGAGGGCACACCGGTGCTGTTTGTGCCGGACTGTGCCTTCATGATTGACCGTCCGATGGATGTGTGGGGAGCCCCCCTGGAAGTGGAGGTGCTGCTCTATGGCTGCCTACGCAGCTGCTGTCAGTTGATGGAGCTGGCGCAGAAGACTGCCGGAAGTCGTCTGCTGGAGCAGCGATTGGTGCTGAGTCGCCAATGGCTGCGCGACCTGCGCCGCTTCCTGCTGAAGCATTACTGGGTCACCAGCAAAACCATGCAGGTGCTGCGACGGCGCCCCACGGAACAGTATGGCGATCAACAGCATGAAAATGAGTTCAACGTGCAGCCCCAGGTGATCCCCCCGTGGCTGCAGGATTGGCTGGAGAACAGGGGCGGCTATCTGATCGGCAACATGCGGACGGGGCGTCCCGATTTCCGCTTCTACAGCCTGGGTAATTCGTTGGCCTGCCTCTTTGGGATCCTCGCTCCCCCCCAGGAACGCGCCCTGTTTCGGCTGGTGCTGCACAACCGCCAGCATTTGATGGCCCAGATGCCGATGCGCATCTGCCATCCACCGATGGAATTGGAGGAGTGGGCAGATAAAACAGGCTCCGATCCCAAGAACTGGCCGTGGAGCTACCACAACGGCGGCCATTGGCCCAGCTTGCTCTGGTACCTCACCAGTGCGGTTCTGATCCATGAACAGCGCCATCCCAGAGCCGACGTGCTGTTGATGGGCCAGATGCGGGCCATGCTTGAAGAGTGCTACTGGAGCCAGCTCAACCAGCTACCCCGCCAGCAGTGGGCTGAATACTTTGACGGACCCACTGGCACCTGGGTTGGCCAACAGGCCAGAACGTATCAGACCTGGACGATCGTTGGCTTTCTGCTTCTTCACCACTTTCTGCGGGTGGAACCTGGGGATGTGAAGCTGCTCGAACTCGGTGCTTGATCCATGGGCCAGATCAGCCAGCGCTGTGGAGCAGGATTCTCGCTAGCCACGATCGGCACAAAAAAACCGCGACCGAGGTCGCGGTTGGGGTGAGTAAAAAAAGTCAGAAGCGAAGCCAGTAGACGCTTCAGCCGTTCAAAACAGGCCGAGAGTGAGCGACTTATCAATCGGCAGGGCTGCACCGATCCCCAGGTAGATGGTGAAGAAAGTACCGAACAGGAACACAGTCATCGCCACTGGACGACGGAAAGGGTTCTGGAACTTATTAAAGCTCTCAATGAATGGTACAAGCATCAGCCCCAGAGGAATCATCGTCTGCAGAGCAATACCCAGCAGCTTGTTGGGTACGACCCGCAGAATCTGAAACACGGGGTAGAGGTACCACTCCGGAAGAATTTCCAGAGGAGTGGCGAAAGGATCGGCCTTGTCGCCGAGCATGGCCGGATCAAGTACAGCCAGGCCAACAATGCAACCGATGGTGCCAAGAATCACCACAGGGAACATGTAAAGCAGGTCGTTCGGCCAGGCCGGCTCCCCGTAATAGTTATGACCCATGCCCTTGGCAAGCTTGGCCCTCAGGGCGGGGTCGGTGAGATCAGGCTTCTTGAGGATGTGCATGACAGGGGGCCCAGTAAGGGAAACCTAGAGCGAAACGAGGCGAAGCGGGTGATGTGGAACCGGATTGAAGCGTATGGCCTGCCAGCTCTGGGCCGAACAGGCAGCCCAGAGCTGAACAGGGAGATCAGAGGGGACCGGAGATGCCCTGCTTCCGGATCATGAGGAAGTGCATGAGCATGAACACCGCCAGCAGCCAGGGCATCACAAAGGTGTGGAGGCTGTAAAAGCGGGTGAGGGTGGCCTGGCCCACGCTTTCGCCACCGCGGAGCAGTTCAACCATGAAGTCGCCCACCACGGGTACGGCAGCAGGCACACCGCTCACGATTTTCACGGCCCAGTAGCCAACCTGATCCCAGGGCAGGGAATAGCCGGTGACGCCGAAGCTCACAGTGATCACGGCCATGGTTACGCCGGTGACCCAGGTGAGTTCACGGGGACGCTTGAAGCCGCCGGTGAGGTACACGCGGAACACGTGCAGGATCAGCATCAGCACCATCATGGAAGCGCTCCAGCGGTGCACGGAGCGGATCAGCCAGCCGAAGCTGACGTCAGTCATGAGGTACTGCACCGAGGCGTAGGCCTCGGCCACGGTGGGCTTGTAATAAAACGTCATCGCGAAGCCCGTCGCGAACTGGATCAGGAAGCACACAAGGGTGATGCCGCCCAGACAGTAAAAAATGTTGACGTGGGGCGGGACGTACTTCGCCGAGATGTCGTCGGCGATGGCCTGGATCTCAAGGCGCTCCTCGAACCAGTTGTAAACAGGGTTGGAGGCGCCCCCGGTGTTTCCAGCAGGAGTGTTCGCCATGCAGCTGGGTGGATTGGTTGCGAGAGTCTACGCAATACCTTGAAGCTCCCGTGAGCGCACCGCGGCCCCAGCCCCCCTTCCCTGCCCAGCTGCTGCAACGCGCTGGGGCCCTGCTGCTGGCCCTCGGGCTCGGCCTGGCCGTGCTGGCCCCTCCCTTCGCCCTCAGCAGCGGCCCCGCGCCCTCCGCCCTGGCCCTCAGTGATGCCCAGCAGCTGGTGGTGGAGGCCTGGCGCCTGGTGAACCAGAGCTATCTGGATCCCGCCCGCTTTGAGCAGGTGCACTGGCGGCGCCTGCGCCAGAAGGCCCTGGAGCGGCCGATCCACAGCTCCAGCGATGCCTACGACGCCATCGAAACCATGCTCAGCCCCCTGGGGGATCCCTACACGCGCCTGCTGCGCCCCGAGGAATACGGGGCCCTGCGCTCCAGCACCCAGGGCACTGTGAGCGGAGTGGGCCTGCAACTCGGCCTGCGGGGCAGCGACCAGCAGGTGGTGGTGATCGCCCCCCTGGATGGCTCGCCCGCCGCCGAGGCCCGGATCCGGAGCGGCTCCCCTGTGCTGCTGGTGAACGGCCAACCCACCAGCCAGCTGGGCCTCGACCAGACCGCCGCGGCCCTGAGGGGTCCCAGCGGCAGCACGGTGCTGGTGCAGATCCTGGAGGCCGACGGCACCACCCGGGAGCTGGAACTGGAACGCCGGCAGGTGGACCTCAGGCCGGTGCGCAGCAAACGCCTGCGGGTGGAGGGCCACACCCTCGGCTATCTGCGCATCACCCAGTTCGCCGAGGCCGTGCCCCAGCAGGTGAAGGAGGCCCTGCAGGACCTGCAGGGGCAGGGCATCGAGGGGCTGGTGCTGGACCTGCGCAACAACTCCGGTGGGCTGGTGAGCGCCGGGCTGGGCGTGGCCGATGCCCTGCTCGATGCCCGTCCGATCGTGGAGACCGAAGCCCGCGATGGCCTCAGCTCGCCGCAGCAGGCCGGCCCAGGCCAGCTCTTCGATGGCCCGATGCTCACCCTGGTGAATGGCGGCACAGCCAGCGCCAGTGAAATCCTGGCCGGAGCCCTGCAGGACAACGGTCGCAGTGAACTGGCCGGCAGCCGCACCTACGGCAAGGGCTTGATTCAGACCCTGCTCTCCCTGAGCGACAGCAGCGGGCTCGCCGTGACCGTGGCCCGCTACCTCACCCCCAGCGGCCGGGACATTCAGAATCAGGGGATCGATCCCGACCATCCCCTGGCAACGCCGGAACCACTCAATCCAGGAGGTGAGAGCGACGACTGGCTCGACCAGGCCGCACGACTGCTGGCTGCCAGCCTGCCGCGGCCTGAAGCAGCTCCTGAGGCCTGAGCGCGTGGGGGAACGGACTTATCACGATCCCCTGCATGGGGCAATCCGGCTGGAGAGATCCGAGCCCGCGGACGCCCTGGCCATCGCCCTGATCGACACCGAGCCCTTCCAGCGGCTGCGGCGGATCCGCCAGCTGGGGCCTGCCTTTCTCACCTTCCACGGAGCCGAATCGAGCCGTTTCACCCACTCCCTGGGCGTCCTGGAGCTGGCGCGCAAGGCCCTGGGGCAACTGGAGCGGCACCATCCGGAGCTGGCCGCCCACCGGGGGGTGCTGTACGCCGCAGCCCTGCTGCATGACCTTGGCCATGCCCCCCTGAGCCACACAGGCGAGGAGATGTTCGGCCTGAAACATGAGGTGTGGTCGGCGCGGCTGATCCAGGAGCACCCCGCCCTGCGGGAGACCCTGGAGGCCTATGAGCCAGGCTGCGCCGAAACCGTGGCCGGCCTGCTCACGGGCCAGGCCAGCGAAGCCCCGGCCATCCAGGCCCTGGTGAGCAGCCAGCTGGACTGCGACCGGCTCGACTACCTGCTGCGCGACAGCTACAGCACGGGCACCACCTACGGACGCCTCGACCTGGAGCGGATCCTGGCTGCCCTCACCCTGGCGCCGGATGGGGGGCTGGCCATCCACCCCAAGGGGCTGATGGCCGTGGAGCACTATCTGGTGGTGCGCAACCTGATGTACCGCACCGTGTACAACCACCGGCTCAACGTGGTGTGCAACTGGCTGCTGCAGCAGGCCATCGCCCAGGCCAGGGCCCTCGGCCCCGGCCAGGTGTGGGCCGATGGCGTGATGGCGCGCTGGCTCTGGCAGCCCGCAGAGCTGGACCTGCCCACCTACCTGGCCAACGACGACATCCGCACCGGCTACCACCTGCAGCGCTGGCGGGAGAGCGGCCCACCGGAGCTGGCCGATCCCTGCGGGCGCCTGCTGGAACGGCGGCTGCTCAAGGCCACGGCCGTGAGCCATCTCACCCCGGGCAGGCGTCTGGAACTGCTGGCCGAAGCACGCCGGCTGGCTGAAGCCCAGGGGTTCTGCGCCGAGGTGAGCTGTGGTCTGCAGCAGCGGCAGAGCCGGGGCTACCACGCCTACAAGGGCGGTCTGCGCCTGTGGGACGGTGCACGGCTGGAAGCCCTGGAGCAGCGTTCAGCGCTGGTGCAGAGCCTGGCCGCGCCGGTGGAGTGGGCCTGGTTGATCCATCCGGCCGAGGTGGCCCCTAAGTTGCGCCAGTTGATCAGCGACTGATGCCGCCGGCAGCCATGGATGCAGTGCTGTACAGGGCCAGCTGGGACGGGGCTCCAGGCTGGCTGGTGCTGCCGGAGCCGCCGGGGGACACGCCGGCCGGCCTCCTGGTGGAGCGCAGCCTGAAGCAGGCGCAGCTGCTCTCGCCGGGGGACCTGCCGAAGGCCCTCGGCCTGGCCAGCGGCAGCTGGCGACTCGACGTGCGCGAGCTGCGCGCCGTGGCCGATCGGATGGCCTGCCTGGGCGTGAATCTGGCCGGGCTCTGCGCCACCGACCCGCTGACGCGGGCGGCGGCCGCCGCCCTTGGCCTCCCCACGAGCGCTCCCCTGCCCGGGGATGCAGCCGGGGCGCCGTCAGGCCCGCCGGCCCCACCTAGCCGTGAGCTCACCGTGCACCAGGGAACCCTGCGGGCCGGAGATCACCTGGAGGTTGCGGGTTCGCTGCTGGTGCTGGGCGATGTGAATCCAGGAGCCCGGGTGAGTGCCGGGGGCGATGTGCGGGTGTGGGGAAGGCTGCGCGGGGCGGCCCATGCCGGCAGCCAGGGGGATCGCACGGCCAGGATCGTGGCACTGCAACTGCGACCCCTGCAGCTGCGGATCGCCGATGCCGTGGCCCGTGGCCCGGAGGATCTGCCGCCGCCCGGCCTGGCGGAGCAGGCCAGCCTGGAGAACGGCACGATCCGGCTCACGCCGGCAGATCCTCTCTTGCCGGTCAACGGTTGATCAGACCGAAGGCCCCCAGCCCTCCAGCCACCGCCATGAACCAGAGGGGGGAGATCCGGGTGCGCAGCATCAGCAGACACACCAGGCAGGACACCAGCACGCCGGCGGCATCGGTGTCGGCGCTGCGCAGGATTTTCAGGCCCACAGCAAACAGGATGCCGAGGGTGATCGGGCCCATGGCCCGCTCAAACGCCACGCGCAGGGGCGACTGGGCCAGCCGTTGCCAGCTCAGGCAGGCCAGCACCATCACCAGGGTGGAGGGCAGGAGAATGGCCAGCTCCGCCGCGAAGGCACTCAACAGGGCCCAGCCCGGACCTTCGCGCCAGGCAGCCCCCAGACCGAGCAGACCCACAATCATCGAACTGGGACCCGGTGCCGCCTCTGCCAGGGCGTAGAGGTCGGCGAACTGGCGGGCGCTGAGCCAGCAGTACTGGTCCACCGCCAGGTGGTGGTACTCCGCCAGCAGGGTGTTGCCGCCACCCAGGGAAAACAGGGAGAGGGACAGGAACTGCCCCATCACCTGCAGCAGCCGGGAGAGATCGGAGATCGACGCCGGCGCGCAGGCCGCAGCGATGGAGAGCAGCGGCATCAGGGTGCTCTCCTGGCCTGGCGGGGCCAGTACCAGGCCATGGCCAGGGGGCCAGTGATCAGCACCACCGGCACCAGCCTGGCGTGAAACACGCTGAGCGCCAGCAGCACGGCCCCCGCCAGGGCCAGCGCCACCGGATCCTTCCAGTACTGATCAAGAATCTTGAATCCCATCGACAGGGCCATGCCGGCGGCGGCCGCCACCACACCGGCCAGCACCCGGTCGACGGCGGGCAGCTCATGCACCTGGAAATAGACCACCCCCAGGGCCATCAGCAGGCTGAAGGGCACCAGCAGCATGCCGGCCATCGCCGCCAGGGCCCCCGGCAGCCCCCGGAATTCAGCACCGATGTACACGGCCATGTTGATCTGATTCGGCCCCGGAAACAGCCGCGCCACCGTGAGCCCGGTGAGGAACTGTTCGTTCGTCATCCAGCGGCGCTGCTCCACCACAATCCGCTGACTCCAGGCGGACAGACCTCCGCCGAAAGCGGAGAGAGCCACCTGGAGCATGCCGCTGAACAGGGCGGCCAGACCCGGCCGGGGGGCAAGACCCTCCGCCCCCGGAGCGGAGCTGGGCTGGGGTTGGTCAGTCATGCACGAAGTGAGGGTCCGCCGGCAGCTCGCCGTCCTCGTGCAGGCTGGGATCCAGCGGATCAGGGGCGTGGTACGGGCTCGCCTGATCCCAGTCGGATGCGAAGGTCTGGCGCAGGCGCTCCACCACGTCCGGCGCGTCGGACTCAATACCCAGCTCCCGCCGCACATCGAAGGCGCTGCGGTCGATGTTCATCGAGCCCGTCTGGGCGTAGTGATCATCAACCAGCACCAGCTTGGCGTGGAGCTTGAGATGCTTCTGGCGCCGCACTTTAACCCCAAATCTCTCCATGATTCGCAGGGAAGAGAAGGTGTCATAGATATCCCAATCGGAGATTCCATGCTTGCCACCACACAGGAAATGCACCTTCACGCCGCGCTCGCGGGCGGCAATGATGCGCTCCAGAATCACCGCATCGACAAACTTGGGATGCTGAATCCAGAGGCTATGCCTCGCCATATCGATGATCCGAGCCAGCTGTCCGCGGCTGTGCTGATTGCTCCACACCAGGCCCACCTCGAGATTGGGCTTGAACGGCTGACGAGTCCAATCGGCTTCGAACCCGGCGATCACCTCAGCCACCACGGCCGGTGCATGACTGAGCACGCCGTAATCCCGGGTGAGGGTGAAGTATTTGTCAGAGAGATTGAAAGTGGAGATCAGGGCCGCTTCCCGATCGAACACCATCGACTTCTCATGGGTGACCGGAAAGGCATCGCTGGTCCAGCTCACAGAGACGCCAGCCGCCTCCAACTGGCCGAAGGCGGCGTCATTCCAGCGATCGCCGCCTGAGGTGTGGGGATTGAGCATGGCCCGCACCGCAACGCCCCGGCCGTGGGCCTCCAGGAGGGCGGCGAGAACGGCGGGACTCTCCAGCTTGAACTGCTTGAGCAGGAGCTGCTGGCGGGTGGAGGCGATCAGATCGACAACGGCCTGCCCCCCGTCGTCGGGCATCACCAGCAGGCGTTGGTGGGTGTGGCGCAAGGCGGGTCAGCGGCCAGGGCGGCACGCTACCTGAATTTCAGTGGCGGCTTGGCTTTAACCTGCTCTCACCCCAGGCCAAGCCGTGACAGCCGCGTCCACTCGCTTCATCCTGATCTGCTCGGGCAAGGGAGGTGTGGGAAAAACCACCCTCACCGCCAACCTGGGCATCGCCCTGGCCAGGCAGGGTGCCCGCACGGCAGTGCTCGATGCCGACTTCGGCCTGCGCAACCTCGACCTGCTGCTGGGGCTCGAAAACCGCATCGTGTTCACCGCCCAGGAAGTGCTCGCCGGCAGCTGCCGCCTTGAGCAGGCCCTGGTGAAACACAAACAGGAACCGAACCTGGCCCTGCTGCCTGCGGGCAATCCCCGCATGCTCGAGTGGCTGACTCCGGAGGACATGCACAAGGTTGCCCAGATGGTTGGCGAGCACTTCGATTACGTACTGATCGACGCCCCTGCTGGCATCGAGGGGGGATTTCGCAATGCCATGGCGGCGGCCAGTGAAGCGATCGTGGTCACCACACCCGAAGTGTCCGCCGTTCGCGACGCCGACCGCGTGATCGGCCTGCTCAACAGTGAGGGCGTGAAGCCGATTCAGCTGGTTCTCAACCGGGTTCGCCCGCGGATGATGGCCAACCAGGAGATGCTGGCCGTGGACGACGTCACCGACATCCTGGCCCTGCCCCTGCTGGGCCTGGTGCTGGAGGACGAGCAGGTGATCGTGAGCACCAACCGCGGCGAGCCCCTCACCCTGAATGGCACCAATTCGCCTGCCTCCCGTGCCTACGCCAACGTGGCTCGGCGCCTGCTCGGCGAGGACGTGCCCCTGATTGACCCCAGCAAGGAGCGTCGCGGACTGAGGGCCAAGATCGGCCGCCTGATGAACACCAAGATCTTCTGAGCCGATGACCCTGCGTGACGTGATCAACAAGCTGCTGGGCCGGCAAGCCAACAGTGCCGGCACCGCCAGGCAGCGGCTGCAGCTGGTGCTGGCCCATGACCGCAGCGACCTCAACCCCGAACTGCTGGAGCAGATGCGCCGGGAGATTCTCGAAGTGGTGAGCCGCTACGTGGAAATCGATCTGGAGGAAGGCGATGTGAGCCTCGCCACCGAAGACCGGGTCACGGCCCTGGTGGCCAACCTGCCGATCCGGCGCGCGCGCCCGGTCGTGGAGCCCGCCCCCGCCCCAGATGCCCTGGAGGTGTGAACCATTGGCCTGCAGGGTGGCAACCCTTGGGGGGACCTCCGGTGCACGCCATGCCAACCGTCGACCATCCTGAGCCGATCACCCCAGCTGAATCCAGGGTGCTGGGGGCCTTGCGCAAAGGGCTGAGCAACCGCGGGATTGCGGGGGTGCTGGTGGTGAGTCCACGCACGGTGGAGAGTCACATCTCCAGTCTGCTGGCCAAGACAGGCTGTGGAAACCGCACACAGCTGCTGCTCTGGTCGCTGGAGCTCACCCCTGGGGCGATAAGCTCCGCTGAGGGCAGTGCCCAGGCCGGCTTAGCTCAGCGGTAGAGCAGCGCTTTTGTAAAGCGAAGGCCATCGGTTCAAATCCGTTAGCCGGCTTTCAGGGGATGGGCGGTAAGGCTCCGGGCCGGATCCGGACCGGTGCGAAAGGTGGTGGTGGTGGTGGTGGTGGTGGCAGCGGCTGGGTGGTGGCAGGCGGCAACGCGGCGGAAGCCGCGGCCAGCCTGGCGGCAGGGGCGGCAAACAGCCGAGCCAGCACGGCCTGCCGTTGGTGGGCGGGCTCAGGGCCGAGAGCCCAGAGCGACTCCAGGTAGAAAAAGGCCACACCGAGGCCGGCCTGGCGGCTGGCCATCACCTTCTGCTGCAAGAGAGACGCGGGGGTGGGACGGTTGCGCTGACCGCTGAGGATCGCCATCGCCGTGGGGATGCGCTGGCGTGCTTCCTGCACCTCAGGATGCCACATGTGCGGGATGAAACTCTCCAGGTCGGGCCTGTAGATCTGCACCAGCAACTCATCGGCGATGCCCTGGCGAACCCAGGCCCGCCAATCCTGCAGCTGGAGCTTGTAGGCGAAGTCGTAGTAGTTGGGAGAAATGGACACGATCGCCCCGGGCCGCCGGGCACGCACCGCCTTGCTGAGCCGATCCATGAAGGCGGTGATCTTGTCGGCCCGCCACTTCACCCAGGCTGGATCGGCCGGGTTGGCGGGAGGGTTGCGGCCCGTTTCCCTGCGGTAGAGCGCCACGGTGAAGGGGTCGTAGCCGAACTCCCGGGGCAGGGTGGTGTGGTCGTCGAACTGGATGCCATCCGCGCCGTACTTGCCCACCACCTCCAGCACCAGATCGGTGATCAGCTGCTGCACCTCGGGCCGGAAAGGATTCAGCCACTTCACCTCCCCCGCGGCGCTGATGGAGGTGAGACTGCCGTCCTGCTTGCTGGTGAGCCAGGCGCTGTGGCGGCGGGCCAGCTCAGAGCCGGGGGCGGCCATGAAGCCGAATTCAAACCAGGGAATCACCAGCAGCCCCTGGCGGCGACCCTCGGCGATCAGCTCTCCGATCACGTCCTGCCCCTGGAGACCGCGAAAGGTGAAATCCTGCAACCCCCGCTCCTGCATCACCTGGCTGGGGTAGTAGGCGATGCCGCCGTTCCACACCACCGGGTAGAGGGTGTTGAAGTTGAGCCGGGCGAGCTGGGCCACCGCCTGCTGCATGCGCTCGCGATCCCGCAGCACCGGCATGTCGTTGGCGGTGAGCCACACACCCCGCAATTCCGTGCGGGGTTTCGCCGCGGCAGGTGCCGGAGAAGAGGCCTGGGGCTGCCCCTGGGCTCGGGCTGCGGGGAAACCTGCTGGAGAGAGCACTCCCAACCCCTGGCCCAGGAGCAGCGCAGCCATCGTGATCTGCCGCCAGCTCACCATGCCCAGAGTGCAAGGGGTATCTGAGCCTAGGGATCTTCTTTGCCGGCCAGCAGCCACCCCAGCAGCAGCAGCGGCAGCCACGCCAACCACAGGGCCTTGAGCACCACCGTGCCGCCGATGATCAAGGGGGAGGCGATCCAGGCATAGATCGCCATCGTGATCAGCAGCACAAGCGACAGCGCGGCCATCGGCTGTTCAGGGGAGACGGTCCGGCAGCACGAAAGCACCCTGGCGCAACACCCGCCAACCCTGCCTGCCGGCCGCGCCGCCCCCGTCCTCCTGCCAGGCCAGCACGGTGCTGGCCAGACCGGAACCGGCGGGCCAGGGGATGGGGCCCAGCAGGGGCAGCCCTGGAAAGAAGCGGCGGGCGGCCTCGGCATCCCGGGCTGCCGCCGCTCCCGAGGGATTGGCGCTGGTGGTGGCCAGAACCCCGCTGCAGCCCAACAGCTCCCGGGCCTCGGCACAGGCCGGGATGCGCAGGCCGAGGCTGCGCCCACCCGGATGCAGCTGATCCATGGGGCCGCCACGGGCCGGCAGCACCAGGGTGAGGGGGCCCGGCCAGCCCTGGGCGGCCATCGCCAGCCATTCCGGGCGCCAGGGCACACCAAGCACCGCCTCGAACTGGTCCAGATTCGCCCCCATCAGGATCAGGGGCTTGTCCAGGGGGCGCTGCTTGAGCTCCCAGATCCGGCTGGCAAAGGCTGGTCTTGCGGCCAGGGCCGGCAGGGTGTCAGTGGGCATCAGGGCCACCGCCCCGGCGGTGAGCCGCTCGGCCAGAGCCGCCGCTGGCAGGGCAGCGGACAGGGGGTCTTGGGTCATGGTCGGAGAGCGGCAACGGAGGCCTCAGGCCCACGGCGAGCAACGGCAAACCGCCGGATGCCCTCCAGATCGCAATGGGCGGCGACGGGGCTCAGCCCCCCCGCACGCAGCAGGGCGAGAACGGCATCGCTCTGATCGTGGTGATGCTCCAGCAGCAACCAGCCCCCAGGCGCCAGGGCCTCGCCAGCGCCGCAGGCAATGGCACGGATGGCCCTCAGACCATCCGTGCCGCCATCGAGAGCGACTCGGGGTTCGTGATCCCTCACGCCCGGCTCCAGCTGGGACCAGACGGCGGTGGGGATGTAAGGAGGATTGGCAACCACCAGGTTCAACCTCCCCCACCAGGGCCGGAGCGGCTCCCACCAACTGCCGGCCAGCAGCCCGACCCGCTCCCGCACACCCTGGCAGAGCAGGTTCTGCTCCGCCTGCTGGAGCGCCAGGGGGCTGGAATCCACCGCCAGGCCCTGAGCCTCCGGCCAGAGCCGGGCCAGGGCGATGGCGAGGCAGGCCGACCCCGTGCCCAGGTCGGCCCAGAGCGCTGGCGAGGTCTCGGGCCAGTGGGCCTGGGCCAGCTCCACCAGCAGCTCGGTTTCCTGGCGCGGAATCAGCACCCCCGGGGCCACGGCCAGGTTCAGATCCCTCCAGGGACACACACCCGCCAGGTACTGCAGCGGCTGGGCAGTCTCCAGATGGGATGCCCACAGGTCAGCCAGCTGCTGGAGCGAGACGCGCAGCCGCAGCCTTCGCCGGGGATCCAGGCGCAGCCGCTGCAGCGTGGCCCAGTCCACGCCGGCCACCAGCTCCAGCAGCCAGTCGAGCTCCTCCGGCCTGCCCCCCGCCAGGAGCTGGTGGCGGCGCCAGGCCAGCAGCTCGCCGGCTCCCAACTCGAACCCGATCGGCTGCTGCGGAACTGCCCCGGCCCGCCCCGGTGGCTGGAGTGGAGCTGGGGTTGGACGCCAGTGCAAACCGTTGAGCCA
Source organism: Cyanobium sp. M30B3 (assembly GCA_018399015.1). Classification (GTDB taxonomy): domain Bacteria; phylum Cyanobacteriota; class Cyanobacteriia; order PCC-6307; family Cyanobiaceae; genus NIES-981. Next base: position 2,595,264 of record CP073761.1, read on the forward strand.
AGCCTCACCATTCAATCCGGTGAACGGGTCAATCCGGTGCGCGGGGGCGCCAGTGCAGACCCGGCTCGGAATGCACCACACCGGCGAGCTCCAGGGCCAGCAGCCGTGACGCGAGAACCGCAGCTGGTTGCTCCAGAGCGAGACAGAGCTGCTCCAGCGACGCGCCATCGGCCAGGGCTTGCAACAACTCCGGATCCAGCGACTCCACGCTGCCGGCACCCGGCGGGGAGCGCACGGCCACAGGCCTGGATCCGAGGGGCCCGACCCCCAGCTGGCGGATCAGATCAGACGGCTCCAACAGGAGAGTGGCCCCCCGACCCAGCCAGCGATTGCTGCCCCGGGCCGAGAGCCGCGCCGCATCGCCCGGCACCACCCAGAGCGGCAACTGCTGCTGCCAGGCCAGCTGGGCTGAATGGAGGGCTCCACTCCGGTCTGGGCATTCCACCAGAACCACCGCACTGGCCAGCGCCACCTGCAGCCGATTGCGGGCCGCGAAATGGCCGGCACACACCGATGAGCGGGGGGGCTGTTCGCTGATCAGCAGACCCCGCCGGCCCACCTGCTCCTGGAGGTCGCGGTGGTGGCTGGGGTACACCCTCTCCAGAGGAGTGCCTAGCACAGCCACAGGACGCCCCCCCACCTGCAGACAGCCTCGGTGGCTGGCCGCGTCGATGCCATCGGCCAGGCCACTCACCACCGGCCAGCCCGCCTGGGCCAGGGCCCGCCCAAGGGCCTCGGCCATGGCCAGCCCCGCCCGGGAGGGACGCCGGGTGCCCACCACCGCCACGGCCTGCCGACGGGCGAGGAGCGGCCACAGCGATCCACAGCCCCGCCAGTAGAGCCCCAGGGGGGGCCTGGAGAGCTTGCCCAGGGCTGGAGGGGCTGCGGGATCCCCAGGCAGCAGCACGGTCCTGCCCCCCCGCACCTGGACCGACCACCGCTCCAGCGGCTTCTCCCCCCAGTGCTGGCGGAAACGCTCCAGCCGCTGGCGCCAGTCGGCTGCCACTCCCTCGAGCCGGGGAAAGCGATCCAAGGGGGCAAGCCAGGCCTCTGCCAATCCGCCGAAGTGGGCCTCAATGGCCCCCAGACTCACCCAACCCAGACCGGGGCAGGCCGACCAGAGCAACCACCAGAGCCGCTGCTCATACCCCCAGGCCCGCCGTCGGCACTCAGGCGACAGATCTGACTCAGCCATTGCGGCGCCCAGCCCCGACCCAGCCATTGCATCAGTACATCTGTACTGATATTACCCCCGCCCCTGGGCCAGGGCGGTCGCTGCGGCCGCCAGGTCGTCCGGCCAGCGCCGCCGCAGCCGGAACACCGGGCCACCCCCGGCTGCCGCCATCGCCTGGGCATGGCGGTCCACCAGCACCAGGTCCACCCTGGCCTCGGCCGCCAGCCCCTCCTCGGCACTGACAAAACGGCTGTGCCAGGTGAGTTTCAGCCCGGTTCGCGGCAGCACCCGACTCACCACATCCACCACATCCCCGTGCCGAAGGGGCTGCAGGTACTGGAGGGTCAAGCCCACCACCGGCAGCTCCAGGCCACGGGCCGAGAGGTCCCCATAGGCCAGGCCCACCCCGGCCAGGGCCTCCACCCTCGCCTCCTCCAGCCAGGCCAGATAGGCCCCATGCCACATCACGCCGGCATGGTCGGTGTGCTGGGGCAGCACCCTGCGCCGCAGCGTCCATTGGCCACACTCCATCACGGTCTGCATGGTTGGGGACTGGGCGACCGGGGAGCAGCCATAGGCTGCCGTGGAGACAGGTGTTGGTTCCGTGTTCCGCAACGTTCTGATCGCTGACTCCGGCAAGGGTCACGTGGAGGAGATGGTGCGCATGCTGCGCGACATCCCCGTGGTGCGGCAGGCCCGCGTCAACCTCCTGCACGTGGTGCCCGAGCAGGGGGTGGAGGATGTGAAGGAGCACTGGCAGAAAGCCGCCGGCATCATGGCAAGTGCTGTGAGCCGCCTCAGCCTCGACCCCAGCGAGGTGAACACGATCATCCGCCAGGGCGACACCAAGCAGACCGTGCTGCGGGTGGCCGACGAGCTCGATTCCGACCTGATCGTGATGGGCTCCCGCGGCCTCAACCGACTGCAGTCGATTCTCGGCAACAGCGCCAGCCAGTATGTGTTTCAGCTCTCCACCCGGCCGATGCTGCTGGTGCGGGACGACCTCTACGTGCGCCACATCAACCGGGTGATGGTGACGGTGGATGGCTCCGGCGTGGGGGATGACGCGCTCAAGCTGGCCTGCGAACTGGTGCGGGACATTCCCGGTGGCACCCTCACCGGTGTGCACGTGAGTCGTCAGGACGTGACCCCATCCCGGGGGGGCAAGTCACCCGCCGACGAGGTGCTGGATCAGGCGGTGCAGCGGGCGCGGGGCCTCGGCGTGGAACTGCGGGCCATGCACCGCACCGGCAGCGACATCGGTCGTGCGGTGTGCGCCGCTGCCGAAGAACTCGGCTCCGATCTGCTGGTGATCGCCTCGCAGGACCGCCGGCCAGTGGTGGCGAGGGCCCTGGTGGACCTGGACCGACTGCTGGGCAGCTCCGTGAGCGACTACATCCGCGTGCACGCGCCGGCTCCGGTGTTGCTGGTGCGGGAACCGGAGGGCAGGCGCTGAGCGGGATCAGCTGCCCTGGCGGCTGCTGGTCTGGATGTAGAGCACCAGCAGAAACACGGTGGGAACCAGGACGAACATCAGGCTGGCGACAAAGCCGAGATCGTTTGTTTCCATGGCGGTTCTGCGGGTGCTGGGAGGGTATCACCGGCAACCCTGCGGCAATCCGGACGGTTCACTGGTCGTTGCGGGCGGCCTGCGCTCTGGGGCTCTCAAGGGGATTCAGCGCCCTGCCCCTCGGCGCCGCTCCCGGGCTGTGATTCGGGCTCAGCCCCCTCGGCCAGCTCCGGCTCGGGCTCCGGCTCCAGCTCTGCCTGCGGCCAGCTGGTGGGGCCGGCCGGCAGGGGCCGGGCCAGGGCCTTGGCCACCAGCCCCTGCTTGTCGGCCAGACCCACCTGGGGCCGGGTGATCACCAGCAGCGACTGCTGCACCAGGGCCTGACAGGCCAGGCGCCACTCCTGGGGGCGGCGCCGCAGCTTCTGCTCCTCCACAGCCGTGCGGGCACTGAGCACCTGGGCTGCGGTGCCTTCCGGGATCTCCACAAAACAGGTGATGCACTGACCACACCCTCCGCAGTTCCCAAGGGCTCCCTTGAGCCCGTACAGCTGTAACCCCTCCCGCAGCGCCACGTCCCGCAGGTTCTCGCCGGGGTAGCACTCCACATCCCGGCCCTCGCGCACGAAGCGAATCACGGGCATGGCAACTCAGGCAGCTGGGGCCATTCTGGGTCGCCCCGTTGCGGACCGTTACCACCGCCGCGGCTGGCGCAGCGCGCCCCTTACGATCGCCGCACCCTCCCCAGAACGTCTCCCCATGGGATTGCCCTGGTATCGGGTGCACACGGTCGTGATCAACGACCCGGGCCGCCTGTTGGCCGTGCACCTCATGCACACTGCGCTGGTGGCCGGCTGGGCCGGCTCGATGGCGCTCTACGAGCTCGCAATTTTCGATCCCTCCGACCCGGTGCTCAACCCGATGTGGCGCCAGGGCATGTTTGTGATGCCCTTCATGGCGCGCCTGGGCGTGACCGGCAGCTGGGGCGGCTGGAGCATCACCGGCGAAACCGGGGTGGATCCAGGCTTCTGGAGCTTTGAGGGCGTCGCTGCGGCCCACATCATTCTCAGCGGTCTGCTGTTCCTGGCCGCGATCTGGCACTGGACCTACTGGGATCTGGAGATCTGGCAGGACCCCCGCACCGGCGAACCCGCCCTGGACCTGCCCAAGATCTTCGGCATCCACCTGCTGCTGGCCGGTCTGGCCTGCTTCGGCTTCGGGGCCTTCCACCTCACCGGGGTATTCGGCCCGGGCATGTGGGTGAGCGACGCCTATGGCCTCGGCGGCCACCTCGAGCCGGTGCAGCCTGCCTGGGGACCTGAGGGCTTCAACCCGTTCAATCCCGGCGGCATCGTGGCCCACCACATCGCCGCTGGCATCGTCGGCATCATTGCCGGCATCTTCCACATCACCACCCGTCCTCCCGAGCGGCTCTACAAAGCCCTGCGGATGGGCAACATCGAAACGGTGCTGGCCTCGGCCATCGCTGCCGTGTTCTTTGCAGCCTTTGTGGTGGCCGGCACCATGTGGTACGGGGCCGCCGCCACCCCTGTTGAGCTGTTCGGCCCAACCCGCTACCAGTGGGACCAGGGCTACTTCAAGGCAGAGATCAACCGCAGGGTGCAAACCGCCATGGACAACGGCGCAACCCGTGAGCAGGCCTACGGCTCGATTCCCGAGAAGCTTGCGTTCTACGACTATGTGGGCAACAGCCCTGCCAAGGGCGGTCTGTTCCGCGTGGGTCCGATGGTGAACGGCGATGGTCTGCCGACCGGCTGGCTCGGCCACATCTCCTTCACCGACAAGGACGGACGCGAACTGGATGTGCGTCGTCTGCCCAACTTCTTCGAGAACTTCCCAGTGGTTCTCCAGGACCAGGACGGCATTGTGCGGGCGGACATTCCCTTCCGCCGGGCCGAGGCCAAGTACTCCTTTGAACAGAGTGGCGTGAAGGCCACCGTCTACGGCGGCGCCCTCAACGGCCAGACCTTCACCGACCCAGCAGACGTGAAGCGTCTCGCCCGCAAGACCCAGCTGGGAGAAGCCTTTGACTTCGACCGCGAGACCTACCATTCCGATGGCACCTTCCGCAGCTCACCGCGCGGCTGGTTCACCTTCGGGCATGCCACCTTCGCCCTGCTCTTCTTCTTCGGCCACATCTGGCACGGGGCCCGCACCCTTTACCGTGATGTGTTCGCCGGTATCGATCCCGACCTCGGCGAGCAGGTGGAGTTCGGCCTGTTCCAGAAACTGGGCGACAAGTCGACCCGCCGCCTGCCGGAGGGCTACGTGCCGCCGGCCGGCTCAACCCTCAGCTGACCAGGAGCAGACCCCATGGAGAGCTTTGCCTACATCCTGATCTTGGCTCTGGCCATTTCCACCCTGTTCTTCGCCATCGCTTTCCGCGATCCCCCGAAGATCGGCAAGTAATCGCCCAGCGTTCAACCCGTGTTTCGCCAGCCCCTGGGTACCCCAGGGGCTTTTTGCTGGCAGTCCATTCAGCAACAAAACGCAGCAGGGGCGTTCTCAAGCCCTTCTCAAGCGGAGATCGCATGATTAAACTCCGTAAAGTCACCCGGATGTGCGGGGATGCAATGCCCCTCCTGCCAGCACACAGACAGTCGGGTGCTGGAATCCCGTTCAGCCGACAGTGGCCGCAGTGTGCGCCGTCGTCGCGAGTGCCTGAACTGTGATTTCCGCTTCACCACCTATGAGCGGGTGGAAACGGTGCCGATCACCGTGGTGAAACGCAATGGCCACCGCGAAACCTTCAACCGTTCCAAGCTCCTGCATGGGCTGCTGCGGGCCTGCCAAAAAACGGGCCTCGAACCAGCCAGGCTGGAAGGGGTGGTGGACGACATCGAACTGCAACTGCAGCAACGCAGCGGTCGCGAGGTGAACAGTGCCGAAATCGGCGAAATGGTGCTGGAGCAACTCAGCGGGATGAGCGAGGTTGCCTATGTGCGCTTCGCCTCGGTGTATCGCCAGTTCCAGGGGGTCGCTGATTTTGTGGCGACCCTGGAAGGGCTGAACCGGCGTGTGGTGAGCCGGATGGAGCAGGCTCCGGTCGCAGCCCTCCCCTGATCGAGCCGCTTGGTACAGTGGATTGTTCAGTTGGGCCGCAGGCGGTGGCTCTTCTGACTCCATCTCGTCCTGCCTTCGGCAGACCGCCCGCATCCCATGACCGTGACCACTTCCGACACCAGCACCACCGAGGTCGATCTGGATCTGGATCTCACTGCTGAAGCAGCAGCCGACCTCGATCTTCCGGAAGAGGTTCCCAGCGCAGATGAATCGAGCAGCCGCGGAGCAGGCCGCGACTTCGATGGAGCGGGCTTCACGCTCGATGAATTTGCCTCCCTGCTGAGCAAGTACGACTACAACTTCAAGCCGGGCGACGTGGTCAACGGCACGGTATTCTCCCTGGAATCGAAGGGCGCCATGATCGATATCGGCGCCAAGACAGCGGCATTCATGCCCCTGCAGGAAGTGTCGATCAACCGGGTGGAGGGCCTCAGCGACGTGCTGCAGCCCGGCGAGATCCGTGAGTTCTTCATCATGAGTGAGGAGAACGAGGACGGCCAGCTCTCGCTCTCGATCCGCCGCATCGAATACCAGCGCGCCTGGGAGCGCGTGCGGCAGCTCCAGAAGGAAGACGCCACCATCTACAGCGAGGTGTTCGCCACCAACCGCGGTGGTGCCCTGGTGCGGGTGGAGGGCCTGCGCGGCTTCATCCCCGGCAGCCACATCAGCACCCGCAAAGCCAAGGAAGAGCTGGTGGCCGACTTCCTGCCCCTCAAGTTCCTGGAGGTGGATGAGGAGCGCAACCGCCTGGTGCTCAGCCATCGCCGCGCCCTGGTGGAGCGGAAGATGAATCGCCTCGAGGTGGGCGAAGTGGTGCTGGGCACGGTGCGCGGCATCAAGCCGTATGGCGCCTTCATCGACATCGGTGGCGTGAGCGGCCTGCTGCACATCTCCGAGATCAGCCACGAGCACATCGAGACGCCGCACACGGTGCTCAACGTGAACGACCAGATGAAGGTGATGATCATCGACCTCGACGCCGAGCGGGGCCGCATCTCTCTGTCGACCAAGGCGCTCGAGCCCGAGCCGGGCGACATGCTCACCGACCCCCAGAAGGTTTTCGACAAGGCCGAAGAGATGGCCGCCCGCTACAAGCAGATGCTGCTCGAGCAGGCCGAAGACAACGAACCGATGGGCGTCACCCTCGACTGATCGGCAGCCCCCGTGGCCCAACTGCTCCTGCGGGGCGAGCCGATCGGCCCGGCCCACCAACCGATTCAGGCGGTGCTGTTCGACAAGGACGGCACCCTCTCGATCAGCGAGCCCATGCTTCATGCCCTGGCCGAGGCCAGGGTTTTTCATGGCCACCGGCTACTGGCGGCTCACCACCCCGAGCTGCTGCCGGAGCAACTCGCCGAGGTGGACGACCTGCTGCGGCGGGCCTACGGCCTGGAGGCCGGCGGCGTGCATCCCGCCGGCACCACAGCCGTGGCCAGCCGCAGCCACAACCTGATCTCCACGGCCACCAGCCTGGCCCAGGTGGGGCTCGGCTGGCCGGAGGCCCTGGCCCTCAGTGAAGCGGTGTTTGCCGCCACCGATGGGCTGCATGGGACAGGCAGCCCCCACCACCCCCAGGCCACCGACGGACTCCACGCGCTGGTGGCGCAGCTGGCCGCCGCAGATGTGCGCTGCGCAGTGATCAGCAACGACGAGCTGGCAGGCATCCAGGCCTTTCTGACCAGCCAGGAGCTGGGCCGCCACTTTCAGGCCTGCTGGAGCGCGGACCACAGCCCCTGCAAACCGGATCCGCTGGCCGTGCATGCCCTCTGCCACGAGCTGGGGGTTGCGGCCGGCGCCTGCGCCCTGATCGGCGATGCCAACAGCGATCTGCGCATGGCGCGCGCCGCGGGGGTAGCGGTGGTGCTGGGCTACACCGCCGCCTGGAGCCGCCGCCCCCGCCTCGACCCCAGCTTTGCCCAGGTGCACCACTGGAGTGAGCTCACCGTCCAGGCCTGAAGCGGCCGAGAAATCCCGATCCATGGGGTCGGGAGTGGTGGCACGCTCCGTGGGGGTAGGAATAGGGTGTGGCACCTCTGCATCAGGAAGGCTGCTGATGGCCCGCCGTTATGTCTTCACCTCGGAATCGGTGACCGAGGGCCATCCCGACAAGATCTGCGACCAGGTGAGCGATGCGGTGCTCGACGCCCTGCTGGCCCAGGATCCGGCCTCGCGGGTGGCCTGCGAAACCGTGGTGAACACCGGCCTCTGCCTGATCACCGGCGAGGTCACCACCACCGCCCGGGTGGACTTCAACACCCTCGTGCGGGGCGTGATCGAACGGATCGGCTACAGCGGCGCCAGGGCCGGCGGCTTCGATGCCAACAGCTGCGCCGTGCTGGTGGCCCTCGATCAGCAGTCGCCCGACATCGCCCAGGGGGTGAACGAGGCCGACGACCACGAGGGCGATCCCCTCGACCTGATCGGCGCGGGCGACCAGGGAATCATGTTCGGCTATGCCTGCGATGAAACGCCCGAGCTGATGCCGCTGCCGATCAGCCTGGCCCACCGGCTGGCACGCCGCCTGGCCGAAGTGCGCCACAACGGCACGCTCGGCTACCTGCTGCCCGACGGCAAGACCCAGGTGAGCGTCGTCTACGCAGACGACGTGCCGGTGGCGATCGACACGATCCTGATCTCCACCCAGCACACCGCTGAGATCGCCCTGCCCGATGGCACGGCGGTCTCCGAGGAGAAGGCCCTGCGTGAGCGCATCGCCGCCGATCTCTGGAGCCACGTGGTGGAACCCGCCACCAGCGATCTGAGCCTCAAACCCAGCAAAGATGCCACCCGTTTCCTGGTGAACCCCACTGGCAAGTTCGTGGTGGGCGGCCCCCAGGGCGATGCCGGCCTCACCGGCCGCAAGATCATCGTGGACACCTACGGCGGCTATGCCCGCCACGGCGGTGGCGCCTTCTCCGGTAAGGACCCCACCAAGGTGGACCGCTCCGCCGCCTATGCCGCCCGCTACGTGGCCAAGGCCCTGGTGGCCGCTGGCCTGGCCAGGAAGGCCGAAGTGCAGCTCAGCTACGCCATCGGCGTGGCCCGACCCGTGAGCATCCTGGTGGAGAGCTTCGGCACCGGTGCCCTGGCGGATGCAGACCTCACCGCCCTCGTGCAGGAGCACTTCGACCTGCGGCCCGGCGCCATCATCGAGACCTTCGGCCTGCGCCAGCTGCCCCAACAGCGTGGCGGCCGCTTCTATCAGGACGTGGCCGCCTACGGCCACTTCGGCCGCGGCGACCTCAACCTGCCCTGGGAGAACGTGGAGGCCATTGCCGCCACCCTCAAGCAGGCCACCGCCAGCCGCATCGCCGCCTGATCCGGTCGCAGGCCCGATGGCGGCAGCGCCCGGCCTGGCCCTGGGGGTGGACCTGGGCAGCAGCGGCATGCGGATTGCCCTGGCAACCCCAGCAGGTGGGCGGATCGGGGAATGGGGCGGCGCCTATCCACGCCCATTCGTTGATCCGCACGGCTGGCGCGAGGGGCTGATCACCCTCACCCGGCAACTGCCACCCCAGCTCCGCCAACAGGTGGGTGCCATCGCCATCGACGGCACCTCCGGCACCTTGCTGCTCTGCCGCCCCAATGGCGACCTGGCCGCCGATCCGCTGCACCAGGCCCTGCCTTACCACCAGGCCTGCCCGGCGCAGGCCGCCGCAGCCCAGGCCATCGCCGGGGGCGGATCGGCGGCCGGAGCCAGCGGCAGCCTGGCCCGTGCCCTGGCCCTGCTGGGGGCCGCCACAGCGGCCGGGCAGCCGGGCCCCTGGCTGCTGCGCCATCAGGCCGACTGGCTGATGGGCTGGCTGCTGGGCGACTGGCGCTGGGGGGAGGAGGGCAACAACCTGCGTCTGGGCTGGGATCTGCAGGCGCGCTGCTGGCGTGGAGCCATTGGCGAGCAGCCCTGGAGCGGCGGCCTGCCTGCGGTGCGCTCCAGCGGAGAGATGCTCGGCACCCTGCAGCCCAGCACAGCCAAGAGGCTGGGGCTCCCCCTGGCCTGCCGCGTGGTGGCGGGCAGCACGGATGCCAATGCGGCCGTGCTGGCGGCGGATCCCCAGCTCCGGGACGGCGTCGCCGTGCTGGGCACCACCCTGGTGCTCAAACAGTGGAGCCCGCGGCCGATCGAGGGGCCCGGCGTGAGCTGCCACCGGCTGGCCGGCCGCTGGCTGGTGGGCGGCGCCTCCAACGCCGGGGCCGGCGTGCTGCGGCGGTTCTACAACGACGCCCAACTCAGGGAGCTGAGCCGGCAGATCGACCCCAGTCGCCCCAGTGGCCTGCAGCTGCGCCCCCTGCCGCGCCGGGGCGAGCGGTTCCCGGTGGACGACCCCAGCCTGGAGCCCGTGCTGGAGCCCCGCCCCGTGAGCGATGTGCGCTACCTGCAGGGGCTGCTGGAGGGCCTGGCCCGCATTGAGGCGGCGGGCTGGCAGCGCCTGCAGTCCCTGGGCGCCCCCGCGGTGGAACGGGTGATCAGCGTGGGCGGCGGGGCGGTGAACCCCCAGTGGCGGCACATCCGTGCCCAGCAACTGGGCGGCCTGCCGGTGCTCAACCGGCCTGGCTTGAGTGCCGCCCTGGGCATGGCCAGACTGGCCGCAACCGCACTCTCGAGGCCATGAAGGATCAGCTACGCACCTGGCTGTCGATGGCCCTGTTCGTGGTGCTGGCCGGCTATGTGAGCTTCAGCGCCATCCGGCTGGGCTGGCTGCTGTGGCTGCGCTACGCGGGCAGCTGAGGCCCATTCCAGAATCAGCCTGCCACCTCCCCCCTCTGCCATGGCCGCCGACCCCCTCACCCCCGCCGTGAGCGATCGGATCTGTCGTCACATGAACGACGATCACCCTGAGGCCGTGCTGGCCTACGCCCGCCACTACGGATCCATCAGCGCGGCGCAGCAGGCCCGCATGCTGACCATCCGTCCCGAGGCGATGGAGCTGGAGGTGGATGGAGCCCACGTGGAGGTGGCCTTTGACCACAAGCTCAGCGACAGCGAGGACGCCCACCGCACCCTGGTGGCCATGCTGCGGGCCATGTAGGCGAGGCAATGCTGAGGGCAGGATTGCCTGCCTCCATTGCCTGCCTCCATGGCCGCCCAGCCCAGCCCAGCGTCTCCACGCCCCGCGCAGGCCGCCCCGTGCTGGCTGAATCCGCTCCACTGGCTGCTGCCCCCGCTGCCAGCCCCCTGCCCCCTGCCACCCCGGGGGCTGCGGGGGTTCACCCCCCTGCCCTGGTGGGCCGCCGTCAGCTATTCAGGCCAGGGCCGCAGGGCGCTGCTGCGGCTTCGCCAACAGCCCCAGGCAACACGCCTGGCTCCCCTGCTGCCGGGACTGGTGCAGCGGCTGCAGCAGCTGGATCGACAGCCCCTGCTGCTGCCGATCCCCAGCTGGAAGCGCCGGGCCAATCCGTTGCCTGGACTGCTGGCGCGCCAGCTCCAGTCACGGCTGCGCTGGCCCTGCCGGCCAGCCCTGCTCAGCCGCAGCCATCCGGTGCTGGGCCAGCACCGCCTGAACCGCGAGCTGCGCTGGCAGAACCAGCAAGGCGCCTTCACCTGCCTGCACCGCCCCGGCCACGACACACTGCCTGCCGGCTGCCGCAGCGTGCTGCTGGTGGATGACATCCTCACCACTGGAGCCACGGCCTGCGCTGCAGCCGCGGCCCTGGAAGCGATGGGCTGGCGGGTGGTGGGGATGGCCTGCCTGGGGCGCACGCCGCCGGACAGACGGTGATCTAAGATCTGAATGTCGCCAACGCGACGGGCCGGGATAGCTCAGTTGGTAGAGCAGGCGACTGAAAATCGCCGTGTCCCCAGTTCAAATCTGGGTCCTGGCATTGTTCACACAGGATGGGTTTTCTGCCCCATCCACGCATCCATAGATTGTATTGCTTGATGGCACTGATTTAGTCTTTAAAACAGTGCAAATCATTCCTTGCAGCAACCACCGAAAACCTACTGGCGAGAACCAAAACCTACTGCCGAGGGGCCAGGCGACGATCAGCAGCCCATCAAACGGGCCTGCAGATCCTGTTCACACTGGCCCACAAGGTCGGCGAGGTCGTCCAGCAGGCCCAGCACACGGCCCACCTGAACGGCGTTGGTTCGGCTCTTCAGCGCCAGCATCGCCATGCGGATCGCCAGATCGTTCTGGGCCAGCATGACGGCAGTGGTGACATCGGCGGGGGCACCCATGGTTGGGGCGCACCCTGAAGTCGAAGCAGGGCACCTGAGCATCACGATGGAGGAGCAACTGCCAGCAGTGTTGCCCCATCGGCGGAGGATGGCAGGATGTCCCAAGCGCTCAGGACACCATGCGGTTCAGCCCCCATGCTTGAACCCCCCTCTCCCGGTGCCAGTCCCCTGTCACGCCTGGTGATTCAGAACCAGGTGTTCAACAACGCCGACAGCTACGCCCAGGCCTTCGACGAAGCCTGGCAGGAGCACGAGCGCCGCAACCCCGGCCACGGTCTGGGCGTGGCCGAGAAACTTGCCTGGATTCAGGAGCAGTTGCACGAGCATCCGTTCCAGCTGAACCAACCCCAGCGGGCCGTCGAGGTGGCCGCCTTCCGGGTGAGGCTGCTTGGCCTCTGAGCAGGGCACCCCCGCAGCCGCCCGCGCTCTCACGAGTGGTTCACCAAAGGGCCTCAACAAGGGGTTTCGGCAGGGTGGTTGAGGAGCGTGGGTCAAGATCATCCAGCGTTCCCGCCTTTCCCCAACAGGTCCCCGTCATGGACACGTCCCTGAGCCGGCTGGTGCGCCTCCTGTGCGGGGGCTTCAGCAACCAGCAGCAGGCCTTTGAAAATCCCCCGCTCTACGCCCACATCCTGGTGAAGCTGAGGCCCCTGCCCCAGCTGGAGCCAGGATCCCTGCTGCTGGAACAGAGCTACGCGATCAACCCTGCAGCCCCGTACCGCATCCGGGTGCTGCGGCCGGAGTGGAACGGGGAAGGACTGATCATCCACAACCAGGCCCTGGCCGATGACCAGCGCTTCTGGGGAGCGGTGGAGAACGCCGACCTGCGTCAGCAGATTCAGGCCTCCGACCTTCGCCCCCTGGACGGCTGTGCCTATCTGGTGCGCGAGCAGGGCAGCGGCTTTGTGGGTGAGGTGGAGCCAGGCTGCCGCTGCCTGGTGGAGCGCAAGGGCAATGTCACCTATCTGGTGAGCCGCCTGGAGCTGGATGAGCGCGGCATGCGCACGATCGACACGGGCCATGATCCGCAGACCCATGAGCAGCTCTGGGGGTCCCTGGCAGGCCCGTTTGAGTTCAGCCGCATCGACGACTTCAGCGGCGACATCCCCGAAACCTGGCTGTCGGCCTTCAGGCGGTGAGGTCGTCCAGCTCCTCCAGGTCCAGCTGAGAATCGGGGATCGCGTCATCGTCCATGAAGGGCTGCTCCGGCTCCTCCAGGAATGGGCCATCAATCGTGGCCGGCTGGTCCGGTTCCGACTGCATCCCCACGTTGCCCTGCACCGGTTGCAGGTGGCGAGCCGCCCCGGGGGAGGCGGTCGGCGCCATCCCATTCAGGAGCGACTCCAGGTGCAGCAGACGCACTTCGGTGTCGTCAAAGCGCTGCTCAACCCCCTCGCTGAGCTGAACGGCCTCGCTGGCAGGCTGATGGAGCTCCTGCAGCCGGGTCTCCTGCTCGCTGAGACGCTCCTCCAACTCCAGCAGCCGATAGGTGATGGTTTCCACCACCTGGGTGAGGGTGTGCAACTGCTCGGCCAGCCGCTCGTAACACTCGGGACCTCCTGGGCCAGCGACAGCGGGAGGGGGAGCCGGATGGGATGACGTCATAACCAGCAGCCGGGACGTGGACACAACCTCTGGCCGGATGGTACCGACTGCAGGCGAGCTGACCAGACCCAGCCTTTGTAACGATTCTGAAAGGGCTGCTTAGCGACCGAATCAGACCCATAGGATCCGCATCGTTGCGGTCCGATCCCTTCAGCTGACTGCTGGGCCGGCTTCAGTGGGTGCCACCTTCAGGCCATCCACCATCCAGCTCATCCAGCAGTCATCTGGGCCGGCGGCCATCCGCTCCGATCCCGGCTTCCATCCTCCCGGCGCGCCAGCCACTGGATGTCCCAGGGCATCCACTCCCAAGGCGCCGCTTTCTGGCCCCCTCACGCCCGCCCTCTTCCCATGGCCCTTGCCAACGCTGCCTATCTGGGCATCGAACGCTTTGCCAATGCCCGCCCCAAGGAGAACTGGGGCAATGCCAGCTCCGACGACAAGGCAGCCCTGATCCGTGCTGTGTATCAGCAGGTTCTCGGCAACCAGTACGTGATGGCCAGTGAGCGGCTTGAAGGTCCGGAATCACTGTTCAAGCGCGGCTACCTGAGCGTGCGCGAGCTCGTGCGTCAGGTGGCCAAGAGCGGTCTGTATCGCAAGCGCTTCTTCGAGAGCAGCAATCCCTACCGCTTCATCGAGCTCAACTTCAAGCAGCTGCTGGGCCGCGCGCCCCAGAACAAGGCAGAGATGCTGCACCACTTCACCATCCTGCAGGAGCAGGGCTACGACGCCGAGATCGATTCCTAGCTCGACAGCGCCGAGTATCAGGATCGTTTCGGTGAAGAAGGTGTGCCCTATCTCCACGGCTGGAATTACTCCGTGGGTCAGCAGGGTCTGCAGTTCTCCTACATGCTGCAACTGGCCCGCGGTGCCGCCGCCTCCGTCAAGGGCGACATCCTCAAGAACCAGACCCGCCTGAATCCCGCGGTGCATGCCGAGCAGCCCATGCCCGTTGTGGCTCCGGGCTCCAAGGCCGCCGGTTTCCGCAAGGTCGCCAGCGATGGCGTCACCAGTCATGGCGTGGGTTCCGGCGAAGAGGGCCGCACCTTCCGTGTGGAGATCACCGGGTTCAACAACTTCCGCCTGCACAAGCGCAGCAACCGCGTGCGCTTCAGCCCCTCCATTAAGGCTTCTCGAGTACCAGCAGCAGATCCACCGCGAAGGCGGCTGGGTCGCCAGTGTCACTCCGGTGAACTGACCGGGTCCTTCGTTCCCCGTTAGCCCCGTAGCTCCGATGAAGGTTTCTGCAGGCGACCGCGGCACCAGCTTCAGCAATGGCCGTTAGGTGACATTCACTGTGACTGGCATCGCCAACAACGACTACTCCCGCACAGCGGATGTGTCATGAACGTGCCTTACACCCGGATGAATGAAACCATGCGCATGGTGCAGCGCATGGGTGGCAAGATCACCAGTGTTCACATCAGCGGTGGCATCGAAACCAATGCCCCCAATGCTGCAGCTCCGCCCAAGGCTGGCAAGAAGAAGTAAGCGGGCCAAGGCCCCGATCGTGCCCTCGGCCCTCTCTTGCAGGGGGCTTTTTCATGGCTGCGCGCTGGGCAGGAGGGATCTGGGACAGGCGGGGAAGGGTGCGTGCTACCTCTCGCGCTGTTCTGTGGGGCACACAAGGCTCCCAAGGCACCCGCTTCGGGCTGTTTCGCAACCAGCTTTCATCCTGTAGAGGCCTTGCAGCGCAGGCGATCTGAGCCTGCCAATGACTGTTTGTTAAGCGCTGCTGACAGGGGCCATAGGTAGGGCCAACAATAACTGGGCCAAGCGGTGAGGCGGTCTTCGGCCTGCTCACTCGATTTGGTGCCGTGATCCCCTGGTAGCTGCCGCTGCCGGCAGGGCTCACATTCCCCTCTTCACCCTTCTCTGACCCAGTCGAGAACAGGAGCCTCCCCCCAATGTTTGACGCCTTCACAAAGGTGGTCGCCCAGGCTGATGCCCGTGGCGAATTCATCAACGCCGGTCAGCTCGACGCCCTCGGCGCCATGGTGGCCGAGAGCAACAAGCGTATGGATGCCGTGAACCGCATCACCTCGAACGCGTCTAGCATCGTCACCAACGCTGCCCGCAGTCTCTTCGAGGCCCAACCTGCCCTGACAGCCCCGGGTGGCAACGCCTACACCAGCCGCCGCATGGCTGCTTGCCTGCGCGACATGGAGATCATCCTCCGCTACGTCACGTACTCCGTGTTCAACGGCGACGCCTCCGTGCTGGAAGACCGCTGCCTGAACGGCCTGCGCGAGACCTACCTGGCCCTCGGCGTGCCCGGCGCTTCCGTCGCAGAAGGCGTCCGTAAGATGAAAGAATCCGCCATCTCGATCGCAAATGATCGCAACGGCATTACCGCCGGCGACTGCTCTGCACTGATGAGCGAGATCGGCACCTACTTCGATCGTGCCGCTGCGGCAGTAGCCTAAATTTTAAGCACAAAGTAATTTTTTTGTCAGGTACTCCCATGAAGACCCCTCTCACCGAAGCTGTTTCAGCAGCTGATTCCCAAGGCCGCTTTCTGAGCAACACTGAGATCAACTCGGCATTCGGTCGATACAACCGTGCAAAGAGCGCCCTCGCAGCAGCAAAGGGATTAACAGCGAATGCGGACAGTCTTGTCAATGGTGCTGCACAAGCCGTTTACAGCAAGTTCCCTTACACCACCCAGATGCAGGGTGCCAACTACGCTGCTGATGCCCGTGGCAAAGCAAAATGCAGCCGTGATATCGGCTACTACCTGAGAATGGTTACGTATTGCCTCGTAGCTGGTGGCACTGGGCCGATGGATGAGTATCTGATTGCTGGCATTGATGAAATCAACCGTGCCTTTGAGCTGTCTCCTTCGTGGTACGTAGAAGCCCTCAATTATATTAAAGCCAATCATGGACTTTCTGGTGAGCCAGCCACTGAAGCCAATAACTACTTGGACTATGCAATCAACGCCCTAGTTTGATTGCATATAACGGATTTTTACAATCTCGGGCTCCCCATGTGGGAGCCCTTTCTTTTGAAGGCTAGGGCTTGAAGCTGCAGTTTATAAAACAATAATGCAGCTAGCAAGTGCAGCTCAGGCAAGAATGCATGCCATCTGCTATAGCATTTGCGCACTACTATTTTAGGGCATAGATTATTCTGTTGGACCATTCGATATCATTCTGATAAGCAAAGAAGCCTCCGCATTTGTCTTTACCTCATCTTTTCATTAACATGACGTTCCAGCAGCCCGAGCAGATCATACACTTAATAAAGCAAGCAGGAGAAGGAGCGGAGATTATATACAACTCAGGAGCTATGCGTCTTCGCATTGACCTCAGGAGCGACGACATATCGCTTTGGAGATCTCATTTCTTGACTGATCCCAGTGAAGCTAATCTTCTCGTTGCATGCGAGGATGGCGATGGCGAGTTAAAGCAGACGCGCCTCACCTGGGTCGTAGGTTCTTCTATTCGGACAACTTTTGTGTCTGGAAAGAAAGAAGCCAAGGCGCTTTTGGAAGCAATCGGTGTAGTAGCCCAGCTAGCCAGCCTAGCTTGCGATCGCTGCTATGGATTAGGCGAATCGACTGTATGGGCATTCTACTTGGACCGCAACAAGACATTGTCCGCAACTCCACTCGGCTCATGTTCATAACAACAGAAACCGAATATAGAGCGAAGATTAATCTTCTTGTCAGGCAGGCTAATGTATGCGGACTTGGCTCAAGAGAGACGATACCCGTTGAAGTTCGAACGATTATCAGGACTGCTGATTCAGCAAGGCGTCCACTGAGCCTAAACGAGATAGAATATATCTGTGCGATTTGCAAAGGTTCAGAGAAAGCTGTTATCGAGTTAATCGAGAAGTCGCCTAAGATGATTGCTGAAGCGAGCGCGTCGCTACTACACAAGCAACCAGGATTGATAGCGCAAGGGGGAGAGCTTTTTCCTGAGCACAGAGCAGCGGCCTGCTGGAGAGACTGCGAGCAATTTATCAGAGTAGTGACTTATGGGGTGGCGTCTAATTGCACAGTAATTACCGACAAGGCAGGTATGAAATCATTATTGGAACTCTATATGGTATTGGGAGTTCCCGTAAAAGCGCTTTTGCACGTCTTGACAGAATTAAAGAATCTCTCAGTCAATAGACTTAGAAGATCAGGCTATGAGCGTGAAAGTACCTGCGCTCAAGGTGCGTTTGATGACTTGATATGCGCGCTAAACCCAAAGAGTGAATGACTACTCGAGAACTACCATCAGGCATTAAGGTTGTAGCAGGACATTCGGCCAACCCGATTTGTCCTCTAGAATGCAAGAGGTATAAGAAATTCTTAAGACAACCAGAAAGAACTCTTCCTATGCATCCTGAAGCCCAACTCAAAATCACTTTGTTACCAGAGAATCCACAGCAATGGCATCCCCCAGAGACCTGCGAACCTGAAATGGTCAATCAAGTGCCGCTTGATGCCCGCGGAGCCCGTTGGTCACATCGAGTACTAACCCCTCTAGACCTAAGAGAATCTAAACTATGCCGAGCTGATCTAAGGGGCGCTGATCTTTCTGGCTGCCAGCTTGATGGCTGCAATCTCAAGTTAGCTCGTTATGATATGAACAGCAAGTTTCCCGAGGGATTTAATCAATTCAGATCTGGAGCAGTCGGACCCAAGGCTTATCTGAATGGGGCATTTTGTAATGGTGCCGACTTAAGGAGTATGGACTTAACTGAAAGTAGTTTCATGGGGGCCTATCTCAGTGGCTGCGACCTTAGTGGCTCTGTGCTAGTTGGTGCATGCTTGGTGGGGGCTGATCTTCGCTTTGCAAAGCTACAAGGGTGCAGCTGTAAAGGAGCACGCTTTACGGGTAGCCAGCTGAATCAGGCCGATTTACGCGCGGCTGATTTCAGTAACACATCCATAGAGACTGCAGAGAGCATTCAGGGGGCTGATTTTAGTTGGGCCTCCGGGATCAATTCTGAGCAACTGACAAACCTTTTATCACGGCCACACACCGAGCTTGATTGCTGGAACCCATTCACTCGTACGACAACTCGGGCCTCTCTGGAGTCGCTTCGGTGCTGAGTGAAAGCGACACGAAAACTGCGAAGCGCTGAACTGCCAACTAGGGCGTCCAAGGGACAAAAGGGCACCCACATCACTGGAGGGTGCAGTCAGTCAGAAGGAGTTGAGTTTTATAAAGCAACCAGCAAGCTTGTCCGATGAGTCTTGGATAATGATATCGCTTCGCCCACGCACCCATGCCATTCGGCCCCGCCTCGATTCTCGGTGTTGAACGCTTCGCTCAAGACTGCGAGGCACCCCTGGAGTTGGCGCCTGGTGATGATGACGCCACCAAGGAAGCTCTGATCCGTGCTGTATACAAGCAGGTCCTCGGAAATGCTTATGTCATGGACAGCGAGCGTCAGCTGGTTGCCGAATCACAATTCAAATTAGGCGAGATCAGCGTGCGTGAATTCGTGCGCACCATTGCAAAAAGTGAACTCTATCGCACACGTTTTTTTGATGCGTGCGCTCGATACCGCTATATAGAACTGGCGTTTCGCCATTTACTTGGGCGTGCGCCCGCTAGCTTTGAGGAAATGCGCCGCCACGCAGAGCGACTTGATGCAAGCGGCTATGAATCAGACATCGACAGTTTTCTCGACTCTGATGAATACCAGAACACCTTTGGTGAATGGACAGTCCCGTACCAGCGGGGCTGGAGGACTGAATCCTGCGCCACTCTCCAGGAGTTCACATGGTCGTTCCAGCTACTGCGGGGAAACAGCAGCAGCAGCCTGAAGGGAAACCTCGCTGGGATCCAGAGTCGGCTGGGAGGTGCAGCCTACCAAAACCGCCCACTCCCGGTGGTGGCACCGTCATCGATCGATTCACAGGGATGGAGTTTTCGTCCATCACCAAACCTCGGCGATGCCGCTACTCGCAGTGGCGTTGGCGCAGGGCAAGAAGGAAAAGTCTATCGGGTTGAAGTCACAGCATATCGTGCAAATAATGTGCGGCGTGTCTCCCGATACACGAAGTCCAATCGTGTCTATTTTGTTCCCTACAACAAGCTATCAGAGCAGTATCAGCGCATTCATCGTGAGGGAGGAAAAATAGCTAGTATTACCCCTGCTTGACAAGTTCCGAGTGAGGGCAAAGATCGGCTCTCTTTTTCATGAATGTCCATAGACTTCTGTGCATCCACGTCAGCACTATGACAGCTCTAAAAGACTGTTAAATGCCAGGACGACCACACCAAGTCCCTCATTCCTCCCTAGCCATGTCAATGAATAAATCTCCGGCACTTGGATTTGGTGCTATTCAATTACTAGACTCACCTGCCAGCTTTTCGCGAAGGCCGAACCATCAGGCTACAGACGCAGCAACTAGCAATGATCGATACAGAAACCAGCAAGATCTGAACGGACTTGGGGCGTTCACAGCCAGCGATAACGCCTCCTATCAGCTAGCGGTGATTGCTGCCTATCGCCAAGTATTCGGCAATGTTCAGCCGATGGAGAGTGAGCGTCTGCTGAGTGCCGAATCACAACTCCGTAATGGAGATATCAGCGTTCGTGAATTCGTGCGCCGCCTTGCGCTATCAAGTTTTTATCGCTCTCGCTATTTTGATGCGGTGTCTCCGCATCGTGCTGTTGAACTCAACTTCAAGCATCTCCTTGGTCGCCCGCCGCAGGACGAAGCCGAGATCAGTGCCCATGTAGCAACGGTTGCCACCTCTGGTTTTGAAGGTGAGATTAACAGCTACCTTGATTCCGATGAGTATTTGCAGACATTTGGTGAAGACACTGTTCCTTATCCCACCAGCTGGAATTCTCCACTGGGTCAGCCACAGTCTGCCTTCAACCGGATGGCGGCTCTTGAGCAGAACTTCGCAGGAAGTGATACCGCTGTGGGGAATAAGAGTCAGCTATTGGGTAACCTTGCAAGAGGCTACAGCCTCTCGATCAAGGTCCCGGCTCAAGTCTACAGGTCTGGAAACGCAGGCAGCGTGAATCGATCATTGGCGGGAGGTACCCGTGGGATGTTTGAGCCCGTCAGGCGTATCAATGCCGATGGGGGTGACTCCGCACCGATGCGCGGCGATCTTTACGTCGGCTTCGGTCTTGGCCAACGAGATCAGGAGGTGTTTGAGCGCAGCGGTGGTGAGTCCGCTGATCAAATTGCCGGGCTGATACGTGCAGCCTATCGCCAGGTGATGGGCAACCCCCATCTGATGGAAAGCGAGCGGAGCCTCACAGCAGAGAGCCAGTTCGCGGAGGGTCGGCTCAACACGCGTGAGTTTGTACGTGCAGTTGCTCTTTCTCCTGATTACCGGCGCCGCTTCTTTGAGAGCAACGCGCCCTATCGCTTTGTGGAGCTCAACTTCAAACATCTTCTGGGTCGAGCTCCACTCACTCAAGCAGAGGTAAGCGAGCACATCCAACGACTCGCCAACGAAGGCTACGAAGCCGAAATCAACAGCTATATTGATGGCGATGAATACCAGAATCTGTTTGGCGAGAACACCATCCCGTTTGCTCGTATCAGCTCAGAACAAGGTCGCTCCCAACTAGCATTCAACCGTCATCTTTCGCTGGTAGGGGGCTATGCATCGAGCGACACAGTCCAATCTGCATCGAATCTGGTGATGTCGGTGGCCACCAATACGGTGCCCAGCAATTGGTCTAACACGTCGCAAAGGATCAACCGCATCGGTGCCAACGCTGGCACCACCGAGCCAACAGGCAAGCGCTATCGGATTGTCGTTCAGGCCCAGCCTGCGGGAGGCCGGCAGCGCACGCCGAATGCGACCTATCTCGTCTCAGGGAAAGACATGACCAGCCAGCTCGGTTATGTCCATCGCCGAGGTGGTCGGATCCTCTCGATCACTGAAGTGCTCTGATTGCTACAAGGCGATCAAGACTACGTTCTCGCCAACTCAAAAACATTCAATCTGTCTCCTCCCATGCCTGAAGCTACAATCGCTATAGCTGATGCCAGTCTCCGTCAAGAGTCGGCACAAGCCATTATCCGTGCGGCCTACCGCCAGGTATTCGGCAATGCCCATCTGATGGAGGAAGATCGTAACGCCACTGCAGAAAGCCTTTACATCAACGGCGATCTCAACGTCCAGGGGCTGGTGACCGCCCTTGCCCTATCAGACAGCTACCGCCGTCTTTTCCTGGACAAGAATGGACCCTATCGCTTCGTGGAGCTCAACTTCAAGCACCTCCTAGGTCGCGCACCCCGCAATCAAGCTGAGGTTAGCGAGCATGTGCAGCGACTTGCAAACGAAGGTTATGAAGCTGAAATCAACAGCTACACCTTCAGCGTGGAATACATCGACGCCTTTGGGCTCGATGATGTACCCCACATGCGCGGCAGCCAAAGCCAAATCGGTGAAAGCAACGCCACTTACGTCCGTTCGAAGGCCCTTGGCAACGGCTTCGCCGGATTTGACGGAAGCCATCAGTCCGTGCTTCTGAGCAGCATTGGCACCGGCACTGCATTCTTTGCTGGCAGCAAGGTCCCAGGGCCTGGAAATCGAGACAGCAAGCGTTACGCCATCACCTGGACCACTGCGAACCCAGTGGGCATGCGTCGCCGTTCCGTGCAGACATCGATCGCTCCCTACAGTTCCCTGACGACAGCGATTCAAGGCATCCAGAAACGAGGCGGACGCATCCTTTCTATTGCAAATACTTAACGACCACGGGCCTGGAGTCAATCCAGGCCCCATTTCCCAGTAGCGTCAGTAAACGGCTGGATAGTTGGGAATGGTTATTTTCCCAAAGCTCAATCGCCATCGAATTCTGCTTGAACAAGTCAAATGCCTCTATCCCCGCGCCAATACAAACAGAAAAAGGGCCCATGTGAAAGGCCTGCAGGACATTCAGGGAGTGGCATTTCCATGGCTACGGCCCTAATGGTGGAGTCCCTCGTTTACATGGTACACAACTCTCAAACTCTGCAGAAAGGCGAACGTTGAATCTGACGCTTGGAAATCGAGGTAAAGAATGAATCTCGAAACATTTGTCTTGCAGAGCGAAGGGAATTGGCGCTGTATGAGAAGTGGCCATTCGCTTGCATTTCGACAATTTGAGGAAGTACTGAGTCATATTACGATCAAGCAGCTTTCACTTGATGATCCCAAGGTAACTGATCTGATAGCAATCGCTGAAGAGCCAAACGTCAAGCCTTGTTCACCCTTTTATATGGAGTGGAGTGCGGAGAGTGACTGGGAGCCTGATGATCCATCGCTCGTCAGTCAGGGATCATGTGTGTTGGTGCCATTTCCTACAAATGCAGAAGAAGGTCTTTTGCTTCGCAGTGTAGGGTACGCTGAACCTGAGCAAGCCATCGGGAAATATTGCTTTCTTTCCGATGGCACGTTTACACTCACAACGCGCTACGGGCAATCCATCGCAGAGGAGAGAATCTGGTTCGTATCAGAACATGTGCGCTGTCGTTCTTCGGTGCTGAGAACCTCGGAAGGCTCTGGTGTTCTACAGACTTCATTTTCGTCAGAAGTCCGGCGCCTTAGTCTCTAAGATAGGAGGTGTTCTAGTCATGGACTCCTCTCTTCTCTTCGCCAGAACTCTTTGCGGCCATTATAGCAACCTTGATCAGGCCCAGCAAGATCCTTCAAAATTTGCGCGCATTAATATCTTCTTCATGCCCCTCCCCTGGGAGGTGCTCCGTGCACCGGGCATTTATTCTGAACAGAGCTACGACCACGATCCGTGGCGCCCATACCGACAAGGAGTTCATCGCCTGAGCCGATGTGATGATGTTCACATTGTTGAGAATTTTGGGCTTGAGCAGCCGGAACGGACCGCCGGAGCTGGGCTGTATCCTGAACTTCTCCAGTCGATTGATGCCAATTCCCTCATCAAGCGATGCGGGTGCGCCATGCATTTTCGATGCGTTGAGCCTGGATCGTACCTTGGTGAGCTTGAGCCGGGTCACAACTGTGTGATTCCTCGCGATGGGAAACTCACCTATCTTGTCAGCGAAGTGCAGCTCAATCAGGAGCGTTGGAGCAGTCGAGATCGTGGCTTTGACCCACTCACTGACGCCCCGATCTGGGGTTCAGAGCATGGGATGCTACATTTTGCAAGAATTCAATCTTTTGCAGACCAGTTAGACGATAGCTGGCTGCAAACATAACAGGATGAGTCGCGAAGATACGCTGTGATGCGCAAAAATGATGCTCACAAGTTACTGAAAGC
This sequence comes from Cyanobium sp. M30B3, assembly GCA_018399015.1. Classification (GTDB taxonomy): domain Bacteria; phylum Cyanobacteriota; class Cyanobacteriia; order PCC-6307; family Cyanobiaceae; genus NIES-981. The sequence goes on from CP073761.1 coordinate 2,619,015, forward strand.
GTGGATCCGATCGCAGCATTTGATCTGCCTAGGCACAGACTTCATCTTTGAAACTGTTGATCAATCGCACGTGGAACGATTCGAACAGTGCATGCTGGATTGTGGTGGGCACGTGAGGGAGGTGCGCGCCGTGGGAAATTGGCCAATGGGACCGAACCGATCATTCAAAGTGTTGAGGGCTGTGGCTTCTATACCTAGACCTGGCGGAGAAGAACTTGTCCAGTATTGGGCCAGCCGTGGAGGCAAGAGCACCCGTTTTTCGGAAATTAACCGCTGATGGGCCGCAACAATTGAAGGCGAGCCTCCACGTAGGGATGGTTTTCTTTACCATGGATTACTTTACTATCTTCGCCAGAATCGATCAATTCTTGAGCCATTGCTGCCGCATAGCGACATTCCCACCAGGGTGTGACTTCGACATCTTCCCATCGGCTGAGATGCCTCTTACAAAGTAGGGGATTTAATGATGCCAAAGCCAATAGTGCTGCAGCCTTTGATTTCACGAATTGCGGCCTTGGGTTGTCAACCGCCTCTACGAGCCACTCTGTAATCATCGCCATCGCTTCCATGGGCCATCGCTTATGGGAACCAAAAAGTCGAATAAAAAAGTAATGCGCACCATAATCATTATGTGCATCCTCGAGCCAGCCTCGACGCAACAGAGGCCAGAGAGCCTCAGTTGACCGTTGCCGCAGTGTCTGAAGTGCCAGATAGCAGCGGCTGAAGTCAGTTCCAAAAAACTCCTGGATCAGGAATGCATTGTCAGGCTCATCGTCATAGCGATGCACCAACACCAAAGCGCTTGGATCATCACGCATGAGAGCATCAAGTGCATCCGTCAATGCCATCCCGTCGCATTCCATTGCACCCTCCGGCCAGAGAGCCTTGAGAGCACGCATCCGAAATACGGGGGAAACCGGTGCCTGTAGGACACTCGGGAGAAGATTAGTAGCTCCAGCATTGATCACATCCTGAATAGCCGATTGGCGATCCATCTGATTCGGCAGAGTGAGATGGTCTTCAAGGGCCAGTAACTGATCACGCTGATCTGATAGCAGGGCAATGGCGCATAGAGCTGCCCCGCGAACACCAGGATTGGAATCGTTCTGGAGGCTTTGAATCGCAGCCAAGGCAGAGCGAACCTTCAATCCAGCCAGGCTCTGGATTAAAACCCGACGATTCTGGGCAGGATCAGCCAGGCAATCGATCATCACCTGATGCAACATTGAATCCATACAACCCAATTGCTCAAGAGCCCAGGCACTATTTTCAACGAGGTAGGGATCGTCACTCTTGAGGCAACAACCGATAGCCGATATTGCTTGTTGTGCATTCAGACGACCAAGCACCTCCACCGCCTTACGCTGGGCTAAACGGATGGGCTGCTCTTCGGAATCAACGGCAAGGAGTTGCAGGAGGGCTTTCTCGGTGGAGTCTCCAGGAAAATTAATCAGGTGGGAGGCCGCCATGTAGTAATCGCTGGCCGATTCAAGTGCCTCAAGAGGCTGTTCTAAAATCCGCAGAGCCTCCTGCTGGGTGAGGCCAAGATGGATGTTGTCGAAACGGCTCACGGATGGCGCTGCAGGGCGGGCCCTAGATTCACACCTAGTACCATTGCAGGTCAGGTCGCCCAAGCAGGCCGTTCGTTAAGAACTTTCCATATATTGGCGGTCTGCTTGATGTTGGTGAAGAATGGGACATCGTTGTTCCTGCCAGCATGGGGCCTTTTCTAACCAACTCCTATGTGATCAAATTGAGCCTTGGCAAGGGTGCAAGGCTGAATTCACCACAACAGTTGTGCGTTCCTTACGAACTACTCAGCCGCACACTGGATCTCATCAATCACCAAGGAGCAGGGGTGCAGGATGTGTCCGTGCAGGGGGCCACAAGCACTCAAGCTCCTCCAGCCCAGACCCCCCCTGAAGCGGTGTCAACGGAGAAACAGCCTCTGGTTGCTGGAAAGAGGCAGCGTCGGTCGCGCGTCTCCTAATCAGCCTTGCATCGCGAACACGGCATCGGCAGGACGCCCCTGCTTCAGGGCCTCCCAGCCGATAGCGCGCAAAAACGTTGGGCCGTCCATCGTTTCCACCACATCCACACCCCAGGCCCCAAGCGTCAGGGGAGAACCCGCTGAGCTGGGACTGTCCTTGCGCCCGCCAAGGGCCAGCAATTGATGCCCATCGGTATGGCCGCAGGCCCGCCGAAACCCCCGCCATGCCTGGATCAAGTCAAGGGCCAGATCCGCAGGTGCCAGATCCGATTCGATGCGAATGAGCCAATGGGGATGATCCAACGGCTCTGCCGAAACAATCGCAGAAGCGTGCGCCTTCAACCCTGCTGCAAGGTCCACCGCGTTGAAGGGTGGTACGCCCGGCTCTTGTACCTGGAGGTTATGGGACAGAACGAAGCAGGTCATGCCGATGCCGTGTGTTACAACGACCCTAGGCGGCCGCCAATGGAACTTGATAATGCTTCCACCCGCTAGCCAGCAACCGTGAATGACAGCCAATGCTCGCCGATCAGCGGGCAACCCCTCCAACTGAGCGAAGAGGAAGCCAGCCAACTGGCGGAGGAGCTCAAGCACCAGCTCCGGTGCGGACAGGTGCCTGATGCCAGCAGCAGCAGCATCGAAAGAATGGTGGCGGGCCTGGGCGACCGGCGTGGTCTGATGCGACTCACCTTCGCTGAAAGCCTCGGTGTCGTTGGCGAAGCAGCCGTGCCAGCCCTTTGCAAGGCCCTTGAAGGCCACGACAACGTCACGGTGCGGCGTGCCGCCGCCAAGACCCTCACGCTGATCGAAGATCCACAGGCTTTACCAGTCCTGCTGAACGCCCTCCTGCATGACCCTGACCCTGTGGTTCAGGGGTCTGCCGTGGGAGCTATGGCTGCACTGGGCGCGGAAGCCGTTGATGCACTCCTGGGCGTCCTGATCAACCCCAAAAGCAGTTCAATGCAACTGGGCTTGGCCAGTTGGGGGCTTGCTTTTGTTGGCGCGCGGGCCCCTGAAGCCTTGCGCGAGGCCGCAGGCTCCGAGCATGCGGAGATCAGAGCTGCCGCAATTGCTGCATTGGGCGATCAAATCCAGGCTCAGGGGGATGAATCCGCAAGAGATCTCCTGATTCGTGCGCTCAGCGATCAGCATGTCGATGTGCGGGCCGAGGCAACCACCTTGCTCGGCAAGCTGCATGATTCTTGTTGGGCAACACCACACCTCATCCCGCTCCTCAATGACGAAGCGGGCCAGGTGCGCAAGAACGCAGCTCTTTCACTGATGAAGCTAAAAGCAAGCGACGCGTTACCAGCCCTGCGCGAGCACCTCCAGTGCGAGCACGAATCAGATGTGTCGGCCGTGTTACGAGTTTCCATCAGCCAGCTCGAAAGGATCTGATCTTGATCCTCAAGCCAAGTCAGCTATCGTATTGACGCGCCTTTAGATCCTCGATCCTGATCAGGGCCGAGCTCACAGTCTCCCGCACGTAATCATCAGTTGCCGGGTCATCAAGCAGCTGCTGTAAGGCTGGCTCAATAGCAGGATGATCGATCTGTGCCAACGCATTGACCGCTGCAACTCCTTGAGCTGGATTGTTACCGCGACTCACCTGCAGCAAGAGAGGCACCGCTTGGCGACCCACCTGACCTAACGCCATGACGGCTGCGACCGCAACCACAGGTGAGCGATCATCAAGGGCTTCACGCAAAACCGCCATGGCCTGCTCAGTAAACGCTTGACCTGCGTAGTTGGAAGCCAACTGGGCGTAGGCTTTAATGCAACTTGCCCTCACCGTGTCATCGCTACTGGTGCTGAAGCACTCAGCAATCGGCTGCATCGAGCGCGCACCGAAGGCCCCAAGCCCCCGAACAGAAGCTCGACGCAGAGAGACATCCGGCTGATCCAGGAGCGCGATCAAACGCGGGATTGCTTCGTCTGGCCAGTGTTCGACCATAGCCGTGAAGGCGCGCGTTTGAATGTAGGGGTTGGGATGGGCAAGATCTGCAAACAGTTGATCGAGATCGGGGGGGTGTGGCATTGAAGTAGTCGCTCTTTTGAGGCTGGGAAGGGGAACCTAGACCGCCACGACCCGCCGATGGAAAGCCTGAAACAAGACATGAAAAAGGGGGCCTTGGGGCCCCCAGATGTCATCATCAAAAATGAGGCTCAGGAGAGCGCATTGATGGCATAGTCCAGGTAGGACTTGAACTCGTTCAGAGCCTGGGGGCTCATGTCACGAGGGGAGCATGCCCGGTCGCGCGTGAAGGTCAGCGCTTCCACGTAGGCAGCCGTTGGCAGACGCAGGGTGCGATAGACCTCGCGAGCGCCTGCGATGCCCCACTCATCCAGGGGGCCGGTACCGCCAACCACGAGGCAGTAGTTGATCAGACGCAGGTAATGCGCGATGTCGCGGTAGCACTTGTCCACCTTGGTCTGATTCTCGCCAGCCTCACCGACCTGCTTGAGGTAGGGGTACTTGCTGAAGCATGCGTCGCCTGCCTCCTTGGTCACCTTGTCCAGACCTTCGGCAAGCTTTTCAGCGGCTTCCAGGCGCGCAGCGGCACGCTGGATGTTGCCTTGAACGGCCTCGAGGTCGTTCTGGGAGGGGAAGCGACCAGCGGCATCAGCGGCGGTCACAACTGTGGTTGCAACAGATTTCATTGTGGATCTCAGCAGGAGAAGTTTGGATTTTTAAAAGATCAAAGCTGATACCTTGTGGGCTCAGCTCAGCGCGCCGATCACGCGATCAAAGTAGGAGGCTGCTTCAGCAACCAAGGCGGAGCAATCACCCTTCACGGTTTCCATCTTGCGGAAACGGGTCTCAACAGGATTGGTGCCGCTGGTGTTGGTCTCGTTGATGTGAGCCGTGGAAGAGGCCTTCATGATAGCCACAGCGCGACCAGCCGATTGCAGGGGTACGCCGAGGGCGATGTAGGTTTCCTTCAGGCCGTTCAGGCAGCGGTCATCCAGCACGGAGGCATCGCCGGCCAGCAGGGCATAGCTGATGTAACGCAGCACGATCTCGCCATCACGCAGGCAGGCAGCCATACGGCGGTTCGGATAGCAATTGCCGCCAGCCTGGATCAGGCCGGTGTTTTCGCAGATCATGCCGGTCACGGCATCGGACACGATGCAGGAGGCATTGCTGGTGATGGCGTTCACAGCGTCGAGGCGCTTGTTGCCTTCAGCCACGTAGTTACGGAGAGCGGCCAACTCACCGCCACCGATGGGCGCGGTTTTGGCATCGGCGCTGACGACAGCGCGTGAAAAGGCGTCGAGCATGGGGGTCGGAACGAGAGGAGAAGGCTTAGGCGGAGCGTCGGGTGGTCCCGATGTGGAGAAAGACCAGGGCTTGGCGATTCCCGCTCTTTTCACCTGAGCACTTGCAAAAACTACGGCCATCCCCCCCAGCCCTTTCCCGATCCGATGCATCACGCAAACTTTCGTCATCCCCGTCGCCGAAACTCTCTGGCCCTAGTGCTCGCAGTGGTTCTGGGAGGCGGTGGGCGGAGATGCCGCTCGCCATTGCCAGGGAAAACCGGCTTCTTTATTTTTTGTTCCGGATTAGCATCCGGTGCTCACAGGGGTTGGCGTTTGATGGACAGCTCGCCAATAAGCTGAGGCACGCCAGTGAGCTTCCACCATGTCCAGCGCCAGTTTTGATCCGGTCACGGCCGACGCCATTGCTGAGCCGTCTCCGAGCCGCGAGGAGCTGCAGGAGGCCATTGAGCAGCTCATGGCGTTCCGAGATCGGATTGTGAGCGACGTCACAGGCATGGGCCAGAAGCTGAAAATGCCGCAGCAGCAGGTGGCCTTCACCCTGTCCCAGCATCCCGAGCTTCAGAGGATCGAGTCGGTTCTGGCCCAGCTCCAGCTCCAGATCGCTGAGCTGGCCTAGCCCTTTCCCATTCACTGCTGCCTCTGCAACCATGGCACCTGCCCAATCCATGCGTGAGTTCCTGGAGGCCAGTCGTGGGGTCTGGCTGACTCGTCGAGCTGTCCATCACCTCGACCATCAGGACGACGAATCTGGCGATTCCAACCTCGTGATCGAGCCTTTCAGCTGTTTTGATCCTACCGTGGAGCAGATCTGCCAGGCCCTCGACATTGACCCAGGCCTGGCCGCTGGAGGAGCTCGCTTCTGGTGGGAGAGCAATCTCAAACCCTTGGCCCGAACCGAAGACCAGGCCGCTGTAGTCATTGACATCCCGATCGAAGGCGATCCATCCCGGGGATTCCTAGTGCGGGACAAGGGCTACGTGGAGAAACAGCCGGTGCTCAGTGAATACGCTTTTTCCCCTGATGGCGTGATGACGGTGACGACCCGCTACGACAGCAATGTGGGCACGGAGCGCTGCTGGTTTGTGACAGATCAGGTGCGCATGCGGGTGAGTTCGGTGCAGTGCCTCGATGGTGTGTCAATGACCACCTATTGCACGGAGCTGCGTTGCCCATCTGTTGAGGATCTTCAAGCGGTTCGAGCCAGTGCCGAGGCCCTGGCCACCCGTCTCGTGTCCCTGACCCACTGAACTGCTGCGCTCGACGATGTTTGATCCCTTTCTCCAGGAACTGACCAGCAGATTGGAAGCGTCGGGGGGCCATCCCCTGCCACCGCCCGATGGGCTGGCCGAATGTCGATCTCAGAAGCAACAGAGCGTGATTCGAAGCTGGCTGTGGCAGGTGCCAGGATTTCGGCGTTGGCGCGTGACCAGATTGGATGCCGGTGACAGCCTGCAGGTGCTCAATTCTGTGGCTTATCCCGATTTCTCCAATGATCAGCCTTTGCTGGGCATCGATCTTCTCTGGTTTGGTGCCCGCGGAAAACTAGTTGCCGTGCTCGATTTTCAGCCACTGGTCCAAGATCAAGACTACCTGGATTGTTATTATCAAGGGCTACGCGAGCTAATCACTCATTACCCAGATCTACACGGTGCCGAGGCGATGCGCTCCTTTGATCCTCATCAGTATTTTTCACCATGGCTGCTTTTTTGCCGTGGGGGAGCTGAGCAGGCCCAGGGATCACTGCCCAGTGCTTTTACACTCTTTCTTGACTGCTACTGGCAACTCAGCGCTGCAGCCGACCATCGCACTTCACAGATCACCGCTGAGAAGGTTCAAAGCCTGCAGGAGGATTACGACGTGTATAGCGCTGAGCGCGATCCAGCCCACGGACTCTTCACCAGCCACTTTGGCAAGGCCTGGTCTGATCGTTTTCTGCACGAGTTCCTGTTCCCCGCAAGCCGTCAGCCATGACCTCTTCCCGCTCCAACAGTCTTGAACCCGTCAATTTCTCGAACTGGCGATGGCAGCCCTTCCTGGAGCATGCGGTCAAGGTGCTTCAGCAGTTCAATCCCATCGCTTACCCGATACCCCAACAATTTCTTGAGCAATCCGGAGCTACTGGGTCCAAGGCCCAACCCGTAGCAGTCCACACCGCCACCTGGGCGTGTCAAACCGAGAAATTGCGCCAGGTGAGGGCTGCCTGTGTGGAAGCTGGAGCAGCGGCTTCCGTTCTCAACCTGGTGATCAACCCCAGCTGCCGGTACGACCTGCCGTTCTTCGGCGCCGATCTGGTGACCCTGCCCTCCGGACACCTGCTGGCGTTGGATTTGCAACCGGTCGACCGTGGGGATCCACTTCACACACAGCCTGTCTGGAATCGTTTGCTGCCCATCTTTGAGCGCTGGAAACCACTCTTGCCCCATGGTGGGCCAATTCCTGCGGAAGCAGAGCCATACTTCTCTCCAGCGTTCCTCTGGGCTCGCCTGCCACTGGGTGAATCTTCAGATGCACTAATTAGCAGCACTCTATTCGATGCTTTTGCTGAGTACCTCAATCTCTACGTCGATCTAGTGCGCGAAGCACAACCGGTAGCAGAAGAGCGCTCAAGGTTTCTGCTTGATGGCCAACGGCGCTACACCCACTATCGCGCAGAGAAGGATCCCGCGCGCGGAATGCTCAGCCGCTTCCACGGTGCCGAGTGGACCGAAGCTTATATCCACGATGTGTTATTTGATCTGGATCGTCACTACCCTGCATAGTCCGAGATCAAAGCAGGCCGAGCGTATGGAGGGGGCCCCGTCCGCTGATCAGCTCCAGCAGGAAAGCGGAAAAACCCACCATCGCCAAGCGACCATTCCAAACCTCCGAGCTGTTGTTCCAGCCCCAGGCCCACTTGTCCTGGGGATAGAGCTTCACCTTGGTGGGCAGGGCCGCCGCCTGATCCAGGTTCACTTCCGGGCCTTCGAGGGCGTGTTGCACCAGGTGGGCGAGGCCATCGATGAAGGCGGGGCTGGTGTCCAGCGCCGGCACGCGCCGGAAGTTGGTGATGCCTGCTTCGGTGGCGATCTCGCGGTACTCGATGTCGATCTCTTCGAGCGTTTCGATGTGCTCGCTCACGAAACTGATCGGCACCACCACCAGGTCCTTCACCCCCGATTCCCCCAGTTCATGCAGGGCGTCATCGGTGTAGGGCTTCAGCCACTCCACCGGGCCGACGCGGCTCTGATAGGCGAGGGTGAACGGGTTGGCGTGGCCGAGATCCCGCTCCAGCCGCTCCATGATCAGCCGGGCGCAAGCCTCGATCTCCTGCTGGTAGGGATCGCCCGCCTCCTCCACATAGCTCTTGGGGACGCCGTGGGCGCTGAAGAACACATGGGCCGTGGCGGGTTCAGGGCAGGCGCTGATCTCGCGGGCGATCAACTCGGCCATGGCGCCGATGTAGCCGGGGTCGTCGTAGTAGCTGCGGATGCAGCGGATCGGCAGGCGGGCGAAGGCGGGATCGGCCTGGCGCAGGCGCTGCAGCTCGCGGAAGCTGGAGCCGCTGGTGCTGATCGAGAAGTGGGGGTAGAGCGGCAGCACCACCACCTGATCGATGCCGTCGGCCTTGATTTCGGCCACGGCCGACTCGGTGAACGGATGCCAGTAGCGCATCGCCACGTAGCTGGTGGCCTCGATGCCCCGCTGGCGCAGGGTGCTCTGCAGCTCCCGGGCCTGCTGCTCGGTGATGCGCCGCAGCGGAGAACCGCCGCCGATCGAGCGGTAGGCCTGCTGCGACTTGCCGGCCCGCAGGCTGCTGACCAACCAGGCCAGGGGCTTCTGCAGGGCCGGGTTCGGCAGCCGGATGATCTCCGGATCGGCGAACAGGTTGTAGAGGAAGGGACCGACGTCCTGGATGCGCTCAGGGCCGCCGAGGTTCAGCAACAGCACGCCGACCTTGCCGCACACCTTGGACATGGCCTACCGATCCAGCTATCCCTTCATGGTATGACCGGATCTGGGGTCAACAGTGCGATCTCAATGGAACGGTATCAGCCGCGGAAAAGCAGTCATGGTTTTGCAGCAGAGATGACGATAATCACTGCCCACTGCCAAAGGGAATCATCTTGCATCTGGGAGTTGAGGGGCAAGCATTCATCTGAGGCGATCATCAGCCTGCCAAAATGGGTCAGTCAAAAATCAAGGATGATCTCATGACCGAGGAGGGCTTATCCAAACAGACTAGATCAGGTTCTGATCGGCAGTGGGAGTTAATGCGAGCCAGCTTCGATGGTGACTGGCTAGGGACGACGACGTGGTACGACAGAATCGCCAACGGCATGGATCTGAACCACGGCATGTGCAGCCCTACAGAATCGCTGTACGCCATTCGGTTTTCTGATGCTGATACAGGAGAGTGGCATGGAACAGGTCTTCGATTTGCCCCGGGTGGAGAACGCCGATTCCCCCTGGATCGACACCACTACAACCTCGGCCATCACTGCTGGCATTTCCCGGAGACCGCAGGCCAGTCAAGCCTTGAGGTTGGCGGGAACACAACGCGAGCGGGCTATGAAGTGAATTTTTTCAATGGCCGCTCCCGATCGATGGTGGTTGCCCTCTATCAGCGCTAGGGTGACTGCCGGATGATCCTGGATTCAATCGCAGCCACCCCGTTTCGCTGTCAACGGGCAAGCCCCGATCCCGTCCGTGAACAGATGCAGTCTGTAGACGCCTTATTATCGGCTGTCGCAGGATGGCGTGGGATCGAGCAGGAGCTGAGACCGGGCGTGCAGTATGGAGCGTTTGTATCAACCAAAGTGGCACCTGAATTAGATGCAAACAGCTTCTGCTCGCAGGATGTAAATGGCATGTTTGCAGATAATTTGATTTGCAGCCTTCCCGATGAAATTCCAAAGTGTGAATTCAATCTCCAATTTGGTTGCTTGCTAAATCCAAAGAGTTTTGCCCAACTCATTATCGCTTACGATGCAAATTACAAACTGAGTCGCTGGGTAGAGCGTCGATATCAACCAACCATGCACGGATAACTGAAGGTGAAGCCAATTTGCTTCAGCTTTTCGTTGCTAACGCGCGCATTTAGAATCCGATCAGTCGTGTCTATTGTCAACCACTTGGCCAAAGGCAAGCCAGCTCTCTCGCAGAGGCGATCCGTAAGCTCTTGGCCACTCAGTTGTGTATCGTTAACAAGATTATAGGTCTCATCCAGGCCTTGATCGAACGCGAAGCAAACACCCTGGACAATGTCATCGCGGTGAATCCAGCACGGAACATTCTAGCCGTTGCGTTGCACCAATCCACCAGCCGCTGATAACAGCATGGATGGGATGTCACGCCCGGGGCCGTAGATGCCTCCCAGACGAAGCACGCAGACCTTGGTTTTGTCAGAGCGGATGGATCCCATCATCTCTTCTGCTTGGAGCAGAACCTGATTGACCGGATGTATATCGCTTATCGGGGCCGTTTCGTTGGTGAGGGCACCATGGCGGTTGCCGTACACGCCGCAGCTGCTCAGATGGACGATCTGCAGAGGTGTGTTGCGGGGGCGTCGATCCAGCGTCTCGACGAGTCGTTGCAAACCACCGAGAAAGGTTTTCCGGTATTGGCCCAGATCAACCTCGGAACCCTTCGAGGGCGCGAAGGAAACCAGAATGCCATCCAGATCAGCGGTGAAGTCAAGGTTGGTGCTGGGGTCCGTCGAGTCAAAGATCAGCGGGGTTTCCACAAGCTCGGCCAACTCGCCGAGGCGCTCACGCCGGGTGGTGGTAGCCCACAGCGCGTGACCCTCCTGCTTCCAAGCCCTGGCCACCTCCTCGCCCACGTAGCCGCAGCCGAGGATGGCACGCCGTTCGCCCGAGGGCAGGACGGGTCTCTCCTGCTTGGCCAGCAGCTGGTAGAGGGAGGCCAAATCTGGGGAAGTTGTCACAGCGGGCAACTCAACAAGTGAATATTTGTAAAGCATAGGAGTCCAGGCCGCTGCCGCTGTGCTGCTGAAAACCGTCTTGCCAGGACAGGCTGAAAAGGCCCTCCCGTGGGAGGGTTGATCACCGATGCGGTGCTTTCATGCCCACCTATCGAGTTGCTGCCGCAGGCCTGGAGGCCATGCAGGTCAACGTGCCCGGCTGCAGTGGAGATGCTCTCAGCCTGGCACTGGGGCCGCTGGGGCTCAGCGACTTCAGGGTCGAGCGGCGCAGTCAGGACGGGCGCCAATGGTTTTTTCAGGCAACCTTCAAGCCCGGCGGCATCGAGGCACCGGCCGCCGGGCTTGTCACGAGGTTGGTGAGCGTCGATCGCATTCTCGACTGACGCCATGGGAGCCCCGCAATGGCCCACGGCCTCTGCGCAGTTGTGGATCGCCTGCCTGTCCTGCAACAGCCCTGCAGGAAGCTGGTCCTGGAGGGGACACCAGCACGGTGCCCGCCTCAGCCCCCAATCAATCGCGAGCTGGTACGGAAGATTAAGTTCTTTATGGTTTTTACTTGCCCCAAGCCTGAGCCCATCGCAGCAGTCAATACTTTCTTTCGTTTTCGTTCTGTCTGCCCAGTGACCCTGCCTGTTCTGGCCACCAAACCTCTCACCAACAACGCCAGGGTCAGCAATTTTCTGGCAGCCAGCGAAGAGACCTCTCGCCAGTTTGGTCGGCAGGCCAGTCAGCTTGATGGAGCTGCCGCCGATGCCCTGATCGAGCAGGCCTATCGCCAGGTGTACTTCCACGCCTTCAAGCGCGACCGCGATGCGATGCTCGAGTCGCAGCTGCGCTCCGGCCAGATCAGCACCCGCGAGTTCGTGCGCCAACTGCTGCGCTCGGAGAAATTCCGCAACGACTTTTACCGCTGCAATAGCAATTACCGCGTGGTGGAACAGGTGGTTGGCCGGGTGCTGGGCCGACCGGTGCACGGCCAGCAGGAACGCATCGCCTGGTCGATCGTGATCGCGGAGCAAGGGCTGCCGGCCTTCATCGATGCTCTGATCGATTCAACGGAATATCTGGAAACCTTCGGGGAAGACCTTGTGCCCTATCAACGCGCCCGGGTGCTGGCTGGCCAGTCGGTGGGCACAATCCCCTTCAACCAGCAAGCCCCCCGCTACGACGCCTACTGGCGTGACACCATGGCCGTTCGCGCTCCCGGGGTCGGCAGTGGCAGCTGGGCAGGCTGGCCGCGTCCGGCTTGGCTGGTCAACCAGCCCACCCCGGCTGTGCAGAACGCTTGGCGGTATTTTGTGGCGACTGGCGGCTTCGTGCTGACCGGACTCGTGCTCTGGATAGCCCTGGTGATGTTGAGTACGGGAGCTAAGGGCTAACCCGAGTCTCAGGTTTCCCGATGCGCAGCCGAGACCGCAGTACGCGCGGCTCCGATACTGCTGGTTTGACGTGACAGCGCAAGCAGGCCTGCCGGTGCCGCTGGCGCTCACCGGCATCAGCAGTGTCTGACCCACCCGCCCTCAGGCCACCACTGCCTCGGTGCTGCCGCTGCGCTGGCGGCGGGTGAGGAAGCCGAACAGCACCTTGCCGATGGCAGCAATCAGGTTGCCCTCCAGTTCCTGGAACATCGTCATGTTCAGGTGGAAGGCGTGGTTGGCCTCCGCCACGATCCGATCGGCCGTGGCCTGATCGATCGGCAGGGCGTCAAGGGTGGCGCGGTAGTTGGCCTTGAAGCCCTTTTCGTCGGGAATGGCGTCGAACGCGTAGAAGCGCAGGCCGTCGTGCTCGCCGAGGTTCATCGCCTTCTGGGCGATGGCCTTAAGGATCTGGCCGCCGGAGAGGTCGCCGATGTAGCGGGTGTAGTGGTGGCCCACCAGCAGTTCGGGCGACTCATGGGCGATCTGATGAATGCGAGCGACATACTCCTGGGCGGCCGGGGTGGCCTTGACGCTGTTGCGCCAGCCTTCGCCGAAGTAAAAGGCCAGGTCCTGCTCCAGGCTCTCGCGCCGGTTCAGTTCAGGGAAGCCCACCGGGCCCACCACCGGATGGCCGGCGGCTCGCAGCTTGCCGATTTCCTGCTCCATCGCGTCATACACGAAGTAGAGGTCGGCCACCAGGGTGCGGTAGCTGGCCTTGTCCACCACGCCCTTGAGAAAGCAGCTCACGAAGCCGGTGTTTTCGGCCATGGTGTGGGCTTTCTTGGTGCCTTCACGCAGCTGGGAGGCAAGGGCAATGGTCATGGTTGGCGATCAGGAGGTCAGTCGTGCCGGTAAAGCACGTCGTCAACTTAATGGGCGCAACAAGTACGGGCCTTTTTCTTTGCAAAGGATTGCCTGTCTTCACAGCGCGACCAGCCCCCTTGATACTCACGACTCCCATGACAAGAACGTTCTCCGCAGAGTGTGACGTGTTTGCCAAGGTGGTCGCCCAGGCCGACGCCCGCGGCGAATTCATCAACGCCGGTCAGATCGACGCTCTCGCCGCCATGGTGGCCGAGAGCAACAAGCGTATGGATGCCGTGAACCGCATCACCTCGAACGCGTCCAAGATCGTCACCAACGCTGCCCGCGATCTGTTCGAGGCCCAGCCCGCCCTGATCGCCCCCGGCGGCAACGCTTACACCCATCGCCGCATGGCCGCCTGCCTGCGCGACATGGAGATCATCCTCCGCTACGTCACCTACGCCGTGTTCACCGGTGACGCTTCCGTGCTGGAAGACCGCTGCCTCAACGGCCTGCGCGAGACCTACCTGGCTCTCGGCGTCCCCGGCGCTTCCGTGGCTGAAGGCGTTCGCAAAATGAAGGACGCTGCCGTCGCCATCGCCAACGACCGCAACGGCATCACCCCCGGCGACTGCTCCGCTCTGATGAGCGAAATCGGCACCTACTTCGACCGCGCCGCCGCCGCTGTCGGCTGAGCGACCTGAATTCACGCTTCAATCCTTCTCCTTCCATCCCATGAAGACCCCCCTCACCGAAGCCGTCGCCGCCGCTGATTCCCAGGGCCGCTTCCTCTCCAACACCGAGCTCAACGCCGCTTTCGGTCGTTTCGAGCGCGCCAAGAACGCCCTCGAGGCCGCCAAGGTGCTCACCGCCAAGGCCGATGAGCTGGTGAACGGCGCCGCCCAGGCCGTTTACAACAAGTTCCCCTACACCACCCAGATGCAGGGGGCCAACTACGCCTCCGACGCCCGCGGCAAGGCCAAGTGCGCCCGTGACATCGGTTACTACCTGCGCATGGTCACCTACTGCCTCGTGGCTGGTGGCACCGGCCCCATGGATGAGTACCTGATCGCCGGTCTCGATGAGATCAACCGCGCCTTCGAACTCTCCCCCTCCTGGTACGTCGAGGCCCTGAACTACATCAAGGCCAACCACGGCATCTCCGGCGACCCCGGTGTGATCGCCAACAACTACATCGACTACGCCATCGGCGCCCTCGTCTGATCCGGCCACTGCCGCTTCAGCCGATCCTTTGGCTTCCTTCACACCTCCCCCACCGGGGAGGTTTTTTATTTGCTTTCTTGTTGGCCCGATTTGTGTTGGCTGTGGATTGCCGAACCGCAGGTGTGATGGGATGTGGTGAGTAGACAAGGGCTAGGGAGAAACATGCAGCCAGCGACCTGCGATCATCAAGCCCTGATGATTGGCCGAAGCAGCATGGCGGCGCCGCAGCAGCAGGCTGGAGCTCCGATCTCCGAGGCAGAAGCCCTGGCCCGTCTGCGCCAGAGCCACGAACCCTCCCAGCAGTACTACGCCGCCTGGTGGTTGGGGCGCATGCGCAGCCAGCATCCCGATGCCGTTCCCCTGCTGATCGCGGCCCTTCAGCAGCGGCGGCCCCGCGATCCCGGGGCAGGCGTGGAGGAAAATGCCGTGGCCCGCAATGCGGCCCGGGCCCTGGGCAAGCTGGGGCTGGCTGCCCAGCCGGCGATCAACGAGCTGCTCACCGTGCTCGACGACCCCGACGATGGCCTGCGCGAAGCCGCCGCCCGGGCCCTGGGTGAGCTGGGGGCCGAGCAGGCCGTGGAGCCGATCTGCAGGCGCCTGGCCAGTGGTCTGGAGGGGGCCGGCGCGCCCCGGTGCGGCACACCGCGGCTGATGGAGCCCTGCGAGGCCCTGCTGGAGGCCCTCGGTGACATCGGCTGCTCCCCCACCAACGCCGCCCAGGTGCTGGCGGTGGTGGAACCCTTCGTGGGCCACGGGCGTCCCCTGATCCGCAGCGCCGCGGCCCGCACCCTGCTGCGGCTGAGCGGGGAGGCCCGCTGGGCCGATCTGCTGGTGGGCCTGCTCGACCACCCCCAGCTGCAGGTGCGCCGGGCGGCCCTGATGGACCTGGGTGCCGCCGGCTGGCGGCCGGCCCTGGAGCCGATTCGCCGCACCCTCGCCGAGAACAGCCTGAAATTGATCGCCCTCAGGGGACTGGTGGAACGCGGCAGCGGCGAGCCGGGTGAGGAGGCCCTGCTGGCCTGCATGGACGCCTTGCTGTGAGGGACGCCATGACTGATGCGCAGGCAGTCCAGCAGCTGATCAGCAGGCTGCGCCAGGCCAGCAGCAGCCAGGAGTTGCTGCTGGCCACCCGCGAGCTGGCCGGTTGCGCCGCGGCCAGCGCCGCCCCTGTGCTGGTGGAGGTGCTCGGCTACAACAACCCGGGGGCGGCCGTGGCCGCCGTGGATGGTCTGATTGCCCTGGGCCCAGAGGCCGTCCCCCCCCTGCTGCAGCTCGACCCCGAGAACTACGGCGCCCGGGCCTGGGCCGTGCGGGCCCTGGCCGGCATCGGCGATGTGCGGGGCCTCGATCTGCTGATCGAGGCCCTCGGCACCGACGTGGCGGCCAGCGTGCGCCGTGCCGCTGCCCGCGGACTCGGCAACCTGCGCCTGGGTGCCCTTGAAGCGGAACAGCGCCTGACTGTGCAGAATCGCTGCCTGCAGGCCCTGCTGGCGGCCACCGCCGATGGCGAATGGGTGGTGCGTTACGCCGTAGCCGTGGGCCTGGAAGGTCTGGCCGAGGGCCTGGCACCCACCTGCCACGCCCTGGCCCGGGTGCGGCAGGGGCTGGTTGCGCTCAGCGAAGCGGCTGAAGCCAACCCACCCGTGGTGGTGCTGCGCGCCAGGCTGGCCCAGTCGCGCCTCCCCCTGCCATGACGCCTGACCGACGGGTGCTGTTTGTGTGCCTGGGCAACATCTGCCGCTCCCCAGCCGCGGAGGGGGTGTTCCGCCACCATCTCAGCCAGGCGGGCCTCAGCGACAGCGTGCTGGTGGATTCCGCCGGCACCGGCGGCTGGCATGTGGGCAAACCGGCCGATTCCCGCATGCGGGCCGCCGCGGCCCGTCGGGGCCTGGAGCTCACCAGCAGGGCCCGCCAGCTGGAGGCGAGCGACCTCGGCCGCTTCGACCACATCCTCACCATGGACGACGACAACCTGGCGACAGTGCTGGAGATGGCCCGGCGGGCTGCCGCAGCGGGCCTCAGCCAGCGGGCGACGGTGGAACCCCTGGTGCGCTACTGCCGCCTGCACAGCGTGCGGGAGGTGCCGGATCCGTACTACGGCGGCGAGCAGGGCTTCGAGCACGTGCTCGACCTGCTCGACGATGCCTGCGCTGGCCTGCTGGAGGCCCTCAGAGGCCGCTAGAGGCGGGGCTGGCGGCGGCGGGCCCAGGCCAGGCCTCTTCGGGAATGCGCTGGCGGAACAGATCCACCAGGGCCTGGATCACCGCCTCGATGGCCAGGCCATCGGTGATCAGTTCCTGGGCATCGACCGCCATGCACAGGGGTGCCACCTCCCGGCTGGAATCGCGCCGATCGCGCTCGGCGATCTGGGATTCCAGCTCCTGCAGCGGCGGCACGGGGAAGCCGCGCTGCTCCAGATCCAGGGCCCGGCGGCGGGCCCGTTCGGCCACGCTGGCGGTGAGAAACACCTTGAGGTCGGCATCGGGGAACACGGCCGTACCGATGTCCCGGCCCTCGGCCACCAGCCCCCCCCGCTGGCCCATCGCCTGCTGCTGGGCCGTGAGCGCCTCGCGCACACAGCTGTGGGCGGCCACCTGCGACACCTGCTCCGTCACCCCGGGGCTGCGGATCGCCTCGGTGACCTCATGGCCGTTGATGCGCACGCGCTGCTGGCCATCGGCGGCCGTGGCGAGATCCAGATCGAGATCCTGCAGGCAGGCGGCCACGGCGGTGGCGTCATCGGGATCGGCCCCCTGGCGCTGCAGCCACCAGGTGACGGCCCGGTACATGGCGCCGGTGTCGAGATACACCAGGCCGAGGCGCCGGGCAAAGGCCCGGGTCACGGTGCTCTTGCCGGCGCCGGCCGGTCCATCGATGGCGACGAGTGGAGAACGGCTCATCAGAAAGGTGTGGTCGATCAGGCGGGCCGGACCGCAGCGGATGGCGGCCGCCAGCAGGCAGAGGCCCTGGGGTTCCGGCAGCGGCTCCAGGGTATGGGCCGCCACCAACTGGGCATACTCCACCACACAGCCGGCCGCCTGCAGATGCCGATGCAGGCGCTGGGCCAACACAAACCTGCCGGCATGATCGGCTGCCCCGGCCTTGATGGCCCCCAGGGCAGCGGGCAGGGCGGCAGCCTGGCGGCGTTGCGCCTCGGAGAGATAGCGATTGCGCGAGCTGCAGGCCAGGCCATCGGGCTCCCGCACCGTGCCGCATCCCTCCACCAGCACCGGCAACCCCAGATCGGCCACCACCCGCCGCAGGATCACCAGCTGCTGCCAGTCCTTCTCACCCAGCAGCAGCCGCTGGGGGCGCATCAGGGCCAGCAGGTGGGCCACCACCGTGGCCACGCCGTCGAAATGGCCTGGCCTGCCCGGTGCGCACAGGCTGTGCTGCAGGCAGGCGGGTGGCAGCACCCGGGTGATCTGATCGGGACCACCGGGCAGCATGTCGGCCTGGGCCGGGGCGAAGAGGGCATGGGCGCCGGCCGCAGCCGCCAGGGCCGCGTCGCCATCGAGATCGCGGGGATAACGCGCAAAGTCCTCCCCCGGACCGAACTGCAGCGGATTCACGTACACGCTCACCAGCACGGCTGGCCGCTGGGCAGCGCGGGGCAGGCTGGCCCTGGCGATCAGCTGGCCATGGCCGCGGTGCAGGGCACCCATCGTGGGCACGAAGTGCAAGGGCCGATCCAGGCCACGTCGCCAGGCCAGCAGCTGGGAGCGGGTGCGGAGCAACTGCATGGCGGGCAAGACGTCAGAACAGCAAAAAACCCACCCGCCAGATTGGCGGATGGGTCGGATCAGGCCATGGGGTGGATCGGCCGGGGCCCGCTGCGGCCGGCCTGAGCTGCGATCAGCGCAGCACTTCGAGGCGCACAGGAGCCACTCCGCTGGAGACCAGGCCAACCTGCTGGGCGGCGCCGTGGCCCAGATCGATCACCCGGCTGCCCACGAAGGGACCGCGGTCGTTGATGCGCACGACTGTGCTGCGGCCGTTGTTGAGGTTGGTGACCCGCACGCGGGTACCGAAGGGCAGGCTGCGGTGGGCAGCGGTGAGGGTGCCGGGACGGTAGATCTCGCCGCTGGCCGTGCGGTTGCCGAAAAATCCGGGGCCATACCAGCTGGCGGTGCCTTCAATCACCTTGGAGACCTGCTGGGAGGGGGCCATCGCCACGGTTGAGGCCAGGCGTACCGGCGAAACGGTGGGCCGGAGCAGGTCGTCGTTGAAATGCAGGGGCTCGACGTCCCGGATGGCCAGGGAACCCCGGACGGGCACCTGGCTGAAGGAAGGATCTGCGCTGCGGGCCTGGGCCGGCGCGGCGGAGAAGGCAGAGCCGGCGATCAGGAGGGCGAAGGCACCCAGAGGAATGGAGAACGGCATAACAGGCGGAACTCAAGCGAATCCGGAAAGCAGGGCCTTCGACACCAGAAATGGAGGCGGAGCACTACCTGCGGATGCATCCAGCTGCTTCAAACCTGATCGCTGGTAATCCATGGCCTGAAGGCCCGAATCGAGGCGATTTCAGATATGACCTGGAGTTCCTCTAAGAAATCCCGGGCTGAAACGCTGGTGGAGTTCCTGTCACAAATAACAACGTCGCAAACGTAGACGCCCGGAGCGCAGCGCGGAAGATGCTCGCTCGCGGCGCTTGCGATCAGTTTTTGTGATCAAAGCCTCCCAGCCCTTTGCTGCCCTGCCCGATCGGGCCAGCCACACCCCCGGCCCAATCAGACAGAGCAATCACTCCCATAAGGCAAGCTGATCGACGCTTGTGTCAATCCTGGCTCCGTCCATCCTTCATCGGCCATCCGTCCGCGGCTGGCAGGCCCCTTGGCCCCACGGCGTCGCAGGATCGGGGGGAGATGTGCGGATCACCCAGGGGCCAGGTATGGATTACCGGACGGCAGGCGTCGATGTACTGGCGGGCCGCGCCTTTGTGGAGCGCATCCGCGGCAGTGTGGAGTCCACGCGGCGGCCGGAGGTGGTGGGGGGGCTTGGCGGCTTCGGCGGACTGTGCCGGCTGCCGGCAGGGCTCAAGCAGCCGCTGCTCGTGGCCGGCAGCGACGGGGTGGGCACCAAGCTGGAACTGGCCCAGGCCCATGGCCGTCACCACGAGGTGGGCATCGATCTGGTGGCAATGTGCGTCAACGACGTGATCACCAGCGGCGCCGAACCCCTGTTTTTCCTGGATTACATCGCCACGGGCAAGCTCAGCCCGGAGGCGATGGCGGAGGTGGTGGAGGGCATCGCCGACGGCTGCCGCCAGAGCGGCTGTGCCCTGCTCGGGGGTGAAACCGCTGAGATGCCCGGGTTCTACGGTCCCGGTCGCTACGACCTGGCCGGCTTCTGCGTGGCCGTGGTGGAGGCCGAGGCCATCATTGATGGCCGGGCCATGGCGGCAGGCGACCGGATCCTGGCGGTGGCCAGCAGCGGCGTGCACAGCAATGGCTTCAGCCTCGTGCGGCGCATCCTCACGGACAACCGCATCGATCCCACGGCGCCACTGCCCGGCGGCGAGGGGAGCCTGATCGAGGCCCTGCTCAGGCCCACCCGGCTGTACGGCGCCCTGGTGAAAGCCCTGCTGACGCAGGGCGTGCCCGTGCACGGCATGGCCCACATCACCGGCGGTGGACTGCCGGAGAACCTGCCACGCTGCCTGCCCAGCCACCTGCATGCCGCCATCGACCGGCACAGCTGGGAGCGTCCGCCCCTGTTCCGCTGGCTGCAGCACGCCGGCCAGATCCCCGAGGTCGACATCTGGAACACGTTCAACCTGGGCGTCGGCTTCTGCCTCGTGGTGCCGGCCGCGACCGAACAGCGGGCCCTCCAGGTCTGCAGGGAGGCGGGGTACACCGCCTGGAGCCTGGGGGAGGTGCGCCCCGGCGCCCCGGCACCGCAAACCCCGCTCGTGGGTGTGCCGGTCTGAGGAGGAGGCTGGCGGGCGCGCCATCGCAGCGGCCTTTCATTGCAACGCGCACCGCAGCGGCGAACCTGTCAGGGCCCATGCCTAGGGTGCCCCTCAGGTATCGGGGCGGGCCCAGCAGGCTGGCCGCCTTCAGAACCAGGGACTGAGTTCCCCGGGAGCGACTGGCCGGCCATCCCGCCAGGCCCCCGCAGACGCCCAATCACATCCGCGATCGTTGAGGTTCATCCGCATGCTCAATAGCCGTCTCCAGAATCCGTTCAGCGGAGGGCAGCGCGTCACCCGCCGCCGCAGTTCGGCCGGGCCCGTCCCGCCCATCCGGCCCCAGCGCCCCCGGGAACCCCTCAACCGTCCCCAGCGCCCCACCTTCCTGACACTGCGCGACCACGGCAAGGTGTACGTGGCGGATCTGCCCCGCCTCTCCGATGGTCAGCTGGCCCACGTGGCCAAGGAGGCCAGAGATGTGCTGGAGAGCCTCAGCCGCCGGCTCACCGAGCTCTCCAACCAGCTCCAGCTGAACCAGATGGAGCAGGACAGCCGCATCCGGGCTGCCACCAAGCGGGATGTCACCGAGCGCTTCATCCGTGCCATCGAGGAAGAGCAGGAATTGCGCCGCAACAACCCCCTGCTGCGTGCCGCCGCCGGGGAATCCGTGGCCCGGGCTTTTCTGGAACTGGCCCGCCACCGGCTCAGTGGTGCCACCTTCGATTCGCTGTTGCAGGAGGCCCTGGCCGCCTGCGGGCCCAGCGCCGCCACCCCGGAACCGGAGGAGAGCGCCGCGCCGGCCCCGGCGCCCCCCGCCCACCCCCTGCCTGTGGTGCTCACGCCGGAGACCAGGCCAGCCCAGGCCTGCTGAACCCATCAGGAACTCTGGAAGGGATTGGCCGGCATGCGCAGGGCCGAGACCCGGGCCAGCCGATCCAGCTCCAGACGTTCAGGCTCGGTGAGCCGCCAGCCCAGAGCGGCCACAACCCCGTCCACCTGCTGGGGTGTGCGCAGCCCTGGGATCGGCATGGCCCCATGGGCCCGGCACCAGTTCAGTGCCACGGCCGCCAGCGACGCCCCATGGGGTCGCGCGATCGCTGCCATGGCCTGCCGCAACGGGACCAGGGCGGGTTGCAGACGACGCGACAGGAGTTGGCGGGCCCCCCGCAGACCCACCGCTGGGTCCGCTGCTTCCTCGCTGCGGGCAAGCAGCCCCAGGGCCAAGGGGCTGTAGGCGATCAGGCGGATGCCCAGGTCCCGGCAGACCTCCGCCACACCCCCCGGGTCGAGGGGCTCCGGCGCCAGCAGCGACAACTGCACCTGGAGGCTGGCGATGGGCACTCCCCGCTCAGCCAAGCGCGCCTGCAGCCAGCGCAGCCGCCCGGGCCCCATGTTGGACAGCCCCAGCTCGGCCACCAGGCCGGCCTCCACCAGATCGGCCAGGCCATCGAGCAGGGCCACCTCCTGCCAGGGGGCGTAGCGGGCCGTGCTCCAGTGGAGCTGCACGCGATCCAGCTGGCCCCGCAGGCGCTCCCGCGAGGCGTGGAAGGCCCGCTTCAATCCCTGGCGGCCGATCCGCCAGGGGAAGGGGGCCAATTTGGTGGCCACGCACAGCTCCCGGCGCAAGCCTGCGGGCAGGGCGGAGCAGAACGTGCCCAGCAGCTGCTCACTGCGGCCATTGAACCGCCCGGTGCCATAGGAATCGGCGGTATCGAAGAAGCGCAGGCCGCAGCCGATGGCGCGCTCGAAGGTGGCCCGCAGCAGCGTGTCCTGACCAGGCTCGTAACCCCAGAGGAACTGGTTGCCCCAGGCCCAGGTGCCCACCCCGATGCCGGGATCGCTCAGCGCCGCTGGGGGGGAATCGGTCATCGTGGATGGGCAAGTCAGTCTGCGCACAGTCAATATGGGCGACCCATCCCGGCCTGCGGAGCAGGCCGCACCAGCCGGGAGCTCTGCCGAACCCGGTCCGCGTCAACCCGCCAGCGTCGTCCCTGCGCCGGAGCCGGTGCTGTGCCATCACTGCGGCCGCACGGCGACCAACGGCATCAGCTGCCAGGGGAGCTGCGTGGCCGATTCGGGGTACTGAGAGCCATGGCGTGGCGAGGGCGGCAACGGAACAGGCTGGCCCTGGCCATCGGCCTGGGCAGCGCCCTGAGCTGGCTCTGCTGCCAGAGCGCCGGGACTGCCGGCGGTTTCGGTCGCTGGCAGTCCCGGGCCCAGCAGTGCCGGTTGGAACGCAGCCCTGCCGTCGGCAGCTCCGGCAATCAGGCAAGGAGCTGCCATGTGGTGCGCCTGGAGCAGAACCTGGAGGGGCTGCTGAGCGTGCGTTTTCTGGCCGATGGCTCAGGCCCCCAGGACGGGGCCGAGCAGCTGCTGTTCGCCGGCGTGCTGGAGCGGGGCCAACGGCCGATGCGCTGCCGTCCGGATGGACGCTGCGTGCCCCGCTGGCCCACCCGGCTGGTGGTGGCCACGGTTGCCGCGACCAGCTTTGACGGGCGCGGCCTGGCCACCACCGTGCCGCGCACCCTGCTGGCCAGAGGCGACTGCGAGGTGAAGCGTGCCGTGGTGCGCTGCCAGGCCAGGAACGACTCGGGCGAGTCGTGGACCGCCGAGGCCCGGCTCTGAGGGGCATCCTCAGCGACGCCCATCGGCACGCAGAGCACGGGTGACGGCGTGACGAGATGAAAATTCAGAGGCGGCACCCAGATTCGAACTGGGGGTAAAGGATTTGCAATCCTCTGCCTTACCACTTGGCCATGCCGCCAGCCTGGGAGCAAACTCCCAGGAGCGGATCGTATCAGCCATGGCATGCCCCCCCGGCTGCTGGTTCTGACCAATGGCCACGGGGAGGATCAGATTGCCCTGCAACTGATCGCGGCCCTGCGGCAGCGCACAGCGCAGCAGGGGTTACCCCCCCGGCAGGTGGTGGTGCTGCCGCTGGTGGGCCAGGGCCAGGCCTTCGCCGCCGCCGAGGCCCACGGCCTGCTGCAGCGCCAGGGACCGCGCCAGACCCTCCCCAGTGGCGGCTTCAGCAACCAGAGCCTGGGGGGCCTGCTGCGGGACCTGGGGGCAGGCCTGGCCGGGCTGAGCCTGCGCCAGTGGCGCTGGCTGCGGCACTGGGGCCGCGGCGGCCAGCCGGTGCTGGCGGTGGGGGATCTGCTGCCCCTGCTGCTCGCCTGGGGCAGCGGCAGCCCCTTCGCCTTTGTGGGCACGCCGAAGAGCGATTACACCTGGGCGTCGCCATCGCCACCCGGCTGGGGGCACAGCCCCCTCGCCGACGCCTACCACCGCTGCAAGGGCAGTGAGTGGGACCCCTGGGAGTGGCGACTGATGGCCAGTGGGCGCTGCCGGCTGGTGGCGGTGCGTGATGCCCTCACGGCGCGGGGCCTGCGCCGGCACGGCATCCCTGCCCTCGCTCCGGGGAACCCGATGCTGGATGGCTTTCCGCCATCGGTGCTGCCCCCCTGGCTGGCCGGCCAGCGGCGGCTGCTGCTGCTGCCCGGCAGCCGCATGCCCGAAGCACTCCACAACGGCAGGAGGCTGCTGGCGGGCCTGGCGGCCTGGCACTCTCCCCAGCCCAGCACGGTGTTACTCACCTGCGGCGACCAGCCCAGCAGTGCCGCCTGGAGCGCGGTGCTGCTCGCCGCAGGCTGGCGGGAGGCCGCTGTCACGCCGGAAGCGGCAGCGGCCGGCGCCAGCCGCTGCTGGCGCCGCGGCCCCCTCACCCTGCTGCTGGGGGTGGGGCGGTTCATGGGCTGGGCCCCGTGGGGCGAGGTGGGCCTGGCCACGGCCGGCACCGCCACCGAACAGCTGGTCGGGCTGGGGATTCCCGTGCTCTCCAGCCCCGGCCCCGGCCCCCAGTTCAAGGCTGGCTTCGCCCGCCGTCAGAGCCGCCTGCTGGGGGGGGCCGTGCAACCCTGCCACACCCCAGCCGACCTGGCCGCCGGCCTGGAGCACTTGCTGGCAGACGCCACTCGGCGCGCCCAGCTGGGGCGCATCGGCCGCCGGCGGATGGGCCCAGAGGGCGGCAGCGGGCGCCTGGCCCAGCTGTTGCTGCACCACCTGCTGGGATGATGACTCAGCACCCTGGGCGATTCCTGCCATGGCTGGCATCTCCGACCGGGCCTTCAACACCGCCTGTGGCCGTCTGGCCAGCCTGCTGGGGGTGAGCCTGGCCTCAGCGCGCCGCAAGGTGGACATCCGCGCAGCCCGGGACGGCATCCGCGACAACGCCGGCAAGCTGGCCCTGGCCGAGCAGTTGCTGGCCGAGGCAGAGGCCAGCGGTCACGACAACCACACCCTGCTCACCTCCCTGCTGGAGGCCGTGGGCAGCGATGAGAACTTCATGGTGGAGGACTGAGCAGGCCAGGTCTGAACTTCAGCCTGGCAGCGCCGAGCGTCAGCGGTTGCCACCGCTGGAGTGCTCGAACAGCAGGTGAAAGCGCTGGCGATCCAGCTCCGCCATCACCGGCAGACAGCCAAAGCAGCGCTGGGCCAGCTCCCAGCGGCCCTCCCGCTGCAACATCGCCTCCAGCTGATCGCGGGCCGGCAGCAGATAGCGCACATCGCCGGCCGCATAGGCCAGCTGGGCCTCGCTGAGGTCCTCCACCCGACCCCAGTCGGAGCTCTGGGCCTGCTTGTCGAGCTCCACGCCCACCAGCTCCTGCACCACCTCCTTGAGCCCGTGCCTGGGGCTGTAGGTGCGCCCCAGGCGACTGGCCACCTTGGTGCAGAAGATCGGCGCCACGGTGATGCCCAGGTTCTCGGCCAGGGCAGCCACATCGAAGCGGGCGAAGTGGAACACTTTCTCGATCGCCCCGTCCTCCATCAGGGCCTGCAGCCTGGGGGCCTGGCGCTGGCCGAGGGCCAGGCGGATGCAGCACACGTTGTCGTGGTCGTCGCAGATCTGCACCAGACAGAGCCGATCGCGGCCGTGGATCAGACCCATCGCCTCCGTATCCACCGCCAGGGCGCGGGCCCCGGCGTAGAGCGCCGCCCACTCGGCGTCCAGGTCGCCGTCAAACACGGCGAAACGGGCGGGGGCGGGCAGGTTGCTGGAGGGTGCGGCAGTCATCGCGGGGCTGAGGGGGCCAGATCACCCATCGTGACAAGCCATCGCCCCGGAGCCTGGGGGCAGAATGGCGCGATGGCCACCACCGGCTCCACCCTGCTGCTCACCCTGCTCCTGGCCGTTGGCCTGGTGTTTTTTCTGCGGGCCGCCAGCAAGGACCGCACCACCACGGTGGAGGTGCGGTCCTCGAAGCCCCCTCTGGAGGTGCTGCCGCGCCTCAGCGACTGGCTGCAGCAGCGCGGCTGGCAGGCCGAGTTCAGCGACCCGGAGCGCCGCACGCTGCGCTTTCGCGGCCAGGTGAGCTCCAGCCTCCCCCTGGCAGTGCTGCTCTCCTGCCTGGGCGGCCTGGGGGCCGGCTGCCTCGGCCTGGTGCTGCGCCAGCTGCTGCCCCAGCTGGGCTGGTGGCCCCTGGTGCTGATCGCCCTGGGGCCCCTGGCCGGCCTGCTCTACCGCCGCCGGGCCAGCCGCAATGAAACCGTGGAGCTGCGGCTGGTGAGCCACGACCTGGCCACGGGCAGCGCCCTGCGCCTGCGGGCCCACCGGGACGAGCTGATCGCCCTGGAGCTGGAGCTGGGCCCGCAGCTGGGCCTGTTCAGCGACGGCAACCTGCTCAGCTCGCCGATCTGATGGCTGTGATCCGCTCCGCCACCTCCCCCCTGCGCCGGCGCCGGGTGCTGGCCCTGATCCTGTTGTTCTGCCTGGGGGTGGGGCTGGCGGCAGCGGCCCAGGCCCCCTCCGCCCTCGGCCCCGACCCGCTCACCGGCCCCCGCAGTCGCCTGAGCGAGCGGAAGGACTGGCTGGGCGTGCTGCCGCTGCCCCCCCAGACCGAGATCCTGGTGCTGGCGGGCCATGCCGATTCCCAGGGGATGCCCGGCGCCGGCACCTCCGGCGAGGCGGTGGCCCTGCGCGGTGCGGCTCCGATGCAACCCGGCATCAGGGATGAGCTGTACTGGAACCTGCTCACGGCCCAGGCGGTGGTGGAGCTGGGCCAGCAACGGGGGCTGCGCATCCGCTTCTACGACCCGCCCGAGCGCAGCATTGCCGATGGCAACGATCCACGCACCAACTGGAGTGTGGGCAAGACCCACGCGGCTGCCGGTGGCTATGCCCTGGAGATCCACTACGACGCCTATGGCCCCGATGGGGTGGGGTCGGGTCTGATCCCGCCGCTGCACCGCCACACCACCCGCCTCGATGAGAGCCTGGCCCAGGCCTTCGGCGCCTACCCGCTGCTCTACCGGGAGGGACTGGGTGCCCCCCGGCGCGGCATCGCCATCCTGGAGATCGGCAAGCTGGAGGGGAGCCTGGAGGCGGCCCTGCGCGATCCCCGCCGGAGAGAGGTCACCATCAACGCCATTGCCCTGCGGGTGGTGGAGGCCCTGGAGCGGGGGCTGGAGCCCGCTCCAGGGCCGGTGGTCAGCCCCGCTTTGCCGGTGGCCGTGGGGGCATCAGAGCCGCAGCCCGTTCAGCGGATCAGCCCACCGCCCCGTGGGGGGCGCAGCGCTCGGCCAGCGCGGCGTCGCTGAGCCAGGCCTGGGGCCTGGTGAACACCTCGGTGAGCAGGGCCTCGCGGCTGCCGGGCTCACTCCGATAGCCATACTCCCAGCGCACAAGCGGCGGCAACGACATCAGGATCGACTCGGTGCGGCCATTGGTCTGCAGGCCGAAGATCGTGCCGCGGTCGAACACCAGGTTGAACTCCACGTAGCGGCCGCGGCGGTAGAGCTGGAACTCCCGCTCCCGCTCGCCGTAGGCGGTGTGCTGGCGCTTCTCGGCGATCGGCACGTAGCTGGGCAGAAAGGCGTTGCCGCAGGCACTGGCCAGGGCGAACAGCTGCTCCCAGCTCTGCTCGATCGCACCGATCCGGCCGCTCTCGGCTGCCGCCGGACCCGTGGGGTCCTGGCCCTTGTAGAGCACGCCACCGGGGTCCTGGTAGTCGTAGAAGATGCCGCCCACGCCGCGGGTCTCGCAGCGGTGCTTCAGAAAGAAGTATTCGTCGCACCAGGGCTTGAACACCTGGTAGTAGGCCGGATGCACGCTGTCGCAGGCCCCCTTGAGGCTGCGGTGGAAGTGCTGGGCGTCCTCCAGAAAGGGGTAGTAGGGGGTGAGGTCGGCACCGCCGCCGAACCACCACACCGGACCGGCCTCGAAATAGCGGTAGTTGAGGTGAACGGTGGGGATGTAGGGGTTGCGGGGGTGGAGCACCATCGAGGTGCCGGTGGCGAACCAGCGGTGGCCCTTGGCCTCGGGCCGCTGGCTGAGGATCGAGGGCGGCAGCTCTGAGCCCTCCACCTCGGAGAAGTTCACGCCGCCCTGCTCGAACACCCGGCCGGCCTTCATCACCCGCGAGCGGCCGCCGCCGCCCTCGGGCCGCTCCCAGCTCTCCTCGGCGAAGCGGCCCTCGCCATCGAGCTGCTCCAGGCCGGCGCAGATGGAATCCTGCAGGCCCATCAGCAGGGCCTTGGCCCGCTGGCGGGAGTCGCTGGGGGGAGCCTCAAGGGCCTGGAGCATCGGTGCCACGCCCATCCGGCGTCAGGAAATCCCCCTCACCTTTTCAGGCGGCCGGGCCCCTCCACAAGCGATCGAGAGGCTCTGTCATGCCTGCCGGGCCGGTTGCCCTCCTTAGGATCGCAGTCCGTTGCAGCGCATGGATGGCATCCCTGGAACAGGCGACCGAAGCCCTGGGCCGTCTCAGAGATGCCGGCAGCGGCCGCAACCTGATCGAACTGGGCTGGATCGAGCAGCCGCGCCTGCAGGGGGACCGGCTGGTGTTCCGCCTCAGCCTGCCCTCCTTCGCCCAGAGCCAGCAGGGGCGGATCGCCGCTGAAGCCAGGGAAGCAGCCCTGGCCCTGGAGGGCATCAACGACGTGCAGATCGAGGTGGGTCAACCCGCCGCCCACCAGGGGGCTCCGATCGGCGGCGCCGGCCACGGGCCCGCCCCTGGACCCGGGGGGCAGCTGCCGGCCCGCCAGCCGATCCCGGGCGTGAGACAGGTGATCGCCGTGAGCAGCGGCAAGGGCGGCGTGGGCAAGAGCACGGTGGCGGTGAACCTGGCCTGTGCCCTGGCTCGCCGCGGCCTGCGGGTGGGCCTGCTCGACGCCGACATCTACGGACCCAACGCCCCCACCATGCTGGGGGTGGCCGAGCGCACACCGGAGGTGCGTGGCGAGGGGGCCAGCCAGGTGCTCACGCCGATCGAGAGCTGCGGCATCGCCATGGTGTCGATGGGGCTGCTGATCGACGCCAACCAACCGGTGATCTGGCGGGGCCCGATGCTCAACGGCATCATCCGCCAGTTCCTCTACCAGGTGGACTGGGGCGAGCGCGACGTGCTGGTGGTGGACCTGCCCCCCGGCACCGGCGACGCCCAGCTCACCCTGGCCCAGGCCGTGCCCATGGCCGGGGTCGTGGTGGTCACCACCCCCCAGCTGGTTTCACTGGCTGACGCCCGCCGCGGCCTGGCGATGTTCCTGCAGATGGGCGTGCCGGTGCTGGGGGTGGTGGAGAACATGAGCGCCTTCATCCCTCCCGATGCGCCGGAGAAGCGCTACGCGATCTTCGGCAGCGGCGGCGGCGCCACCCTGGCTGAGGAGGCCGCCGTGCCGCTGCTGGCGGAACTGCCCCTGGAGCTGCCGGTGCGGGAAGGCGGCGACCGGGGCCAGCCGGTGGTGCTCTCGGCGCCGGAGTCGGCCACGGCCCAGGCCTTCATCGCCCTGGCCGACCGGCTGCAGTCGCTCCAGCCCGTGCCGGCCTGAGTCGATGCTCACCCTGCCGGGCCGCAGCCGATCGATGTTCGGCGGACAGGCCCGCAGCCGCCGCAGCCGCCTGGCCTCCATCGACTGGATGCTGTGGGGCATCCCCCTGGCGATGGTTGGGCTTTCCGGCGTGCTGATCGCCAGCACCCAGCGCCAGGCCGACTACGCCGACTGGTACCAGCACTGGATCACGGGCGCCGTGGGACTGGGGGTGGCCCTGCTGCTCGCCCGGCTGCCGCTGCAGCGGCTGGCCCGGCTCCAGGGGCCGATCTTTGCGGGCACCGTGCTGAGCCTGGTGGCGGTGCGGCTGGTGGGCACCACCGCCCTGGGCGCGCAGCGCTGGATCAGCATCGGCGGGGTGCACGTGCAGCCCTCCGAGTTCGCCAAGCTGGCCGCGATCCTGCTGCTGGCGGGCATCCTGGCCCGCCACCCGGTCGAGCGTCCCGTGGATCTGCTGCGGCCCACCGCCATGATCAGCCTGCCCTGGCTGCTGGTGTTCATCCAGCCCGATCTGGGCACCTCGCTGGTGTTCGGCTGCGTGCTGCTGGTGATGCTGTTCTGGGCGGGCATGCCGGGAGCCTGGCTGGTGCTGCTGCTCTCCCCACTGGTGAGTGCGGTGCTGGCCGGCACCTGGGCCTGGGGGCTGATCGGCTGGCTGCCGCTCACCGGCTGGCTGGCCCGCACCAGCCTGCCCTGGAAGCGCATGGCTCCCCCTCTGGTGATGGCGGTTCAGGGGGTGTGCGCCATCATCACCCCCTGGTTGTGGCTGAACGTCCTGCAGGACTATCAGCGCGACCGGCTGGTGCTGTTCCTCGATCCGGCCAAGGACCCCCTCGGCGGCGGCTATCACCTGTTGCAGAGCACGGTGGGCATCGGCAGCGGCCAGCTCTGGGGCACGGGGCTGATGCGCGGCGCCCTCACCAAACTGCGCTTCATTCCCGAGCAACACACCGACTTCATCTTCAGCGCCCTCGGCGAGGAAACCGGCTTCATCGGCTCGGTGCTGGTGGTGGTGGGCTTTGTGCTGCTGATGTGGCGCCTGCTGCAGATCGCCGCCCAGGCCCGCAGCGACTTCGAGTCACTCGTGGTGGTGGGGGTGGGGGCGATGCTGATGTTCCAGGTGGTGGTGAACATCAACATGACCATCGGCCTCGGGCCCGTCACCGGCATCCCCCTTCCCTTCCTGAGCTACGGCCGCTCCGCCATGCTGATGAGCTTCATGGCCCTGGGGCTCTGCGCCTCGGTGGCCAGACACGGCCAGGCCAGCCGGGGCCGCTGGTAGCCATGGCTGCCACCACCCTTCAGGCCGTGCGCACCTGCCTCACGGCTGGCGTGCCGCCTGGTCGCAACGACGACGACTGTGCCCGTCGCCAGTGGTGGGCCGCCCTGGCCACCCTGCAGAACGACCTGCTGCTGCCGGCGGCGGACAGCCGGGGCATCTGGCTGGCGGCTCCCTTGCCGGCTCTGTATGAGCCCCAGTTGCTGGATCGGCTGCAGGGCTGGGTGTGGACACCCGCGCCGATCGAGGGACTGATCGGCCCCCAGCCCCCGCGGTTGCCGGGCAGTGACGGGGTGGTGGAGAGCGGCAGCCATGGTGGTGCCGCTTTTCAACGGCTCAGCCTGCTGGCGGAGGACGGCACCGACCCCCTGCTGCTGGTGATCACGCCCAGCGTGCAGGCCGGGCTGTGCCTGGATGGTCCGCCAGGCGGCCGGCGGCTGGTGGTGCGCTTTGAGCCGGCCGTGCTGAGCGAGGCCCTCGCCCTGATCCATCGGCAACTCGCGGCGCGGGACGCCAGCCAGGCCCGGCAGCTGCGTCTGGTGCTGGGGGGGCTGGGTGACCTGCGCAGCGACCCGGAACTGGGCCTGCGCTTCTGGCCCCGGCTGGCCGACCGGCTGGCGTCCATGGCGCCCAGCGTCACGCTGCAGCCGGTGCTGGGCCGGACAACCAGCTCTGCCCAGGCCGGCGCCGGCGGGGAGCTGGCCCTGCTGGAGGCCCTCACCCACGAGGTGCGCACCCCCCTGGCCACCATCCGCACCCTGATCCGCTCCCTGCTGCGCCGCCAGGACCTCTCCACCCTGGTGCGCCAACGGCTGGAGCAGATCGATGGCGAGTGCAGCGAACAGATCGACCGCTTCGGGCTGATCTTCCTGGCGGCCGAGCTGCAGCGCCAGGCGCCGGAGCAGGGGCCCCTCCACGACGGCGGCGGCGGGGACACCCGGCTGGCCCGCACCGACCTGAGCGCACTGTTGGGCCAGCTGGCCGAACTGTGGCAGCGGCAGCTGGATCGGCGCAGCCTGCAGCTCGACCTGCAGATCCCGCCGGGCCTGCCCACGGTGCTCAGCGATCCCGCCCGACTGGAAACCATGCTGGGCGGGTTGATGGATCGCTTCAGCCGCGGCCTGCCGGCGGGCAGCAGTGTGCGCGTGAGTCTGCAGCCAGCCGGTTCACGCCTGAAACTGCAACTGAGCAGCAGCGCCTGGCCCGACGGGGGCGCCCGGACCGAGACCGAACGCGACAGCCGGCGATCCATCGGCCCGGTGCTGAGCTGGAATCCCAGCACCGGCAGCCTGCACCTCAGCCGCCAGGCCACCCAGCAACTGTTCCGCCAGCTGGGGGGGCGGCTCACCGAACGCAATGGCAGCGCGCTCACGGTGTTCTTCCCGATCGGCTGAGCACGGCCTTTTCTTGACGGGGTGTGAAGACTCGCCGCCCTGCGGGAAAAGCGTCAAAACCACGGTGCTAGCTTCCCGCTGAACAAGTCTGCCGACACCTGAATCAGCCATGACAGCAACGGCGCTCAGCGGTCAACTCCCGAAGTACATCGGCAGCACAGGTGGCCTGCTGAATTCGGCCGAAACAGAGGAGAAATACGCCATCACCTGGACCAGCCCCAAGGGCCAGGTCTTTGAACTCCCCACGGGGGGTGCAGCCGAAATGAACGAGGGCGAAAACATCATGTACTTCGCCCGCAAGGAGCAGTGCCTGGCCCTTGGCACCCAGCTGCGCACCAAGTTCAAGCCGCGCATCGAGGACTACAAGATCTATCGCATCTATCCCGGCGGTGACACTGAGTTCCTGCATCCCAAAGATGGCGTTTTCCCTGAAAAGGTGAACGAGGGCCGCACCATGGTGGGCCACAACTCCCGTAGCATCGGCGCCAACCCCAATCCGGCCAACCTCAAGTTCACCGGCAAGAACACCTACGACTCCTGATCGCCGAACCGCATCAGCCATGCGCAACGGGGCCCCGGGCCCCGTTTTTTATTGGGTTCTGCGTCACCTTCGCCCTGAGCGGACACGACCGGCGCCTATAAAGGCAAGGCCTGCAGCCGCCCCCCTTGGACACCGGTGCCCCGGATCAGGCCTTCCGCGAGCAGGTTGCCGCTGGCCACACCTTCGTCCCTGTGTGGAAGCGCTGGCCGGCCGACCTGGAAACCCCCCTCACCACCTGGCTGAAGGTGGGAGCCGCCAGCGACCATGGCGTGCTGCTGGAGTCGGTGGAGGGGGGCGAGCGGATCGGCCGCTGGAGTTTCGTGGTGGCCGATCCGCTCTGGACCCTCACCAGCCGGGGAGAGCACAGTGAGCGGGTGTGGCGGGATGGTCGCCGGCAGAGCCTCAGTGGCAACCCCTTTGACCTGTTGCAGGAGTGCCTGGCGCCGCTGTGCTGCGGTGCCGTGCCCGACCTCCCCCCGACGGGCCAGCTGTTCGGCTTCTGGGGCTACGAGCTGATCCGCTGGGTGGAGCCCAGCGTGCCGGTTCACCCCGCCGCCGAGGGGGCACCGCCGGATGGCTGCTGGATGCTGGCCGACAGCCTGCTGGTGTTCGACCAGGTGAAGCGTCAGATCACCGCCGTGGCCTACGCCGATCTCAGCAACGGCGCCGATCCTGAGCAGGCCCACCGCGCCGCCTGCGCCCGGATCGCCCGGCTGGAAGAGCGGATGCATGCCCCCCTGCCGGCAGGCGTCACGCCCCTGCGCTGGCACGACGCGCCGGTGGCGGCCATCGGCCAAAGGCTGCAGCCGGTGAGCAACCGCAGTCAGGCCGATTTCGAAGCTGCCGTGGTCCAGGCACGGGACCACATCGCCGCGGGGGATGTGTTCCAGCTGGTGATCAGCCAGCGGCTGGAAACCCGCATCCAGAGGGACCCCTTCGAGCTGTACCGCAGCCTGCGGATGGTGAATCCCTCGCCGTACATGGCCTTCTTCAACTTCGGCGGCTGGTATCTGATCGGCTCCAGTCCGGAGGTGATGGTGAAGGCCGATCCGCTGCCGGGCGGCGGCATCAGGGCCTCCCTGCGGCCGATCGCCGGCACCCGCCCCCGGGGCCTGGATGAGGCGGAGGATCTGGCCCTGGAGGCCGAACTGCTCGCCGATCCCAAGGAGCGGGCGGAGCACGTCATGCTGGTGGATCTGGGTCGCAACGACCTGGGCCGGGTGTGCCAGCCCGGCAGCGTCACCGTGACCGACCTGATGGTGATCGAGCGCTACTCCCATGTGATGCACATCGTGAGCCAGGTGGAGGGGCTGATGGCCGAGGGCAAGACCGTGTGGGACCTGCTGATGGCCTCCTTCCCGGCGGGAACCGTGAGCGGCGCCCCCAAGATCCGGGCCATGCAGCTGATCCACGCCCTGGAACCGGATGCCCGGGGGCCCTACTCCGGGGTGTACGGCGCCGTGGACCTGGCTGGTGCCCTCAACACCGCCATCACGATCCGCACCATGGTGGTGCTGCCCAGCGGGGAGGGGGACTGGCGGGTGCAGGTGCAGGCCGGGGCCGGCCTGGTGGCCGATTCCCAGCCCGCCGCCGAATACCAGGAAACGCTCAACAAGGCCCGGGGCATGCTCAAGGCCCTGGCCTGCCTGCAGTGAGCGCATGGTGCCGATGACCGCAGCAGCCATCACGCCGGCCCGGGCCACCCCGGCGTTACTCAAGGGCTTTGAAGTGGAGCTGTTCACCGGCCGGCCCGACGGCAAGGTGGTGGGCTGCAGTGCCGAGGCAGCGGCCGCCCTGGAGGGCTTTGTCACCGAACCCGACCACCGCAACCTGGAGTACATCACGCCGCCGGCGAGCGATTACGGCAGACAGCTGGCGCTGCTGCTGGAACCCCGGCATCGGCTGCGGCCCTGGCTGGCGGAACGGGGCCTCACCCTGCTGCCGGGCAGCACCCTCAGCCTGGGGGACAGCGGCCGGTTTGAGCGCTCCGATCCCAGCCACCCCTACCACAGCTACATCGAGCGCACCTACGGCACCCGGGTGGTCACGGCGAGTGTGCACATCAACCTGGGGCTCACCGCCGGCAGCGGCTTCGAGGGCATGGGGGCCCTGTTCGCCGGCCTGCGGCTGCTGCGCTGCGAGGCCGCCCTGCTGCTGGCCCTCAGCGCCAGCTCGCCGTTCCTCGATGGCCGGCCCACCGGCGCCCACTCCCAGCGCTGGCTGCAATTCCCGCTCACCCCGCCCGTGGTGCCGCTGTTTCTCAACCACGCCCACTACGTGGCCTGGATGGACGAGCAACTGGCCATCGGCAGCATGCAGAACGTGCGCCACCTGTGGACCTCCGTGCGGCCCAACGGCGATCAGCGGCCCCACGACCTCAACCGGCTGGAGATCCGCATCTGCGATCTGGTCACCGACCCGCTGCTGCTGCTGGCGATCACCGCCTTCGCCGAGCTGCGCCTGCTGCAACTGGTGGCCGATCCCCAGCGCTGGGATCCCCTCCAGGCCAGCCAGCTCTCCCCCGCCGCCCTCTCAGCCCTGGCCGACCGCAACGACCAGGCCTGTGCCCGCGCCAGCCTGGATGCCGAGCTCCACCACTGGAGGGATGGGCGCCCCGTGCGCTGCGCCGACTGGCTGGCGGCCAGCCTGGCCGATCTCCAGCCGCTGGCCGAGGAGCTGCAACTCACCGCCACCATCGAGCCACTGCGGCAGGTGCTGCGGGATGGCAACCAGGCCATGCGCTGGCTGGCCCGGTATCGGGCAGGGGAGACGATCGCGGGGATCCTGGAGCAGGAGGTGGCAGGCATGGCGGCCCAGGAGCGGCAGCTTCAGCTCCGGCCCGACCCGCCCCAGTCCGCTACCAGCCACACAGACGCAGGTGCCGGTGTTTTGGGATGATCCATCCATCCCACGCTGCCAGTTCATCCCCCATGCGGCAGTTCGTGCCTCCCGTTGCCGAACCTTCCCCCAGGGCCACCCGACTGCTGGGTGAACGCCTGGAACTGGTGGAAGATCTCTGGAAGGCGGTGCTGTTGAGCGAGTGTCCCCCGGAGCAGGCCGAGCGCCTGCTGCGCCTCAAGCATCTCAGCGATCCCACGGAGAGCGGAGAGGGGCTGGCCCAGGCGGGCAGCGAGGCGAGCGCCGCCATCGTGCAGCTCATCCGGGAGATGGATCTGGCCGAGGCGATTGCCGCAGCCCGGGCCTTCTCGCTCTATTTCCAGCTGGTGAACATCCTCGAGCAGCACATCGAGGAGGACAGCTACCTCGACAGCCTCAAGCATCTCAACGAGCCCACGGTCGCCGATCCCTTCCTGCCTGCCCTGGCCAGCCAGAGCGAGCCAGCCACCTTCCGCCAGCTGTTCGAGCGCCTGCGCAGCCTCAACGTGCCGCCGGCCCAGCTGGAAACCCTGCTGCGCCACCTCGACCTGCGCCTGGTGTTCACGGCCCACCCCACCGAAATCGTGCGCCACACCGTGCGCCACAAACAGCGGCGCGTGGCCAGCCTGATCCAGAGGCTGGAGCAGGGCAGTGGGCTCAACCCCCTGGAGCGCCACAACCTGCGCCAGCAGCTCGAAGAAGAGATCCGCCTGTGGTGGCGCACCGACGAGCTGCACCAGTTCAAGCCCACCGTGCTCGACGAGGTGGACTACGCCCTGCACTACTTCCAGCAGGTGCTGTTCGATGCCATGCCCCTGCTGCGCCAGCGGGTGAGCACCGCCCTGGCCCAGAGCTATCCGGATGTGGAGGTGCCGCGGGACGCCTTCTGCACCTTCGGCTCCTGGGTGGGCTCCGACCGCGACGGCAATCCGTCGGTCACCCCGGAGATCACCTGGCGCACGGCCTGCTATCAGCGCCAGCTGATGCTGGAGCGCTACATCCGCTCCGTGGCCGAGCTGCGCGACCAGCTGAGCATCTCCATGCAGTGGAGCCAGGTGAGTCCGGCCCTGCTGGAATCCCTGGAGCTGGACCGGCTGCGTTTCCCGGAGATCTACGAGGAACGGGCAGCCCGCTACCGGCTCGAGCCCTACCGGCTCAAACTCAGCTACGTGCTCGAGCGCTTGCGGCTCACCGAAGCCCGCAACCGGCTGCTGGCCGATGCCGGCTGGGAATCCCCCTGCGACAGCAGCACCAGCGTGCCGCTGACCGGCGGCAACCTGGGGGCGAGCACCGGCCCCACCGCCCAGGAGCTCCACTACGGCTCCGTGGATGAATTCCGCAGCGACCTGGAACTGGTGCTCGAAAGCCTGGAGAGCACCGGGCTGAGTTGTGAGGCGCTGCAACACCTGATCAGCCAGGTGCAGATCTTCGCCTTCTGCCTGGCCAGTCTCGACATCCGCCAGGAGAGCACCCGCCACAGCGATGCCCTCGATGAGCTGAGCCGCTATCTGCAGCTGCCGGTGCCCTACGGGGAGATGGACGAACAGCAGCGGATCGACTGGCTGCTCTCCGAACTGCAGACCCGCAGGCCGCTGGTGCCCGCGGCCAGCACCTGGACTGATGCCACGGCCCAGACCTTTGCCGTGCTGCGCATGGTGAAGCGGCTGCAGGCCGAGTTCGGCACCCGCATCTGCCACACCTACGTGATCTCGATGAGTCACACGGTGTCCGACCTGCTGGAGGTGCTGCTGCTGGCCAAGGAGGCCGGACTGGTGGATCCGGTGGCCCAGCGCTCCTCCCTGCTGGTGGTGCCCCTGTTCGAGACGGTGGAAGACCTGCAGGGGGCACCGGCGGTGATGGACGCTCTCTTCCAGCAACCCTCCTACCGGCAGCTGCTGGCGGGTCGCGACGGCCAGGAGCCCCTGCAGGAGGTGATGCTCGGCTACTCCGACAGCAACAAGGACTCCGGCTTCCTCTCCAGCAACTGGGAGATCCACAAGGCCCAGATCGCCCTGCAGCGCCTGGCCACCCGCCACGATGTCGCCCTGCGCATCTTCCATGGCCGGGGCGGTTCGGTGGGCCGCGGTGGCGGCCCCGCCTACCAGGCGATCCTCGCCCAGCCCAGCGGCACCCTGCGGGGCCGCATCAAGATCACCGAGCAGGGGGAGGTGCTGGCCTCCAAATACTCCCTGCCCGAACTGGCCCTCTTCAACCTGGAGACGGTGACCACGGCGGTGATCCAGAACAGCCTGGTGAGCACGCCGGTGGACGACACCCCCAGCTGGAATGAGCTGATGGGCCGGCTGGCGGCACGATCGCGCGACTTCTACCGGGCCCTGGTGCACGACAACCCCGAGCTGGTGGCCTTCTTCCAGCAGTGCACGCCGATCGAGGAGATCAGCAAGCTGCAGATCTCCAGTCGGCCGGCCCGGCGCAAGAGCGGCGCCAAGGACCTCTCCAGCCTGCGGGCGATCCCCTGGGTGTTCGGCTGGACCCAGAGCCGCTTCCTGCTGCCCAGTTGGTTCGGGGTGGGGGCTGCCCTCCAGGAGGAACTGGAGCGGGATCCGGCCCAGATGGAGCTGCTGCGGCTGCTCTACCAGCGCTGGCCCTTCTTCCGCATGCTGATCTCCAAGGTGGAGATGACCCTCTCCAAGGTGGACATCGACCTGGCCCACCACTACGTGCAGGCCCTGGGCCGCGACAGCCATCGCCAGGCCTTCGAACAGATCTTCCAGACCATCGCCGCCGAGTTCGGCCTCACCCGCGATCTGGTGCTGCAGATCACCGGCCACCAGCGCCTGCTGGATGGGGATCCGGCCCTGCAGCTCTCGGTTGATCTGCGCAACCGCACGATCGTGCCCCTGGGTTTTCTGCAGGTGGCGCTGCTACGCCGCCTGCGCGATCAGAACCGCCAGCCACCAATGCGCGAGCCCGACAGCCCGGGGCACGACGGCCGCACCTATTCCCGCAGCGAGCTGTTGCGCGGCGCGCTGCTCACCATCAACGGCATCGCCGCCGGCATGCGCAATACCGGCTGAATCGCCACGAGGTCACCCTGGGCTCCCTGTTGCTCCCCTTCCGCCACCTCACGCCCGCCCCGCGCCTGCCGGCGGGCTACCGGCTGCTGAGCGATGGCCAGCCAACGCCCGCAGCCCTCGACGCCCTGCTGCTGCAGGCCGGCGATCGGCCCCGTGGGGCTGAGCGCTGGCAGCGGGTGCTGGAGCGCAGCCTCTGGCATCTGCGCATCGAAACCGATGCCGGCCAGCTGGTGGGCTTCGTGCGCGCCACCAGCGACCGGGCCCTCAATGCCAACCTCTGGGATCTCTGGGCCGATCTCCACGACCCCCTGCAGGAGGAACTGATGCAGGCCCTGGTGCAGGCCGCGCTTGGGCGCATGCGCCGGGAACTCCCGGGGTGCAGCATCTCCCTGTCGGCCCCGCCGGGCGCCCAGGCGGCCCTGGAGCGCTGCGGCTTCCTGGTCGACCCCAATGGCATCCGGGCCATGGGTCTGGCCCTGCAGCCGGAGCACAACGCCTGAGCCCGGGCGCTCCACAAAAAATCCCCTCCACGGCTGTGGAGGGGACGGTGCAACTCTCGGATCCCGCAGCAGCCAACGAGCATGGAGGGACTCGAACCCCCGACCCTCAGAACCGGAATCTGATGCTCTATCCAACTGAGCTACATGCCCGCGAAGGAGGCCGGAGTCCGGACCTTGGCAGGCGGGGGCTGGTGGCCCGAGAGACAGGCCAGACGGGGAGCTGATCAGGAACCTGTGGATCGAACCCGTGGATGGATCCGAGGGTCGATTCCGTGGATTCGCTGGTTTCGCCGGGTTTGCCCGCGGAGAGCCCGTTCAGAGCCCGCCTCGGATGGACCTACCTTAACCGCTCATCGCACCAGGGCCATCCGGCTACAACGCCTCAGCCTGCAGCAGTTCCGCAACATCGAGCGGCTGGAGCTCAGCCTGGACGCGCCGCGGCTGCTGGTGGTGGGGCCGAACGGGGAGGGCAAGTCCAACCTGCTGGAGGCGGTGGAGCTGCTGGGCAGCCTGCGCTCCCACCGCAGCGGCAGCGATCGCGACCTGATCCGTCACGGTCAGCCCGGCGCCGTGCTGCGGGGTCACACCGCCAGCGACGACCTGCTGCAGCTGGAGCTGCGGCGCCAGGGTGGGCGCAGGGCCAGCCGCAACGGCAAGCAGCTGGAGCGGCAGCACGAGCTGCTGGGCTCCCTGCGCTGCGTGGGCTTCAGCACCCTCGACCTGGAATTGGTGCGGGGAGAGCCGGCCATCCGCCGCCACTGGCTCGACCGGGTGGTGCTGCAGCTGGAGCCGGTCTATGCCGACCTGCTGAGCCGCTACGGGCGGCTGTTGCGCCAGCGCAGCCAGCTGCTGCGCCGGCGGCTGGGCGGAGAGGCCCTCGATGCCCTGCTCGACAGCTTTGATCTGCAGATGGCGGTGATCGGCACCCGGCTGCACCGCCGCCGCCACCGGGCCCTGCAACGCCTGGAGCCCCTGGCCGCCGCCTGGCAGAGCCGCCTCAGCGGAGGGCGGGAGGCGTTGCAACTGGGCTACCGCAGCGGCACCGCGCTGCAGGGCCCGGATGCGGAAGAGCCCTGGCGCCAGGCCATGGCCAGCCAATTGCTGGCCCAGCGGCCGGAGGAACTGCGCCTGGGCCAGTGCGGGGTCGGCCCCCAGCGCGACGAGGTGGACCTGTTGCTGGCGCAGCAGCCCGCCCGCCGCTATGGCTCCGCCGGCCAGCAGCGCACCCTGGTGCTGGCCCTCAAGCTGGCGGAGCTGGAGCTGGTGCAGCAGGTGGTGGGCCAGCCGCCGCTGCTGCTGCTGGACGACGTGCTGGCGGAACTCGACCCCCAGCGCCAGGGGTTGCTGCTGGATGCGGTGGGAGAGGGCCACCAGTGCCTGGTGAGCACCACCCATCTGGATGCCTTCACCGGCGGCTGGCGCCACCACTGCCAGGTGATCCGCATGCAAGCCGGCAGCGCACTCCCGTCGATCGACACGTAAGGTGTGGCGCCTATCGGCCGTGTTCGATGACCCAGAGCCTGCCCTGCCTCCACCCCAACCCGGGATGGACCGGAGCCACCCCCACCTCCCCCCCACAGCCCAGCTCTCCGATAGCGAACAGCGCCACCAGCTCCGACACGGTGGGCAAGCACTGCATCCTCGAGCTCTACGCCTGCGACAGCTCCAGGCTCGACGACGAGGCCTTCCTCAGGGACACCATCACCTCCGCCGCGAAACGGGCTGGTGCCACCCTGCTCAACCTGATCACCCACCGCTTCGAGCCCCAGGGCGTCACCGGCCTGGCCCTGCTGGCCGAGTCGCACATCTCCATCCACACCTGGCCGGAATCGGGCTATGCCGCCGTGGATGTGTTCACCTGCGGTGACCACACCATGCCCGAGCGGGCCTGTGCCGTGCTCGCCGCCGAACTGGGCGCCGGCACCCACAAGCTCACCAGCTTCCGCCGCGAAACCCCGGCCGCCATCGCCGGCAGTGAACGGGAGCCGGCCCTGGCGGCCTGAGCCCGCACACCGGGCTTACAGCTCCCGATTGAGTTTGCCGCTCACCAGGCCCTCGAGATCGAGGGCCACCGCAGTGAAGCCCAGGGCCAGCAGCCCCTGCACCACGTCCCGCCGCAGCCGGTCATCCCCCCAGCGGGTGAAGGCCTCCACCAGGCTGGCCGCAGGCAGTTCGATGCGGGCCGTCAGCCCCTGGCTGCGCACCCGCACCTCCCGCCAGCCCTGCTGGCGCAACAGATCTTCAGCGGCCGCCACCTGCTGCAGCCGGGCGGCCGTGATCGGCTCGCCATAGGGAACGCGGGAGGCCAGGCAGGGCTGGGCCGGCTTGTCCCACCAGGGCAGCCCCAGGGCCCGGGAGAGGCAACGCACCCCGGCCTTGTCGATCCCCAGGTCGGCGAGGGGGGAGCGCACGCCGAACTCCCGGGCTGCCCGGATTCCGGGACGGTGGTCGAGCAGATCGTCGGCGTTCACGCCGTCCAGCACCTGGACGGCGCCCGCCTCGTGGGCAATCGGCGCCAGCAGCTGGTGCAGTTCCCGCTTGCAGGCGTAGCAGCGGTCGCTGGGATTGCTGGCGTAGGCGGGGTCGGCGAGCTCGGCCGTGGGGATCTCCCGGTGGACCATCCCCAGCCAGCGCGCCTGCTCGGCCGCCTCCCGGCGCAGGTGGGGAGCCAGGGCGGGCGACACCCCGGTGATCGCCACCGCCGCCGGCCCCAGCTGTTCCGCGGCGATGGCGGCCACCAGGGCGCTGTCCACGCCCCCGGAATAGGCCACCACCACCCGTTCCAGCGCGGCCAGCTCAGCGCGCAGGGCGGCCAGGGCCTCCTCCAGGGGCGGGGGAAGCGGCTCCAGCAGGGACAACACCATCAACCTGGGCCAGGCCCGTGGGCAGACCGGATCCTGGCAAACTCCGCCGCAGGCTGACGCCCAGCTGAACCCCGATAGCATCGGCGCACGCACCTGCCCGCCATGAGCCCCAGCAGCACCCAGACGCCGCAGCGGGGCACCGGCCGGGGCATCGGCATCCGCACCGCCGCCGGCAGCGATGAGCGGGCCCACGGGCAGCTGCACGTGTACGACGGCGACGGCAAAGGCAAGAGCCAGGCCGCTCTCGGGGTGGTGCTGCGCACGATCGGCCTGGGCATCTGCGAGCAGAAACGCACCCGCGTGCTGCTGCTGCGCTTCCTCAAAGGCCCCGGCCGGGCCTACGACGAGGACGCCGCCATCGAGGCGCTGCAGCAGGGCTTTCCGCACCTGATCGACCAGGTGCGCACCGGCCGCGGTGACTTCTTCACCGCCGAGGAGGCCACCCAGTTCGATCGCCAGGAGGCCCAGCGAGGCTGGGACATCGCCAAGGGCGCCATCGCCTCCGACCTCTATTCCGTGGTGGTGCTCGACGAGCTCAACCCCGTGCTCGATCTGGGCCTGCTCGACGCCGAGGAGGTGTGCCGCACCCTGGCCGCCAAGCCGGCCGGCATGGAGGTGATCTGCACGGGCCGGGGCGCGCCGCGGCAGCTGGTGCAGCTGGCCGACCTGCATTCCGAGATGCGCGCCCACCGCCGCCATGGCCAGGGGGCCGAGGAGGCGATTCCCCTCGGCCTCGACGGCATCGAGATCTACACAGGCGAAGGCAAGGGCAAGAGCACCAGTGCCCTGGGCAAGGCCCTGCAGGCGATCGGCCGGGGCATCAGCCAGGACAAGAGCCACCGGGTGCTGATCCTGCAGTGGCTCAAGGGGGGCAGCGGCTACACCGAGGACGCCGCCATTGCCGCCCTGCGCGAGAGCTACCCCCACCTGGTGGACCACCTGCGCTCGGGCCGCGACGCGATCGTGTGGCGCGGCCAGCAGCAGCCGATCGACTACGTGGAGGCTGAACGGGCCTGGGAGATCGCCCGAGCAGCGATCTCCAGCGGTCTCTACAAAACCGTGATCCTCGATGAGATCAACCCCACCGTGGATCTGGAACTCCTGCCGGTGGAACCGATCGTGCAGACCCTGCTGCGCAAGCCCGCTGAAACCGAGGTGATCCTCACCGGCCGCTGCAAGAACCGCCCCGCCTACTTCGACCTGGCGTCGGTGCACTCAGAGATGGTGTGCCACAAGCACTACGCCGAACGCGGCATTGATCTCAAGCGCGGGGTGGATTACTGAAGCGGAGTGCACGACTGAATCAGTAGCGCGGCACCTCGGGATCGACGTGCTGGCTCCAGGCGTCGATGCCGCCGCTCACGTTCACGCCCTCGATGCCGTGCCGGCCCAGGGCGATCAGGGCCTTGGCGCTGCGGCCGCCGAGCTTGCAGTGCACATAGAGCTGCTTGCCAGCGGCCAGCTGGCGCAGATCGTCGATCGCCTCGCCGCTCTCGATCCGGTCGAGCGGCACCAGCACCGAGCCGGGGATCACGGCGATATCGGCCTCCTGGGGATTGCGCACATCCAGCAGCAGGATGTCCTCGATCTGGCCATCGATCACGGTCTTGAGCTCGGCCACGGTGATGCTGGGCACAGCGCCCGCCTCCTCCTGGCCCGGGGCGGTGCCGCCCACGCCGCAGAACTCCTGGTAGTCGATCAGAGAGTCGATCACCGGCCGCTCAGGGCTGGGCCGCAGCTTGAGCTCGCGGAACTTCATGCCCAGGGCATCAAACAGCAGCAGCCGGCCGCTGAGGGTGGTGCCGATGCCGGTGATGATCTTCACGGCCTCGGTGGCCTGAATCACGCCGATGATCCCGGGCAGCACCCCCACCACGCCGCCCTCGGCGCAGGAGGGCACCATGCCCGGCGGCGGCGGTTCGGGGAACAGGTCGCGGTAGTTGGGGCTCTCGGCATCGAGGTTGAACACCGTGGCCTGGCCCTCGAAGCGGAAGATCGAGCCGTACACGTTGGGCTTGCCCAGCAGCACGCAGGCGTCGTTCACCAGGTAGCGGGTGGGGAAGTTGTCGGTGCCGTCGCAGACGATGTCATAGGGCTCGATGATCGCCAGGGCGTTCTCGCTGCTGAGGGCCGTCTCATAGAGATCCACCTGGCAGTGGGGGTTGATCTCCAGGATCCGCGCCTTGGCCGATTCGATCTTCGGCTTGCCCACCCAACTGGTGCCGTGGATCACCTGGCGCTGCAGGTTGGAGTGGTCCACCACGTCGAAATCGACGATGCCGATGCGGCCCACCCCGGCCGCGGCCAGA
This sequence comes from Cyanobium sp. M30B3, assembly GCA_018399015.1. Classification (GTDB taxonomy): domain Bacteria; phylum Cyanobacteriota; class Cyanobacteriia; order PCC-6307; family Cyanobiaceae; genus NIES-981. The sequence continues at coordinate 2,663,192 of CP073761.1, forward strand.
TAGAGCAGCAGCGGCGAACCCAGGCCGCCCGTGCCCACGCACAGCACCGAGGCGGCCTTGAGCCGCTTCTGTCCGTCCATGCCCACTTCCGGCAGGATCAGGTGGCGCGAGAAGCGGGCCACCTCATCGGGGCTGAGCTGAACGCCGCTGATATCGGGAGGAAGCAAGGCCGGCTGGCGCGATCAATCCACCATTCTCCATGGCAGCGGCCGGGGATGGCGATCCCCGTCCCCCAGCCACCAGGCCCGCAGGTCCCCCTCCTGCCCCTGAATCACCATCAGGGCCGGAGGCAGGCAGAGGCGGCAATCGGTGCCGGAGGGCACCGCCGCACTGGTGGGATGGCTGTGGGCCACCCCGAGCACCTGCCAGCCCCGCTGCCGGGCCCAGCGCTGGGCCACCAGCTGCTCGCGGGGATCGATGGCGAAACGCTCACAGCGCTCCTGCCGCTGGGGCCACACGTTGCGGCAGGGCCACAGCCTCTGGATGTGCCACAGGCTGCTGCCGGCCTCCCCCAGCAGCAGGGCACACCCCTCCTCGGGATGGGCAGCGGCCAGGAGCCGACCGAGAACGATCAGCACCCCACCATCTGCCGCCAGGCCGGTTGGCGCGAAGCTGGTCACACCGATACCTTATGGAGCATTGTCGCGGCTTTGCTGCCCAGGTTCATGACCGAGACCCCCGTCACCAGCCAGGATCAGGACGCCGTTGACCAGACCACCCAGGCGGTCGGTGACACCGCTGCCGAGGGTGACGCCGCCGGCGTGAACTTCACCGAGCGCTACAGCGAGATCCTGGGCAAGGTGAACCAGACCCTTGACAAGGTGGACTGGAGCCAGATGGGCCGCATCGGCAAGTCGGTGGGCATTCTGCTGGCCGTGATCATTGCCCAGGTGCTGATCAAGGGGGTACTGGACACCATCAATCTGCTGCCGATCGTGCCCGGCCTGCTGGAGCTGCTCGGCCTGGTGGTGGTGGGTCAGTGGAGCTGGAAAAACCTCACCACCAGCGAAAAGCGCAATGCCGTGGTGGCCAAGCTGCAGCACCTGCGCCAGGAATACCTGGGCTGACCCCCCCATGGGACCCACGCTTGCGGCTGCATCAACCCAGCTGTGCAGAGCCGTCCAGCCCTGCAAGGCCACACAGCTCTGCCAAGCCGCCCTCAACGGGGCGGCGTCATCCGCAGAACAGAGCTGATGCACTGCTGGGCCCGGCGCCAGTAGCCGCCGCCAAACAGGTTGGCATGGTTCAGCAGGTGATACAGGTTGTAGATGGGCCTGCGCTCCCGGTACCCCTGCGGCAGGGGCCACTGGGCTTCATAGCCGGCAAAGAACGCGGGGGGAAAGCCCCCGAACAGCTCCGCCATGGCCAGATCCACTTCCCGGTCTGCCCAGTGGCAAGAGGGATCGAAGAGGGCGCCATCACCGCCGCGCAGCAGGGCGGCATTGCCGCTCCAGAGATCACCGTGCACCAGCACCGGCATCGGGCCATGGCCGTTCAGCCATTCGGGCAGCAGCGCCAGCAACCGCTCGGCCCCCGTGAGCGCCTGCCCTGCCGCCGCCGCCCAGGCCAGCTGGGGCTCCAGCCGCTCTGAGCGGAAAAACTCCGCCCAGTCCGGGGTCCAGCCGTTGCGCTGGGGCGCGAGGCCGATGAAGTTGTCGTGGTCCAGGCCATAGCCGCGGCCGCCGTTGCCCCCGGCGCTGGCCCGGTGCAGGCGGGCCAGGCTCTCGCCCAGCTGCCGCCAGCCGGCGCCGGCCCCACTGCCGTGCGCCAGATCGAGCCAGGAGAGCAGCAGCAGGGCCTGACCCTCCAGCGTGGTGAGGGCCAGGGGCTGGGGCAGCCGCAAGGGCGGCTCGGCCCAGGCCGCCAGCACCCGCAGGCCCTCCACCTCCGCCTGCAGCAGCGGTAAGCGCTCGGCGCTGTTGGTCTTGGCGAACAGCTGGCGGCCGCTGGCCAGCCGCAGACACCAGCTGCTGTGGATGCACCCCCCACCCACGGGAGCCACGCCCAGCAGCGTCTCATCCAGTTCGCTCGCCAGCCAGGCAGCAAGGGCAGGGGTGGAAACGGCAGCCACGGGCGGCGCGGTGCGGGGAGCCAGCTGCCAGCATGCCGCCATGGAGCGCAACCAGCCGGTGGTGGTGGTGGGGGCCGGCATCGCCGGACTCACGGCTGCAGCCCTGCTCGCCAAAGCCGGCCTGGAGGTGCTGCTGCTGGAGGCCCACCACCAGAGCGGTGGCTGTGCCGGCACCTTCCGCCGCGGGCCTTACACCTTCGACGTGGGGGCCACCCAGGTGGCGGGCCTGGAGCCCGGCGGCAGCCACGCCCGCCTGTTTGCCCACCTGGGCATCCCCCTGCCGGCCGCCGCCCCCCTCGATCCGGGTTGCGCGGTGGATCTGGGCGATGGCTCGCCAGCCGTGCGGCTGTGGCGCGACCCCCAGCGCTGGCGCCAGGAGCGACAGCGGCAGTTCCCCGGCAGCGAGCGGTTCTGGCAGCTCTGCAGCTGGCTGCACCAGGCCAACTGGCGCTTTGCCGCCCGGGATCCGGTGCTGCCGCCCCGCAGCGGCTGGGACCTGGCCCGGCTGCTGGGGGCCCTGGGCCCCGCCAATCTGCTCAGTGCGCCGCTGGCCGCGGCCACGGTGGCCGATCTGCAGCGCCTCTGCGGCTGCGGCAACGACCAACGGCTGCGGCGCTTCCTCGATCTGCAGCTGCGGCTCTACTCCCAGGAGCCTGCCGATCGCACCGCCGCTCTCTACGGCGCCACCGTGCTGGCCATGGCCCAGGAACCCCTGGGCCTGTGGCACCTGGAGGGCTCGATGCAGGTGCTCAGCGCCGCGCTGGAGCAGGGCCTGCGGGCAGCGGGGGGGCAGCTGCGCCTGCGCCATCGGGTGAGCGCGCTGCGCCGCCAGGCCAATGGCGGCTGGCTGGTGGAGGGCGAGCGGGACGGCGGCCGCGCCCCGTTCCGCCTGGAGGCCAGCGAGCTGGTGCTGGCCGTGCCGCCCCAGCTGCTGCCGGAGCTGCTCGGGGAGGCCCTGCCAGCTCCCTACCGCCAGCGTCTGGCTGCACTGCCCGACCCCTCCGGGGCCCTGGTGTTCTACGGGGCCCTGGAGCGCAGCCACCTGCCGGCCGCCACCCCCGGCCACCTGCAGTTCGCCTGGGACGACCCCGGCTCCCTGTTCGTCTCGGTGAGCCGGGAGGGGGATGGCCGCGCCCCGGCAGGCCAGGCCACCGTGATCGCCAGCGTGTTCACGGCCGCCCGCCCCTGGTTCAGCGGCGATCGCCAGGGCTACGAGGCCGCCAAGCAGCAGGCCATGGCGGGAATTCGCCGCGGCCTGGAGCGGGGCCTGGGGCTGGATCCCGGTGCCTGGTTGCACCAGGAACTGGCCACACCGCGGGGCTTTGCCCGCTGGACTGGCCGCCCCTTCGGCTTTGTGGGCGGGCTGGGCCAGCGGCCCCGGCTGTTCGGCCCCTTCGGCCTGGCCAGCCGCACCCCCATCCCCGGGCTCTGGCTCTGCGGCGATGCGATCTACCCCGGCGAGGGCACCGCCGGGGTCAGCCTGTCGGCCCTGATGTGCTGCCGCCAGCTGCTGGCGCGGCGGGGGCAGGTGCTGGAGCTGGCCTGAGCTCCCCCGCAGGCGCGAGAAACTGGGGACGGAGCTGCTGGCTCTCCGCCAGCAGGGCCTGCAGGGCACGCCAATCGCCCTGCTCCAGCTGGCACTCCAGGGCCTCCAGGCTGCGGCGGTAGCCGGCCAGGGCCTGGCGCAGGGCCGCCCGGTTGCAGCGGGCCATCAACGTGCCCAGCTCCGGGTTGCCCCCACCCACCCGACTGGTGTCGGCAAAGCCACTGGAGGCCAGCTGCCGCACCAGGGCGGGCAGCTGGCCCTCGGGATCGGCGGCCGCCTGCCCGTGGGCGGTGTGGATCAGGGCGGCACTCACCAGCACCGGCAGGTGGGAGATCAGGGCCACGGCACGGTCGTGCTCAGCGGCGCCGCAGCACAGCCACTGGGCGCCCACGGCCGCGGCCAGCGCCTCCACCCGCCGCAGGGCGGCGGGGTCGGTGGCGGCCGTAGGGGTGGCCACCCAGGGCCGCCCCTGGAAGAGCTGGGGCACGCCGGCCTCCACCCCGGCCAGGGCCGTGCCGGCCATCGGATGGCTGGCCACGAAGCGGGGATGCAGGGCCTGCCAGCGCTCCAGCACCGGCAGCTTCACCGAGCCCACATCGGTGACCACCGCCTGGGCGGGCAGGGCTGCCACCAGGGCCGCATCCGGCTCCAGCAGGCGATCCAGGGGCAGCGCCAGCACCACCAGGCGGCAGTCGGCCAGCAGCTGGGGATCGGTGGACACCTGCTGGGCCAGTCCCCGGGCCCGGGCCCGCTCGACAGTGGCCTGGCGATGCACCACCCCCCGCACCTCCACACCGAGGCGCTGCAGGTCGAGCCCAAGGGAGCCCCCGATCAGCCCCAGGCCCACGATCCCCACCGGACCGCCCAGGCAAGCGGAAGCATCGGAAGAGGGCGGATCCATTGGCTTGGTGGCGGATCCGGCGGAAGGGGATGTCATCGCTGCTGCAGTGCGATCCGGCCAGCTTCCTACGATTCGAGCCCATCGGCTGACAGCGGATGCTCGAAGCCCGAGCCCACCACCAGCTCAAGGCACTGCTGCGGCAGGAGGGGGGCGAGCGCTGGCCCCACCACCTCAGCCTCAGCCGGCTGGTGGCCCGCAGCCTGCACCGCGGCGACCAGACCCTGGTGCGGCTGGTGCCCGGCAGTGATCCCAGCTGGCTGATCAGCCTGCTGGTGCCCCTGGCCCTGAGCGAGGCCCCGCTGGCCCTGGTGGTGAGCGACCCCCTGCGCCAGCGGCTGCTGCAGGTGGAGCTCCCCCGCCTGCAGGCCGCCGGCCATGGCCTGGCCCTGCCTTGCCTCGAGGGGGACGAGCCCGGTCGCGCCAGGGTGTGGCTGCTGAATCACCGCCAGCTGCTGAAGGCCTGGCAGCAGGGACTGCTCGACTCCAGGCAGGTGGTGATCCCGGAGGCGGAACTGCTGGATCCCCTGCTCAGAGAGGCCCTGGAGATCCGCCTGGCCCCCGAACACTGGGACCAGCTGCGCCGGGCCCATCCCCAGGCGGAATCCAGCCTGCTGGACCTGCACAGCCGGTTGAACAGGCTGGTGCTGGGCCATCCCCGCACCGCCGATGGGCTGGTGCCCCTGGCGGCCGATGCCGAAGCTCCCCTGCGCCAGCTGCTGGCCCTGCTGGGCGATCTGCCCGACCCCTGGAGCCGCTGGTTGCGCCACGGGGACGCCAGCTGGACCAGCTGGGCCCGCCGCGATCCCCAGTTGCTGCAGTGGAGCCTGCACCGCCAACCCCTCGACCCACTGGCGGCGGTGCCGGGTCTGCTGCTGCAGCGCGGCGCCGTGCTGGTGGGGCAGCTGGGGGCGGAGTGGAGTCCGCGCGGGCTGCTGGGACGCGAGGCCGACGTGGTCGTGGACCTGGGCGACCCACCCCTGGCCGACCCCCTGCCCCTCTACGCGCCCCTGCGCCAGCCTCTGCCGAACAGCCCCTGCTACGGCGAGCATCTGCTGGAGCAGAGCCGGCGGCTGGTGCTGGGTCAGGCGGGGCTCAGCGTGGTGCTGGTCGACGACGATGCCCTGCGGCTGGCCCTCGCCAGTGGCCTGGCCGCTGAATTCGGCAGCCGGGTGGTGCAGGAACACACCGCCCCCGAGAGCAACGGGGTGGTGTGCTGCCGCTGGAACTGGTGGCTCGCCCACCAGAACCGACTGCCCCTGCCCGACCAGCTGATCGTGGCCCTGCTGCCGATCGCCAGCCTGGAGGATCCGCTCACGGCGGCCCAGGTGCAGCATCTGCGCCTGCAGGGGCGCGACTGGTTCCGGGAACGGCTGCTGCCCGATGGCATCACCCGGCTGCAGCTGGCGGTGGCGGGGCTGCGGCGACGCGGCGGCAGGCTGGCCATCCTCGACGGCAGGCTGCGCGGCCGCAGCTGGGGGCAGGCGGTGCTGGCCGCCCTGGAGCCCTGGCTCAACCTCACGCGTCTGCTGCCCCACTGAACCCAGCCCCCCAGGGGATGGGCCCTGGCTGACTAGCCTCCAGGCGACCGTCCACCTGAGCCACAACCGATGGGGGAAGCCAAGCGCCGCCAGATCCAGGGCCTGCCGCCGCGGCAGGCAAAAGCGGGCCAGTCCGGTGCCGACACCAGCCCCCGGATCACCTCCTGGCTTCCCCTCAACCGCGATCAGGCCAACCGGTTCGTGACCATCACCACCAAAGGAGCCTGGATCGGTATCGCCGCCCTGGTGATCTTCTGGCTCACGGTGCGCTTCATCGGCCCGGCCGCCGGCTGGTGGACCCTGGCCGACGGCTGAGCGGTAAGCATTCGTACCCACGCAAACCTGAAGAAAACCTTATGCTTGTCTGATCGCATGGGACTTGAGCCATGTTCTTCCGGCTGGCAGAGCAATACCGCGCCGTGGTCCTCGACCTGGTGCTCAGCCTGCAGGCCCTGGCCCGCAGCCTGCAGGACCGGGGACTGGCCGCCACCTGCTACACCTGCGGTGATGGACGCAACGGTCAGGGTGCATCCTTCGTCGCCAACCTGGGCGAGAACCACATGGTGCGCTTTCTGGTGTCGGATTTCGGCATCAGCTGGGTTGAATCCCGCGACGGCCACGAGCTGGTGAAGCTGGAAGGCGCCGAGGCCATCCAGGAACTGCAGCGGGTGGCCGAAATGCTGCAACAGCCAGCTCCCGTCGAGCCAGCTACCAAGTCAGCCACAGGCTCACCGTCCAAGCGCTGAGCTGATCACGCTGGTGCCAGGGGCAGTTGCCCCTGGCGTCGCTACGGCCGACGTTCGCGGGCCAACGTCAGTTCACTGCGGCCGCAGGCTCAGCCACCGCAGCCTTGGCCGCCGCCGCCAGGGGCTTCATCGAGTTGGCCGTGACCTCCGAGCCCTCCGTGAGCTTCTGGCGGGTACGTTGCTCGATCACCAGGGCCTGGTCGGGGTTCTGCTCCAGCCAGGTGATGGTGTTGTCACGGCCCTGGCCGATGTTGTCGCCCTCGTAGCTGTACCAGGCCCCCTTGCGGGTCACCACCCCGGTTTCCTCGGCCAGGTCGAGCAGACAGCCCAGGGTGCTGATGCCCCGCCCGAACAGGATGTCGAATTCCGCGATCCGGAAAGGCGGCGCCACCTTGTTCTTGGCCACCTTCACCTTGGCCCGGATGCCGTACTCCTCCGTGCCGCGCTTGAGGGTCTGGATACGGCGAATATCCAGTCGCACCGATGCGTAGAACTTGAGGGCATTGCCGCCGGTGGTGGTTTCGGGGTTGCCGTAGGTCACACCGATCTTCTGGCGCAGCTGGTTCAGGAAGATCACGGTGCAGCCTGACTTGCCGATGTTCCCTGTGATCTTGCGCATCGCCTGACTCATCAGGCGGGCCTGGCTGCCCACCGCCAGATCGCCCATCTCCCCCTCGATCTCAGCCCGCGGCGTGAGGGCGGCCACCGAGTCGACCACCACGATGTCCACGGCGGCGGAGCGCACCAGCTGGTCGACGATCTCCAGGGCCATCTCACCGGTATCGGGCTGGGACACCAGCAGATTCTCGATATCCACCCCCAGGGCCGCCGCGTACACCGGATCGAGGGCATGCTCCGCATCCACGAAGGCAGCCACCCCACCGCGCCGTTGCACCTCGGCGATGGCGTGGAGGGTGAGGGTGGTTTTACCGGAGCTCTCCGGCCCGTACACCTCCACCACCCTGCCCCGCGGATAGCCGCCCCCCAGGGCCAGATCGAGGGTGAGGGCTCCGGTGGAGATGGTCTCCACCCGCATGCGGGAGGCATCGCCGAGGCGCATGATCGAGCCCTTGCCGAAGTTGCGCTCGATCTGGTTCAGCACCAGACCAAGGGCCTTGTCACGCTCGGCCATGGCCTTGGCGTCAGCGGCGCCCACGGTGTTGGCAGGGGATGGCATGGCGGGGGAAGAAGCCCTGGATGAGGGAGACGTGGATGAGGGAGAGGTGGACGGGGAAGCCGTGGATGGGGAAGAGGTGGCAGGGGTGGACACGGCAGCGGCCTTCGGGTCAGCAGGCATGGAAAAAGTTGCGATGGAACGGGCCGCCCAGCCATCCTGACGGACTCTGGACCCGGCAGACAGGCGCTGCCAGGACAGCACACGCCACCGGAAGAGACAGGGGGCATGACCAGGTCACACCTCCCGACCCCGACCTCCAGAAAGCAAGTGCCACCACCAGAGGGCCGGCGTCTCAACCGCGTTTAGTACAGAAGTACTCTACGGCAATCAGGGCCAGCGTGCCAGGGGGGCAGCAAACGCCTCCGGCTCCAGCCAGTGGATCCCGGGCGGCAGGTCCTGGCCATCAGAGGGGAGGAGATAGCCCCAGCTGGCCAGAAAACAGCGCACATCCGCCAGTCCGGGCTGCCTGCGCACCTGTTCCAGGGTGGGCCGGCGGTCCTCGAGGAACCAGAGGGGGCGGACCTGATCCCGCAGCAGCCGGGCCAGCACCTCCGGCTTGCTTCCCTGTTCATGGCCGTAGATCGCCCAGGGCTCCAGCCCGGCGGACCTCAGGATCTGCCGGGCGAACACCCCACCCTTGGTGGTGAGCACGGCCCAGCTCGCCCCCTCATCGCCAAGCCGGCGCAGGCGCTCCTGCACCCCGGGGTAAAAGTGATGCAGCCCAAGCCAGCGCCGCGGATCGCTGGCGATGGCCTGCTCGCGCACCCGCTCCAGCTGCGCCTGCAGCTGGTCAGCTGTCCAGCCCCGGCGCGCCAGGGCCAGCGGCAGCTGATCGGCATAGGCCTCCAGCCAGGACGGCAGGTGGAAATCGGCCCGGGCCAGCTCAGCCGCCACCAACACCATTTCCCAACCCTTGTGGATCAGGGGCCGCAGGCGCCGGAAGGCCTCAGGCAGGACCTGCGGCAACTGGAGCGTGGCGTCGAGGTCGAGGGCGGCGCGACGGGCCGCAAACCAGTACTCGGCCATGCCGTTCACGAGCACGCCGTCGAAATCGCACACCAGCAGCGGGGCCACGACCATCTCCGTGCAAGCCATCGGCAACGGGGGTTGAGCGTAAGGGCAGTGCCGCCATGAGGGAGGCCCGCACAGACCCTGAGGCCAGAACCGAAGCCATCCCAGCATCCGGCCGGGTCTGGAAAAGTGAGCTCAGAACTGGGCCGCTAGGATTCGAACCTAGGAATGGCGGGACCAAAACCCGCTGCCTTACCGCTTGGCGACGGCCCAAAGAAACGTGCCGGGAGAGCAGCGCCTCCTGGTTCTTGGCAAGCGGTCAGGCCGCTGCCCTGATTAGTTACCCACAGCGGCAGGCCCTTCGTCAACGCCCCTGGGGCCGGCTGCCGCTCCGGCGTTGGGCTCAGGCCGGAAACACCCGCACGCGCTGCTGTTCGCCATGGCCGAACACCGCCGTGCGCAGGCGGTAACGGCCGGCCAGTTCGGCCTGTTGCTGGCGCACGGCGGCACTGCGGGGCAGCAGCTCCACCGGCTGGCCCTGGGCGAGCACCACCTGCTCCACGGCCAGGCGGCACTCCTCCAGGGCTGCATGGGCATCGTCCAGGTCGCCAGAGCCGAAGGCATCGGCGGCGCCACGGAGGAGCGTCGGCGCGGCCGGCCGGTGACGCTGCAGCAGCCGCTCCAGGGCCCGCTGCAGCTGGGGCAGGGCGTCGCTCTTGATCACCAGGATCGGCAGGCCGAGCTCCTGGGCCTGGCGGCGCACATGGGGGTCGCGGCCCAGCTGCTGGCGCACACTCAGCACCACATCGGCCAGTTCCACGCTGCCCACCACCTGCACCGGCAGCTGGCGGGCGCGCACCACCTGCTCCAGCAGGCCGCTGTTGATGCCGGCGCCGTACACCCGCAGGGGAGCACTGCCGGGACAGGGGGCGGGGGCCGATGGGGACGGCGGTGTCGGCGACGGCGAGGGGCCATCCAGCACCGGCGGCAGGGGAACGGCCACCAGCGCCGGGGGCGAGGGCCGCCGCAGGGCACGCAGCAGGGGCGGCGGGGGCGGGGTGTCCTGCACGTCCACCCGGCCGTCAGGGGCCAGCTCACGCACCTGGGGCCGGGCGGGCTGGCCGCGCAACAGGGCATCCACCGTGGCGGCCACATCGGCATGCACCAGCCAGCGCTGGCGGCTGTGCATCTCCACCGCCAGCGGGAAGGTGGGTTCCGCCGCCCGCTCCAGCACCGTCTTCTGGGTGCGCCGCCGGCGGGCCTCCTCATCGCCCAGGGTCACCGACTGAATGCCGCCCACCAGGTCGGCCAGGGTGGGGTTCTTGATCAGGTTGGCCAGGGCGTTGCCGTGGGCCGTGGCCACCAGCATCACCCCCCGCTCGGCGATCGTGCGCGCCGCCTGGGCCTCCAGTTCCGTGCCGATCTCATCGATCACGATCACTTCGGGCATGTGGTTTTCCACCGCCTCGATCATCACCTGGTGCTGCAGCTCCGGCCGGGCCACCTGCATGCGCCGGGCCCGGCCGATCGCCGGATGGGGGATGTCGCCGTCGCCGGCGATCTCGTTGCTGGTGTCGATCACCACCACCCGCTTCTCCAGCTCGTCGGCCAGCACCCGGGCGATCTCCCGCAGGGCCGTGGTCTTGCCCACACCCGGTCGGCCCATCAGCAGCAGCGACTGGCCGGAATCGAGCAGATCGCGCACCATCACCACCGTGCCGAACACGGCCCGGCCCACCCGGCAGGTGAGGCCCACGATCTCGCCGCCGCGGTTGCGGATGGCGCTGATGCGGTGCAGGGTGCGCTCGATGCCGGCCCGGTTGTCGCCGCCGAAGGCCCCAGCCGCTCCACCACGGCCGCCAGATCGGCACGCTGCACCGGCTCCTCGCCCAGGTTCAGGGCCCGGCCGGGATAGCGCGCCTCCGGCAGGCGGCCGAGGTCGAGCACCACCTCCAGCAACTGGTCGCGGTCGGGATCGCGGACCAGGGCGCCGGCCACGGGCTCGGGCAGCACCGCCAGCAGCCGATCGAGGTCGTCGGTGACCCGCTGGGTCGGGGAGGCCGGCAGCTCGGAGCTGGACACCACGACCAACCGCTGGCAAGGATCAGACCCGTTCTAGCCAGGGGGTTACCAGCTGCCGCGCCAGGGCAAGGGCCTGGGGCCAGAGATCACCCGCATGGAGCAGGGCCTGGCCCCGCCCCTGCGCCTGGAGCAACAGGGGCTGCAGCTGGCGGCGGGCCACACCGCCGAAGGCCACTCCGGCGCAGAAACCCGCTGGCAACGGCTCCGCCGCCAGCAGGGGCAGGCTGCGCCGATTGGTGCCACCGGCCAGCTGCAGGGGCCCGGGGGGCATCGCCCTGTGCCGTGACGCCAGCAGAGCCACCGCCGCCCGGGCGGTGCCGTCCCCCACATCGCCGCTCATCGGCCGGCCATCCAGCTGCCAGAGGGGGCGGAAGCCGCCACGGCGCAGGGCCCCAAACCGCTGCCAGAGTTCAGTCGGTGGCACATCGGCACCGGCGCTCACAGCGAGGCGGCGCAGGGGCACTCCGCTGGCCGCCAGCTGGCCGAGTCGCTCCTCAAAAGCCAGCTGGCGGCCCGGCTGGGTGTGCAGCTCCACCGCATCGGGGCTGAGCTCGCGCAGCAGGGGCGGCACGGCCTGGGGGGCCAGCACCTGGCCACGCTCCTCGATCAGGCCCCGGGGGCAGGCGGGCAGGCAGCGACCGCAGCCGTAGCAGCGCTCCTCCAGCACCCCCGCCTGGCCCGTTGCCTGCGCACCGATGGCCTGGGCCGGACACACCCGTTCACAGGGTCGCGGGCACTGCGGCGGACAGCGGCGGGGATCAAACCAGGCCTTGCGGAAGTGGGGGTCCTGCCCATCACTGAGGCTCACCATCAGCCAGGGGCGGGCAGCGCCGCGGGCCACCGCCCAGGCGATCCCCGGCGTGCGGCCGCCACCACGGCCTGGTCCGCGGCCACATCCAGGCAGTGAACCCCGGCCAGGGCATAGATCCCGGCCAGGTCCTCAATGGCTGCCAGATCCTGGTTGGAAGCGCCGGCAATCCACTTCACCCAGCGCCCGGCGACCAGGGCCGCATCCCCGCGGGAGGGGTCGGTCATCCGGCTGGCGGGTCGTCGGGGGGAGTGGGCAACGCCGGAAAGCGCAGCGTCATCGCTGCCCCACCCAGGGGCGAGCGGCCCAGACGCAGGCTGCCGCCATGGTTCTCCATGGTGGTGTTCACCACGTAGAGGCCCACACCCTTCCCCCCGGCCTGGCCGCTGGACAAGGCGTTGGCGGCGACCAGCTCAGGTGGCAGGCCCGGGCCGTTGTCCTCCACCGCCAGTTCCAGGGCCTCGCCAGTGCGCCGCAGGGCCACGGCGATGTGGGGCTGGACCGTGGCCGCCGCCTGCAGGGCCTGCTGGGCATTGCGCAGCAGGTTGACCACCACGATCTGCAGCTGGGCCCCATCGCCGGCCACCCAACAGGGGGCCTGCGTGGCCCGGGAGTCAACGGTGATCCCGGCACCCAGGAGCGTGCGGCGCAGGAACAACAGGGCACTCTCCACCACTTCGCTGAGATTCACCGGCAGGTGCGGGGTCTGCACGTTGCGCAGCAGGGTGCGCATCTTTTCGGTGGTCTGCAGCAACTGCCGCGCCTGGTCGCGCTGGGCGGCCAGCAGACCGCGCAGCTGGGCGGAGGTCGGGTCGGCAGCCTGCTCGATGCTGGCGAGGGCCAGCTGTGCTCCGATCAACAGGGTGCTGAGGGGCTGCTGAATCTCATGCACCATGGCGGCCGCCGTGAGGCTGGATTGGAGCTTGCGCTCCAGCTCAGCCTGCTGCTGCCGGCGCTGCCGCCGTCCCCGGCGCCTGGCCAGGGCCAGGGCCAGCTCCGCCCGCCTGCGCTCGGTGATGTCCAGGAATGCCGCCACCAGCAGATCGTCCAGCACCACGGCACTGAGCCACACATCGCGACGGCTGCCATCCCGGCAGGTCACGCGGTAGTCCCGGGCAGGAATCCGGCCATCGCCCCGCAGAGCGGCGGCCAGGTCTCGCTGCCAGCGCTCGCTGTAGAAACGGCGGCGCAGCGGATGGGGATAGGCCTGCCTCATCCAGTCGGCAACGCTCTCCACGCTGCCCAGGTCGTGGCCGAAGGTTTCGCTGAAGCAGCGATTCAGATACTCAAACCTCTGCTCTCCCTCCACCCGGCTGCTGCCCACGGGAATCGGCAGGTGGGCGAGGATGCGGTGCAGTTCCTGCTGCTGCTGCTGCAGCTCCTGCTCGCGCTGTTTGAGGTCGCTGATGTCGATCATCACCCCCTCCCACAGGAGGCAGCCGTCGGCCTCCCGTGTAGGGGTCGACTGGATGCGCACCCAGCTCACCTCGCCGCGCACCAGCAGGCGGCCGTGCCAGAGGAACGGCGTGCCGGCCGAGAGCGCCTCCACGTTGTGCCGGCGCAGGTCCTCCCGGTCGTCGGGGTGCACCGCTGCAATCGCCAGGTGCGGGTTGGCCTGAAGGTCCTCGAGCTCCAGATCCACCATCGCCAGCCATGCCCGGCTGGCGAACAGAAAGGTTTCGCTGAGATCCGGCCGGCTGCGCATCACATAGAGGCCCACCGGAATGTTCTCGCTCAGCTCCTGCCAGCGGGCTGCCCGCTCGGGAGCGCCAGCCTGGACGGCCTGCGGTCCAGGCTGGGGATTCACACCAGTTCGGCCAGGGGCTGCCAGCGCAGCGCCCGCGCGCCGCCCATCTCCACCACCAGCTTGAGACGGGGTTCGCGCTGGCTGAGATTCACCAGGGAGGTGAGCTCGGCGGACGAGAGCACCTGGCCCTCCAGCAGCCAGAGCACGATGGGTGCCTCACCCTCCAGCAGGGCCCCGAGCTGGGGCATCACCCGCAGCACCTCACCCACGGCTGCGCCGCGGCCCACGCTCTGGTGACCCAGGTGGGGGGGGCGGACGCCATGGAGCTGCAACAGGTAGGCCTCCGGATCACCCAGGCCCCGCGCCGAGCTGATCTGGGCCCGGTAGCCATGGGCCCGCAAGCGGCGCAGCAGCCGGGTTTCAGCCCCACCCTCGAGCGGGGCAAACAGGGCCAGGGCCCCAGCCCGCTCAAGCTCCTGGCGAAAACCGCGGCCGGAGAGCAGCAGGGGCATCGGGCTCAGAAAATGCTGCTGTGAGTCTGACAGCTGAAAAGACGCAGGCGAGCGCGTAGGCCTCCCCGCGGGAGGGGTGGGAGGCTGTGGGTTACAGTTGTGAGCTGTGCTTCGATCCTGCGCCCGACCGCTAGCCGGGCCTCCAGGTCTCTGCACCGGATCACCAGTGGTGGTGGTCTGCCCCATGGCCGGGAAACTGGTTGAACGCATCGGCACAGCCCAGTTGTGTCAGATCCGGTTCAGACAAGTCCCGTCGCCACGCTGATCAGCTTCTGATCGGCCGTCCCGCTAGCTCCTCGGTTGTTCTGATCCGTCCGGATCGCAGATCCAAGGACTTCACACGCGCTGTGGCCCACGCCAGCGCCCGTGTGTCAAAGCGAAGTCGGGTCGCCGCCTCAGCCCTGCCTCAGCCACAGCGGGTTTTCCCGTTTCCGGTTCACCGGACGTCCAGCTGGCGCTTCCATCCCTCCTATGTCCATCGGCATCCTTGGGAAGAAACTGGGCATGTCCCAGTTCTTCGACGACGAGGGCAGGTCCATCCCGGTCACCCTGATCGAGGCCGGTCCCTGCCGCATCACCCAGCTCAAATCCACCAGCACCGACGGCTACAACGCCGTGCAGCTCGGCTTCGGCGAGGTGCGCCAGAAGCTCGTCAACAAGCCGGCCCAGGGTCATCTGGCCAAGTCCGGCGACGAGCCCCTGCGCCACCTCAAGGAATACCGGGTCGACAACCTTGACGGGCTCGAGCTGGGTGGCTCTGTCACCGTGACCGCCTTCGAGACAGGCCAGAAGGTGGATGTGAGTGGCGACACGATGGGCCGCGGCTTCGCCGGCTATCAGAAACGCCACGGGTTCAGCCGGGGGCCCATGTCCCACGGTTCAAAGAACCACCGGGAGCCCGGCTCCACCGGCGCCGGCACCACCCCAGGCCGGATCTACCCCGGCAAGCGCATGGCCGGCCGCTATGGCGGCAAGCAGATCACCACCCGGGGGCTCACCATCCTCAAGGTGGATGCCGAGCGCAACCTGCTGGTGGTCAAGGGCTCGGTGCCCGGCAAGCCCGGCGCCCTGCTCAACATCCGCCCGGCCAACCGGGTGGGCGCCAAGCCGGCCAACTGAGGAGGACCGAGAACATGGCTAACTGTGTGATTCACGACTGGCAGGGCAAGGAGGCCGGCAAGGCCAGCCTCGACCTGAAGGTCGCCAAGGAGAGCTCCGCCACCGACCTGGTGCACCGCGCCGTGGTGCGGCAACTGGCCCACGCCCGGCAGGGAACGGCCAGCACCCTCACCCGCGCCGAGGTCGCCGGCGGCGGTCGCAAGCCCTACAAGCAGAAAGGCACCGGCCGAGCCCGCCAGGGTTCGATCCGTACCCCCCTGCGGCCCGGCGGCGGTGTGGTGTTCGGGCCCAAGCCCCGCAGCTACACCCTGGCGATGAACCGCAAGGAGCGTCGCCTGGCCCTGCGCACCGCCCTGATGAGCCGGATCAATGATCTGGTGGTGGTGAAGGGCTTCGGATCCGGGCTGGACACCCCGAAGACCAGGGACATCGTGGCCGGCCTGGGCCGCCTCGGCATCCAGCCACAAGCCAAGGTGCTCGTGGTGCTGGACAACCCCTCGGAGGTGGTGCGCAAGTCCGTGCGCAACCTCGAAAAAGTGAAGCTGATCGCCGCTGATCAGCTCAACGTGTTCGACCTGCTCCACGCCAACTCCCTGGTGGTGAGCGACGAGGCACTCGCGAAGATTCAGGAGGTCTACGGCGATGGCTGAACGTTTTGCAGGCCGGCTCGCGGATGTGATCCGCCGGCCGCTGATCACCGAGAAGGCCACCCGTGCCCTCGAGCTGAACCAATACACCTTTGAGGTGGATCACCGGGCCGCCAAGCCCGACATCAAGGCGGCCGTCGAAGAGCTCTTCGACGTCAAGGTGGTGGGTGTCAGCACCATGAATCCGCCGCGCCGCACGCGCCGCGTCGGTCGCTTTGCCGGCAAGCGCGCCCAGGTGAAAAAGGCCGTGGTGCGCCTGGCCGAGGGCAACGCCATCCAGCTGTTCCCTGAGTCCTGAGGCGCCTGAACACCCATGGCAATCCGTAACTACCGCCCCATCACACCCGGCACCCGCACCCGCGTCGCCAGCAATTTCGCTGAGGTGAGCGGCCGCGAGCGCATCAAGGGCCTGGTGGTGGCCAAGCACCGTCACAAGGGCCGCAACAACCGCGGCGTGATCACCTGCCGCCACCGCGGCGGTGGCCACAAGCGCCTCTATCGAATCGTCGACTTCCGTCGCGACAAGCACGGCGTGGTGGCGAAGGTGGCCGCCATCCACTACGACCCCCATCGCAACGCCCGCCTGGCCCTGCTCTTCTACGCCGATGGCGAGAAGCGCTACATCCTTGCCCCGGCAGGCATTGAGATCGGCCAGCAGGTGGTGTCCGGTCCCGATTCACCGATCGAAACCGGCAACGCCCTCCCCCTTTCCGCCATCCCCCTGGGCTCCAGCGTTCACAACGTGGAGCTGTATGCCGGCCGTGGTGGCCAGATGGTGCGCACCGCCGGCGCCAGCGCCCAGGTGATGGCCAAGGAAGGCGACTACGTCGCCCTCAAGCTGCCCTCCACCGAGGTGCGCCTGGTGCGCCGTGAGTGCTACGCCACCCTGGGCGAGGTGGGCAATTCCGAGGTGCGCAACACCAGCCTGGGCAAGGCCGGCCGCAAACGCTGGCTGGGCCGTCGGCCCGAGGTGCGCGGCTCGGTGATGAACCCCTGCGACCACCCCCACGGTGGTGGTGAGGGTCGGGCGCCGATCGGCCGCTCCGGTCCGGTTACCCCCTGGGGCAAGCCGGCCCTGGGCCTGAAAACCCGTAAGCGGAACAAACCGAGCAACCGGTTTGTGCTCCGGAAACGTCGCCGCACCTCCAAGCGGAGCCGTGGCGGACGCGATTCCTGATGAACCACACCGCTTTGCACGCCGCTTAATCCGCTATGGGACGCTCACTCAAAAAAGGTCCGTTCGTTGCCGACAGCCTGCTCCGCAAGGTTGAAAAGCAGAACGCCGCCGACGACAAATCCGTGATCAAGACCTGGTCGCGGGCTTCCACCATCCTGCCGATGATGATCGGCCACACGATTGCCGTGCACAATGGCAAATCCCACGTGCCCGTCTACGTGACGGAGCAGATGGTGGGCCACAAGCTCGGGGAATTCGCCCCAACCCGCACGTTCCGGGGCCACATCAAGGACAAGAAAGGAGGCCGTTGAACCATGGCAACTACCACTGCCAATCAGGCCCAGGCCCACGGCCGCTTCATCCGCGGCTCCGCCTCCAAGGTGCGGCGGGTGCTGGATCAGATCCGGGGTCGCAGTTATCGCGACGCCCTGATCCTGCTCGAGTTCATGCCTTACCGCTCCACCGGCCCCATCACCAAGGTGCTGCGCAGCGCGGTGGCCAACGCCGAGCACAATCTGGGTCTGGATCCCGCCACCCTGGTGATCACCCAGGCCAGCGCCGACATGGGGCCCTCCCTGAAGCGCTACCGGCCCCGCGCCCAGGGTCGCGCCTACGCGATCAAGAAACAGACCTGCCACATCAGCATTGCTGTGGCTCCTTCCGCCTGACCCCCGAGGACACCGCCCGATGGGACACAAGATCCATCCAACCGGACTGCGCCTGGGGATCACCCAGGAGCACCGGTCCCGCTGGTACGCCCCCAGCAAGACCTATCCGACCCTCCTCCAGGAGGACGACCGGATCCGCAAATTCATCCACAAGAAATACGGCGCTGCCGGTATCTCTGATGTGCTGATCGCCCGCAAGGCCGACCAGCTCGAGGTGGAACTCAAAACCGCCCGCCCGGGTGTGCTGGTCGGCCGCCAGGGCAGTGGGATTGAGGAGCTGCGCACCGGTATCCAGAACACCGTGGGGGATACGAACCGCCAGGTGCGTATCAACGTGGTGGAAGTGGAGCGGGTGGACGCCGACGCCTTCCTGTTGGCCGAGTACATCGCCCAGCAGCTGGAGAAGCGCGTGGCCTTCCGCCGCGTGATCCGCATGGCCGTGCAGCGGGCCCAGCGGGCCGGTGTGCTCGGCCTGAAGATCCAGGTGAGCGGCCGCCTCAACGGCGCCGAGATCGCCCGCACCGAGTGGACCCGCGAAGGCCGTGTGCCCCTGCACACCCTCCGGGCCGACATTGACTACGCCACCAAGCTGGCCAGCACCACCTACGGGGTGCTGGGCATCAAGGTGTGGGTGTTCAAAGGCGAGGTTCTGCCTGGCCAGAAGGAGCAGGTGCCCGTGGGCGCCGCCCCCCGCCGCCGGACCAGCCGGCAGCCCCAACAGTTCGAAGACCGCTCCAACCAGGAGTGATCAGGAGGCCTGAACCATGCTGAGTCCAAGACGCGTCAAATTCCGCAAACAGCAGCGCGGCCGCATGCGCGGCATCGCCACTCGCGGCAACACGATTGCCTTCGGTGAGTTTGCCCTGCAAGCCCAGGAATGTGGCTGGATCACCTCGCGCCAGATCGAGGCCAGTCGCCGGGCGATGACCCGCTACGTGAAGCGGGGCGGCAAGATCTGGATCCGGATCTTCCCCGACAAGCCCGTCACCATGCGCCCGGCGGAAACCCGCATGGGTTCCGGTAAGGGCAACCCGGAGTTCTGGGTGGCGGTGATCAAGCCCGGTCGCATCCTGTTTGAGATGGGCGGTGCCGACATCACCCCCGAGATCGCCAAGGAGGCCATGCGCCTGGCGCAGTACAAGCTGCCCATGAAAACCAAGTTCCTGTCCCTGGCGGATCAGGAAGCCGACCAGGCCGCCGAGGCGGTCGCCACCGTGGAGTCCTGACCATGGCTCGTCCCTCGATCGCCGAAACCCGCAAACTCGCCGAAGGCGAGTTTGCCGAGCAGATCAACGCCGTCCGGCGTGAACTGTTCGAACTGCGCTTCCAGCAGGCCACCCGCCGGCTGGAGACCACCCACCGCTTCAAGGAAGCCCGCATCAAGCTGGCCCACCTGCTGACGGTGCAGAAGGAGCGGCAGCGCTCCGGCAGCCCGGCTGCCGCCTCAACCTGAACCGCCTCCTGATTTTCCCCCCAAGTCCCATGGCTACCAAGGAACGGGTCGGCGTCGTCGTCAGCGACAAGATGGACAAAACGGTGGTGGTGGCGGTGGAAAACCGCTTCCCCCATCCCATCTACAAGAAGACGGTGAGCCGCACCAAGCGCTACAAGGCGCATGATGAAACCAACAACTGCAAGGTGGGCGACCAGGTTCGTATCACCGAAACCCGCCCTCTCAGCCGCACCAAGCGCTGGACCGTGGCCGAGGTGATCAACACCTCCGCCGCCAATTGAGGAGGACCGACCGATGATTCAACAGGAAACCTTCCTCAACGTCGCTGACAACAGCGGCGCCAAGCGCATCCAGTGCATCCGCGTGCTGGGTACCAACCGTCGCTACGCCCATGTGGGTGATGTGATCGTGGCCGCCGTCAAGGACGCCATGCCCAACATGGGTGTGAAGAAGTCTGATGTGGTCAAGGCCGTGGTGGTACGCACCAAGGCCACCCTGCGTCGCGAAACCGGAAACTCCATCCGCTTCGATGACAACGCGGCGGTGATCCTGGGTACTGACAACAACCCCAAGGGCACCCGCGTATTCGGCCCTGTGGCCCGTGAACTGCGCGAGCGCAACTTCACCAAGATCGTGTCCCTCGCCCCGGAGGTGATCTGAGATGGCTACCGCAACCCCAAAGGCCAAACCAGCCGAGCGCATCAAGATGCGCATCAAAAAAGGCGACACCGTTCAGGTGATTGCCGGCAAGGACAAGGGCAAGACCGGCGAGGTGCTGCGCACCCTGCCCTACGAAAACCGTGTGGTGGTGCAGGGCATCAACCTGCGCACCCGCCACGTGAAGCCCACCCAGGAGGGCGAAACTGGTCGCATCGTCACCGAAGAGGCTGCAGTGCATGCCTCCAACGTGATGCTCTACTCCACCACCAAGAAGGTGGCCAGCCGAGTGGAGATCGTCGTCGACAACGACGGCAATAAAAAGCGGCGGCTGAAGAAGACGGGGGAAACGCTGGATTGATCAGGGCCTTCCCCTGACACCGGTTTTCTTCTTCAGTCTTGTCATCAATCCTGTTCATGTCCGCCTTCTGACCCCGACCAGAAGCGCATCCCCCATCCCCTGCCATGTCACTCAAACAGCGCTACCGGGAGGCCATTCAGCCCAAACTTCTCAAGGAGCTGAATCTCTCCAACATCCACGAAGTCCCCAAGGTGGTGAAAGTCACCGTGAACCGGGGTCTCGGCGAAGCCGCCCAGAACGCCAAGGCGCTGGAGGCCTCCATTGAGGAGCTGGCCAACATCACCGGCCAGAAGGTGGTGGTGACCCGCGCCAAGAAGGCCATTGCCGGCTTCAAGATCCGCCAGGGCATGCCGATCGGCGTGGCTGTCACCCTGCGCGGTGAGCGGATGTATGCCTTCCTGGAGCGCCTGATTCACCTGGCGCTGCCCCGCATCCGTGACTTCCGCGGCGTGAGCCCGAAGAGCTTCGACGGACGCGGGAACTACACCCTGGGGATCCGCGAGCAGATCATCTTCCCCGAGATCTCGTTCGACAAGATCGACGCGATCCGTGGCATGGACGTCACGATCGTCACTTCAGCCCGTAACGACGAAGAGGGCCGGGCCCTCCTCCGCGAGATGGGAATGCCGTTCCGCAGCAACTGAGCCCTCTTCGGACCCGACCATGGCCAATCACGACCCTATTTCCGACATGCTCACCCGCATTCGCAATGCGAGTGAGAAGCGTCACGAGACCACCCGCATCCCCTCCTCAAGGCTGCTGCGCAACATCGCCAACGTGCTGCAGCAGGAAGGCTTCATCGCCGGCATCAGCGAAGAAGGTGATGGCGTGAAAAAAGAACTGGTGCTTGAGCTCAAGTACAGCGGCAAGCACCGCCAACCCACGATCCGTTCGGTGCAACGCGTCAGCAAGCCTGGCCTGCGCATCTACAAGAACACCCGCCAGCTCCCCAAGGTGCTCGGCGGTCTGGGAGTGGCGATCATCTCCACCTCCAGGGGTGTGATGAGCGACCGCGATGCCCGCAAGCAGGGCGTCGGCGGCGAAGTGCTCTGCTACGTCTATTGATCCGGGAGGTCGTTCCATGTCACGTATCGGTAAAGCACCCATTCCCGTCCCCGGTGGCGTCACCGTGACCCTCAAGGGTCCCGATGTCACCATCAAGGGTCCCAAGGGAGAACTGAGTCGCACCCTTCCCGACGGGGTGTCCATTGCCCAGGAAGGCGACACCCTGGTGGTGAGCCCGGACGGCGAGAGCCGCCGCTCCCGTGAGCGCCACGGCCTCTGCCGCACGCTGGTGGCCAACATGGTGGAGGGCGTCAGCCAGGGTTTCACCCGCAAGCTGGAGATCGTCGGCGTGGGCTACCGCGCCGCGGTGCAGGGCAAGAAGCTGGTGGTGAGCGCCGGCTACAGCCACCAGGTGGAAATGATTCCCCCGGATGGCGTGAGCTTCACGGTCGAAAACAACACCACCGTGCTGGTGTCCGGGGCCAACAAGGAGCTGGTGGGCAACGAAGCCGCCAAGGTGCGGGCCATTCGTCCTCCCGAGCCCTACAAGGGCAAGGGCATCAAGTACGAGGGCGAGCGCATCCTGCGCAAGGCCGGTAAGACCGGTAAGAAATGAGGTCTGCCTGAGCGTCGTTACCCTTTATCTCCATGTCAACTCTCTCCCGCAAGCAGCAGACCCAGAAACGCCACCGGCGTCTGCGGCGCAATCTCACCGGCACGGCCAGCCGTCCCAGGCTGGCGGTCTTCCGCTCCAACAATCACATCTACGCCCAGCTCATCGACGACGACGCCCAGAGCACCCTGTGCTCGGCGTCGACTGTCGACAAGGAGCTGCGTGCCGATGTGCCGACCGGCGCCACCTGCGATGCCTCCGTGGCCGTAGGTCAGCTGGTCGCCAAGCGTGCCCTGGCCAAGGGCATCTCCCAGGTGGTCTTCGATCGCGGCGGCAACCTGTACCACGGCCGGGTCAAGGCCCTGGCTGACGCCGCCCGGGAAGCGGGCCTTCAGTTCTGATCCCTGCTCTCACCATGACCGAAACCAACGACCAGATCCAGTCCAGCGGCATCCCGGCCGCCGCTGACGTTCCCGCCGCCGCCGAGGGGCAGGAGCGCCGTGGGGGCCGCGGCGAGGGCCGGGGCGACCGCCGCGGTGGCCGTGGCCGCGACAACCGCCGGGGCCAGGAGCGCGACTCCGAGTGGCAGGAGCGCGTGGTGCAGATCCGCCGCGTCTCCAAGACCGTGAAGGGCGGTAAGAAAATGAGCTTCCGGGCCATCGTTGTCGTCGGCAACGAGAAGGGCCAGGTGGGTGTGGGCGTCGGCAAGGCCGGCGACGTGATCGGCGCCGTGCGCAAGGGCGTGGCCGATGGCAAGAAGCACCTGGTCAAGGTGCCCCTCACCCGCCACAGCTCCATCCCCACCGTGGGCAATGGCCGTGACGGCGCAGCCAGCGTGCTGATCCGCCCCGCAGCCCCCGGTACAGGGGTGATCGCCGGCGGTTCGATCCGCACGGTGCTGGAACTGGCTGGCATCAAGAACGTGCTGGCCAAGCGCCTGGGCTCCAAGACCCCCCTCAACAATGCCCGCGCCGCCATGGACGCCCTGGCCGGCCTGCGCACCCACAAGGAGACCGCCAAGGAGCGGGGCATCTCCCTCGAGCAGATCTACTCCTGAGGCCTCGCCATGAGCATCAATCTCCAATCACTGAAAGCCAACCCCGGCGCCCGCCGCCGCAAGCTGCGCAAGGGCCGGGGCATCGCCGCCGGTCAGGGTGCCAGCTGCGGTTTCGGCATGCGCGGCCAGAAGTCCCGCTCCGGCCGGCCCACCCGCCCCGGCTTTGAGGGCGGCCAGATGCCCCTCTACCGCCGCATCCCCAAGCTCAAGCACTTTGAGCTGGTGAACCGCAAGGAATTCACCGTGATCAACGTGGCCAAACTGGCCGACTGCAAGGCCGGCAGCACCGTGTCCCTCGACTCCCTGGTCAAGGACGGCATCGTCACCAGCCCCAAGCACCCCCTCAAGGTGCTGGGCAACGGCGAACTCGAGGTGAAACTCACCGTGCAGGCCGCCGCCTTCACCGAGAGTGCCCGCACCAAGATCGAGGCTGCCGGAGGCAGCTGCGAAATCGTCTGATTCCGCTGGCGGCCCTCCGGCCTAGGGTCTGAGCCGTTCGCCAGGGTTGCCGGGCGAACGGCTTTTTGTATGGGACCAGGCCCTCCCACCCACGCCATCCACCCCCTCATTTCTCCCCAGCCACCATGCTTGTCAGTCGGGGACGCAATCCCAGCGCCGGCGAAATTGTCAGTCAACTGATCCAGTCGAAGGGCCTGCGCGACCGGGTGCTCACCACCCTGGGTCTGCTGCTGCTGGTGCGACTGGGGATCTACATCCCCGTGCCGGGGATCGACCGGGTGGCCTTTCAGGACTTCCTCTCCCGCGGCGGCCAGCTGATCGGCTTCCTCGATATCTTCACCGGTGGCGGTCTCTCCACCCTCGGCGTGTTCGCCCTGGGGATCCTGCCGTTCATCAACGCCTCGATCATCATCCAGCTGCTCACCGCCGCCCTGCCCCAGCTGGAGGAGCTGCAGAAGAACGAGGGTGAGGCCGGGCGCCGCAAGCTGGCCCAGATCACCCGCTACGTGGCCCTGGGCTGGGGGATCCTGCAGAGCACGGTCTTTGCCCTGATCCTGCGGCAATACGCCACCCAGGGGCTGGCCGAGCCCGTGTTCGTGATCCAGACGGCCCTGGCCCTGGTCACCGGCTCGATGGTGGTGATGTGGATCAGCGAGGTGATCACCGAGCGGGGCATCGGCCAGGGTGCCTCCCTGGTGATCTTCGTGAACATCGTGGCCACCCTGCCGAAGGCCCTTGGCTCCACCATCGAACTGGCCCAGAGCGGCGACCGGGCCACCGTGGCCGGCATCGTGGTGCTGGTGCTGGTGTTCCTGGTCACCATCGTGGGGATCATCTTCGTGCAGGAAGGCAGCCGCCGGATTCCGATCGTGAGCGCCAAGCGCCAGGTGGGCGGGGCCGGTGTGCTGGCGGCCCGCCAGAGCTACCTGCCTCTGAAGCTCAATGCCGGCGGCGTGATGCCGATCATCTTCGCCTCGGCCGTGGTGTTCCTGCCCCTCACCATCGCCAACCTCACCGGTTCGCCCTGGCTGATCCAGCTGGCCGGCTACCTCAACCCCAACAGCAGCACCCCCTGGCTGTACGCCCTGCTGTTCTTCGCCCTGATCGTGGGCTTCTCCTTCTTCTACGCCTCCCTCACCGTCAATCCAGTGGATGTGGCCAGCAACCTCAAGCGCGGCGGCGTGGCCGTCCCCGGGGTGCGCCCTGGCTCGGCCACGGCCAACTACCTCAGCGGCGTTCAGAACCGCCTCACCCTGCTGGGGGCCCTGTTCCTCGGGGCGGTGGCGATCATCCCCTCAGCCGTGGAAGGTGCCACCCAGGTGCGCACCTTCCAGGGGCTGGGCGCCACCTCCCTGCTGATCCTGGTGGGCGTGGCGATCGACACGGCCAAACAGGTCCAGACTTACGTGATCTCCCAGCGCTACGAGGGCATGGTGAGGCAATAGGCCGAAGCCATCCGCCCAACCCGCACCCCGTCCCGTCCCGCAGCCGTTCGGCGCCACCCCCATCGGCAGCCCCAACCTTCGGGGTTGTGCCCTTCCCTCCCCCGCTTCCCAGCGATGAAACGATGTCTTCTCTTTCTCGGTCCCCCCGGTGCCGGCAAGGGCACCCAGGCCCAGCAGCTGGCCGCCCGCCATGGCCTGCTGCACCTCTCCACCGGCGATCTGCTGCGGGCCGAGGTGGCCGCTGGCAGCGCCCTGGGCCAGGAGGCCGCGGCCGTGATGGCCCGGGGCGAACTGGTGAGCGATGCGCTGGTGCTGGCCATCGTGCGCAGCCGGCTGGAGGCGCAGAACGCCGCCGGCGGCAGTGGCTGGCTGCTGGATGGCTTCCCCCGCAATGTGGCCCAGGCCGATGCCCTGGCGACCCTGCTGGAGGAGCTGGGGCAGCAGATCGAACTGGTGGTGCTGATGGAACTGGACGATGGGGTGCTGGTGCAGCGCCTGCTGAGCCGCGGCCGCGCCGATGACAACGAGGATGTGATCCGTCACCGGCTGGAGGTGTACCGGCAGCAGACGGCCCCCCTCATCAGCTACTACCGCGAAGCCGCACTCCTGCAGGCGGTGGAAGCCGACGGCACGGTGGATCAGATCGCAGAGCGCATCGAAGCCCTGCTGGCGTGAGCCGGGGCAAGCGGCCCCATTGACCCGTGTGATAGGGTTTCGGTTTGCAAATTCGGAGAGCACAACGCCCATGAAGGTGCGTGCCTCAGTCAAGAAGATGTGCGACAAGTGCCGGGTGATCCGCCGCCACGGCCGGGTGATGGTGATCTGCACCAACCCCAAGCACAAGCAGCGCCAGGGCTGATCCGCCCTGCCGTTCCCTTCTCTTTCCCCATCACCTCACCCCATCTCCGCCCCGCCCTGTCCTTCCGGCCAGTGGTCAGCGGCGAGCCGGTGAACCCACTGACCCCCTGAAGCGATTACCCCGTGGCTCGGATTGCAGGCGTCGATATCCCTCGCGACAAGCGGGTTGAGATCGCCCTCACCTACGTGTACGGCATCGGTCTCACCCGTGCCCAGAAAATTCTCGCCAAGAGTGGCGTGAACCCCGACACCCGGGTGAAGGACCTCAGCGACGCCGATGTGCAGAAGCTGCGCGGTGCCGCCGACAGCTTCACCCTGGAAGGCGACCTGCGCCGCCAGGAGGGCATGGCCCTCAAGCGCCTGCAGGACATCGGCTGCCTGCGCGGCCGTCGCCATCGCATGGGCCTGCCGGTGCGCGGCCAGCGCACCCGCACCAACGCCCGCACCCGCCGCGGCGCCCGCAAGACCGTGGCCGGCAAGAAGAAGTAGGGCCGGCTGTGGGCCATTGGCCTCCCTGCCCTTCCTCCATGTGTCATGCCGCCTGAGGGCATGACCGTCGCGCTCTGCCGGGCGTCAGCCTGCACCACTCTCTGGAGATCGCCAGGGAGCTGTCCGGCCCAACCAGTCCCGTCACCAGAGCCGCCCCCCGTCCCCCGATCACCTCTGCTGCCCCGGCAGCGTCACCACCATGGCCAAGCCAGCCAAGAAATCAGGCCCCAAGAAGGCCAAGCGCAACGTCCCCAACGGGGTCGCCCACATCCAGAGCACCTTCAACAACACCATCGTGTCGATCACCGACACGGCCGGTGAGGTGATCTCCTGGAGCTCGGCCGGAGCCAGCGGCTTCAAGGGCGCCCGCAAGGGCACCCCCTTCGCCGCCCAGACCGCCGCCGAAGCCGCCGCCCGCCGCGCCCTCGAGCAGGGCATGCGCCAGATCGAGGTGCTGGTGCGTGGACCTGGTTCGGGCCGCGAGACAGCGATTCGCGCCCTGCAGGTGGCCGGACTGGAGATCACGCTGATCCGCGATGTGACTCCCCTGCCCCACAACGGCTGCCGCCGTTCCAAGCGCCGTCGGGTCTGATCCGCCGTCCCTTCCCCCACGGGAATCCGCCAACCCTTCGAGCTCCAGACCGTGCTGCACTACCAAATTGACCGGATCGAACACCAGGTCAGTGAGAACCGGTCCCAGACCGGTGTTTTTCTGATCGGGCCCCTGGATCGCGGCCAGGCCACCACCCTGGGCAACGCCCTGCGTCGCGTGCTGATCGGTGCCCTCGAGGGCAGCGCCATCACCGCCGTGCGCATTTCCGGCGTCAATCACGAGTACGCCACCGTTCCAGGCGTCCGCGAGGACGTTCTCGACATCCTGCTCAACTGCAAGCAGGTGGCCGTGAGCAGCCGCAGTCGCGAGCTGGAGATCGGCCGCCTGGTGGTGACCGGCCCCGCCACCGTCACGGCAGCCGACCTGCAGTTCTCCTCCCAGGTGCAGGTGATCGACCCCGATCGCCTGATCGCCACCGTGGCTGACGGCCACAGCCTGGAGATGGAAGTGCATGTGGAGCGGGGCGTCGGCTACCGCCCCGTCGACCGCCACAGCGAGGACACCAGCGCCATCGATCTGCTCCAGATCGATGCGGTGTTCAAACCGGTGCGGCGGGTGAACTACACGGTGGACGAAACCGCCGTGGGTGAGGGCGGTTCCGCCCGCGAGCGTCTGCGCCTGGAGATCGAAACCAACGGCAGCATCACCCCCGATGACGCCATGGCCCAGGCGGCCAACCAGCTGATCGCCCTGTTCCAGCCCCTGGCCAGCCTCACGGCCGTGGAAGAGCCCGGTCTGGAGCCGGAGCCCTCGGCGGAGGCCCAGATTCCCCTGGAGGAACTGAATCTCTCCGTGCGGGCCTACAACTGCCTGAAGCGCGCCCAGGTGAACTCCGTGAGCGACCTGATGGGCTTCAGTTACGAAGATCTGCTGGAGATCAAGAACTTCGGCTCCAAGTCAGCCGATGAGGTGATCGAAGCGCTTGAGCGCATCGGCATCAGCCTCCCCCAGAGCCGCACCAGCGCCTGATCGGCGGCCACCCTTCCCCCCGTCGTTCACCCCAGGAGCACCCAGACCATGCGCCACCAATGCCGAGTCCCCCAACTGGGACGCCCCGCCGACCAACGCAAGGCCATGCTGCGTGGCCTCACCACCCAGCTGATCCGCGAAGGTCGCGTCACCACCACCAAGGCGCGGGCCAAGGCCCTGCGCGATGAGGCCGAGCGGATGATCACCCTGGCCAAGGAGGGCAGCCTGGCCGCCCGCCGCAGGGCCATCGGCTACATCTACGACAAGCAGCTCGTCCACGCCCTGTTCGAGAAGGCCCAGGAACGCTACGGCGATCGCCAGGGTGGCTACACCCGCATCATCCGCACGGTGCCCCGCCGCGGCGACAACGCCGAGATGGCCATCATCGAGCTGGTGTGAGTCCTGCCCAGGGGCTGCGCCTGCGCCCCACTGGGCGAATGATCGTCAAACACTGCTCCGCCTGAGCCGTGGCCCCATCGCCGGCCACGGCTTTTTGCTGGCAGCTGCCCGCGGGCGCCCCGTGAGCTCTTCACCCCTGAGCTGGCATGGCTTTGCAACCAAGCGCGGAAGACGGAACGGATCCAGGACGCAAGCCACAGCCGAGGCGCATTGCCCTCTGCCTGCAGTACGACGGCAGCGCCTTCCACGGCTGGCAGCGCCAGCGCAACGCCCCCAGCGTGCAGGACACCCTGGAGCACGCGATCCGCAGGCTGGATCCCACCAGCAGCGGCCAGACCATGGCGGCGGGGCGCACCGACACCGGCGTGCATGCCGCCGCCCAGGTGGTGCACTTCGACTGCGCGGGTCCAATCCCTGCCCAGCGCTGGCCCAAGGCCCTCAACGGTGCGCTGCCCGCGAGCGTGCGGGTGCGGGCGGCCGCCGAGGTGCCGGACCATTGGCACGCCTGCTTTTCGGCCACCTACCGGCGCTATCGCTACACCATTTACAACGGCCGGCTTCCGAACCTGTTTCTCGCCCCCTGGTGCTGGCACCGCTACCGCCTGCGCCTCGACGAGACCCTGATGGAGCATGCCCTGCAGGGCATGCTCGGGGAGCATGACTTCGCCGCCTTCCAGCGGGCGGGCAGCCGCCGCAGCCACTCCCGCACCTGCCTGCAGGAGGTGCGGGTGGAGCGGCGGGGCGACCTGATCGAGGTGGACCTCCAGGCCAGCGGCTTTCTGTACGGCATGGTGCGGCTGGTGATGGGCCAGCTGGTGGCCGTTGGCGAAGGGCGCCTGCAGCTGGAGAGCTTTGAACAGCGCTGGCGGCAGCGGCTGCGGGCCGAGGTGAAGGAAGCGGCTCCGCCCCATGGCCTGTGTTTGCTGCGGGTGGGCTACCCGCAGCCGGTGTTTCCCGAAGCCGCCTGGTATGATTGCCAACCGCGGTTTCAGCTGGAGACCACCGAGCCACCACCAGCTCCCTGATCTTCGATCCCCAGCGATCGGCCAGGTATCCGGTGCCCCGAGGAAGGTTTCCCGCTGGACAACCCGTCGATCCGCCGGCCCTCAACCGGCCAAGCGGTAGGGTCGAGAGGTTGCGACCAACGCAGCGGCACTGCCCACAGGCACTGTCACCTGCGTCGCGCCGAACCCACGACCACCAGCCCAGCCCCCTACGGCCTGCCGGTGCCTGACCAGGCGATATGAACAAGACTCCCCTGCCCTCCGTTGATTCGCTAGACCGCCAGTGGTACCTGGTGGACGCTGAGAATCAGACCCTCGGCCGACTGGCCAGCGAGGTGGCCTCCGTGCTGCGCGGCAAGAACAAGCCCACCTACACCCCCCACCTCGACACCGGCGACTTCGTCATCGTGATCAACGCTGACAAGATCCGGGTGAGTGGCAACAAGCCCACCCAGAAGCTCTATCGCCGCCACTCCGGGCGTCCCGGTGGCATGAAGACGGAAACGTTCGCCCACCTCCAGGCCCGCATTCCCGAGCGCATCGTGGAAAAGGCCGTGAAAGGCATGCTTCCCCACAATGCCCTCGGCCGCCAGCTGTTCCGCAAGCTGAAGGTGTACAAGGGCAGCGAGCATCCCCACGCCGCCCAGCAACCCCAGGTTCTCGCCCTCGATCCCGCCGCCGCTGCCCAATGAGCTCCACCAAAGTCGTCTACTGGGGTACCGGTCGCCGTAAGACCGCCGTTGCCCGCGTTCGGGTGGTGCCCGGCACCGGCACCGTGACCATCAACGGCCGGCCCGGCGACAATTACCTCAACTACAACCCCGTCTACCTGGCGGCGGTGAAGGCGCCCCTCAACACCCTGGGGCTGGCCACCGAGTACGACCTGCTGGTGAACGTGCGTGGGGGTGGTCTCACCGGCCAGGCTGACGCCATCAAGCAGGGTGCCGCCCGCGCCCTCTGTGAGCTCTCCAGCGACAATCGCAAGCCCCTCAAGACCGAGGGCCATCTGAGCCGCGATCCCCGCGCCAAGGAACGCCGCAAGTACGGCCTCAAGAAAGCCCGCAAGGCTCCCCAGTTCTCGAAGCGTTGATTGCGCCTCTCCCCCTTCAGCACCTTCCAGCCATGCCCAAGGCCGACATTCACCCCACCTGGTATCCCGATGCCAAGGTGATCTGCAATGGAGAGGTGGTGATGACCACTGGCTCCACCCAGCCGGAGATCCACGTCGATGTGTGGAGCGGCAACCACCCCTTCTACACCGGCACCCAGAAGATCCTCGACACCGAGGGCCGGGTCGATCGCTTCATGCGCAAATACGGCATGGCCGGGGCCTCCAACGCCAAGGACGAGACCAAGGGCGAAACGGCCAAGAGTGAAGCCCAGGCCTGATCCAGCCCGGCTCAGATCCGCTGTTGCTGGCCGGATGTTCCACTGGGACATCCGGCTTTTCCGTGTGCGAGCATCCGGCCCATGGATCCCACCCTGCTGCACGCGCGCCTAGAAACGGCGCAGCGCACCTTCGCCAGCCTGGAGCGCCAGCTGGCTGATCCCGCCGTCACGGCCAACCCGGCCCAGCTGCAGGCCATCGCCCGGGAGCGGTCGCGGCTGGAGCCCCTGGTGCACGACCACCAACGGCTATGCAAGCTGCAGCAGGAGCAGCAGGAGGCGCGCCAGCTGCTGCGGGAGCACCGCGGCGACCCGGCCATGGAGGAGTTGGCCAACGACGAGCTGGCCCACCTGGAGCAGGAGATCGGCGCCCTCGAGCAGCGGCTCACCATCGCCCTGTTGCCCCACGATCCGCGGGATGAGCGCAGCGTGATGCTGGAGATCCGAGCCGGGGCCGGTGGCGACGAGGCGGCGATCTGGGCCGGCGACCTGGCTCGGATGTACGAGCGCTATGCCCAGAGCCAGGGCTGGCGGGTGGAGCCGGTGAGTGCATCCGAAGCCGAACTGGGCGGCTACAAGGAGCTGATCCTGGCGATCAGGGGCGAGGGGGTGTTCAGCCAGCTGAAGTTCGAGGCGGGGGTGCACCGGGTGCAGCGGGTGCCGGCCACCGAGAGCCAGGGCCGCGTGCACACTTCCACGGCCACGGTGGCGGTGATGCCCGAGGCCGATCCGGTGGAGGTGCAGATCGACCCCACCGAGATCGAGATCAGCACAGCCCGCTCCGGCGGTGCCGGCGGCCAGAACGTGAACAAGGTGGAAACGGCGGTGGATCTGCTGCACAAGCCCACCGGCATCCGCGTGTTCTGCACCCAGGAGCGCTCCCAGCTGCAGAACCGGGAACGGGCCCTGGAGATCCTGCGGGCCAAGCTCTACGAGCGGGAGCTGGCCGCCGCCCAGGCCGAGGAGCGCTCGGCCCGGCTGGCCCAGGTGGGCAGCGGCGACCGCAGCGAGAAGATCCGCACCTACAACGTCAAGGACAACCGCGCCACCGACCATCGCCTGGGCCGCAATTTCAGCCTCGACCCTGTGCTGAATGGCGAGCTGGCAGACCTGATCGGGGCCTGCATCGCCGCCGATCAGAGCCGGCAGCTGGAGGAACTGGCGGAGAATGCCGCTCAGGCCGGCAGCTGATCGGCCAGCCGCTCGGCGGCGTCTGTGGGCCTGAACTCCAGCAGGTCGAGACCGATCACGTACTTGGCCCATTCCCGGTGCTGGCCGGAGCGGATCAGGCGGGTGGCCTCAAAGCCCGGACCACTGAGCGGGCGGTGGGGCGGGCGGGCCAGCACCATGCCGGCCTCGCGGGGGGTGCGGCTGCCCTTGCGCACATTGCAGCTGAGGCAGGCGGTGGTCACGTTCTCCCAGTTGTCGGTGCCGCCGCGGCTGCGGGGAAGCACGTGATCCACCGACAGCCGCTCCTGGCGGCTGCCGCAGTACTGGCAGCGATGGCCGTCGCGCTGAAAGAGGTTGCGGCGGGTGAGGGGCAGGGGGCGATAGGGCACGCGCACGAACTGGCGCAGGCGAATCACGGTGGGCTGCATCAGGTCTGCGCGGATCTGCCGGCCCCAGTCGTGCTCCAACCCCTCGGCCTTACCCTTGAGCACCATCACCACGGCCCGGCGCCAGCTGGTGATGTTCAGCGGTTCGTATGACGCATTGAGCACAAGAACCTGGCCCATGGTTGTCGAACCCCGCGACAAAAGAAGCCCTGGGCGGCATGCTAGGGGCAATTCTTGGGCAATTTCGTGACCCAGGCCACCAAGCCAGCCTGGCGGCCCGGTGACCACCGGCCCGAATGGCCCGATCGCGATGGCGAGGGGTTGGAGCGGCAGCGCGCCTGGGTGGAGGTGGATGCGGCCGCCATCGCGGCCAATGCCCGCAGCCTGCGGCGCCACCTCGACAGCCGCAGCCAGCTGATGGCCGTGGTGAAGGCCGACGGCTACGGCCATGGCGCCGTGACGGTGGCCCGCGCAGCCCTGGCCGGCGGGGCCGACGCCTTCGGGGTGGCCACCCTGGAGGAGGGCATGGAGCTGCGCCAGGCGGGCATCGAAGCGCCGGTGCTGGTGCTGGGCAGCCTCACCCAGGCCGAGGAACTGCGGGGCTGCCTCCACTGGCAGCTGATGCCCACGATCAGCGGCATGCGCGAGGCCCTGCTCTGCCAGAACCTGGCGAGTGGTCAGGGCCGGCCGATGCCGCTGCAACTGAAGCTGGACACCGGCATGGCCCGGCTCGGGGCCGACTGGCAGGAGGGGCCGCGCCTGGTGGAGGCGATCCAGGCACTGGAGGCGGTGCAGCTGGCGGGGGTGTACTCCCACCTGGCCAGCGCCGACCTGGGCGAGGCAGAGGATGGCGGCCTCACCCGGGAACAGCAGCGGCGCTTCGACACGGTGCTGCGCAGCCTCAGCGAGCGAGGCCTCGACGGCGGGTGCCGCCACCTGGCCAACTCCGCCGGCACCCTGCGCGGACGGGCGCTGCACTACGACATGGTGCGGGTGGGCCTGGCCCTCTACGGCCACCGGCCAGCCGACCACCTCGGCGGCGACGTGGGGCTGCAACCCGCCCTGCAGCTGCACGCCCGCGTGCGCCTGGTGCGGGAGGTGGGCACAGGCGTGGGGGTGAGCTACGGCCACCGCTTCCGCACCAGCCGGCCCAGCCGACTGGCGGTGGTGGGCATCGGCTACGCCGACGGCGTGCCGCGCCAGCTCTCCAACCAGCTGGAGGTGCTCTTCCAGGGCCAGCGCCTGCCCCAGGTGGGCGCGATCACCATGGACCAACTGGTGCTGGATGTGACCGACTGTGCGGCGGTGGACGTGGGCTCGGTGGTGACGCTGCTGGGCCGCGATGGCCAGGAAGCGATCGGCCCGTGCGACTGGAGTGAGCGCTGCGGCACGATCCCCTGGGAGATCCTCTGCGGCTTCAAGCACCGGCTGCCCCGGCTGAGCACGGCGCACTGATAAGCTCAACCAGCCCCTGGAGAGGTGGCTGAGTGGTTGAAAGCGGCTCCCTGCTAAGGAGTTACAGGAGGCAACTTCTGTCGAGGGTTCGAATCCCTCCCTCTCCGTTTTAATTGGGTTTCAGGAGGGTTTCCCCGTTCCAGAAACCGCCCGGAACTTGGATGGGAACTGGGTTCCATGCGAAAGCAGGGTGTTGGTCGCCCAGATCGAAACACCTCAGTCCCGTTCTGGGCTCCCGCGCTGTGTAGCTGCTGAGCGGCAGCTCCCATACCCTGAGAGCACTCCTCGAGGCCCGATGAAGCGTCTGCTGCCCACCGGAACACCCCAGGCCGGAACGCACCAGGAAGGACGCAGGCGGTGATGGTCAAGCACCTACTGCCCCTGGCAACGGCACTCCTGCTGGTACCCGGCGCCCACGCCCAGGAAGCCGAGATCCAATGTCCCGGGGAGAACACCTTGGAGATGCGCTACTGCGCTGAAAAATCGTGGCAGCAATCCACGGCAGACCTGCAGCGCAAGATCCCCGAGGCACTGCTCCAGCAGTGGCAGGACACCACCCGGGCGGTGTGTGCCCACAGCTATCGCCCCTACAAGCAGGGCAGCATCTACCCGCAGTTGGTGGTGGGGTGCGACGGCAACCTCAATCGGGCACTGCTGAAGGAGTTCCAACCACTCAACAACCAGGGAGACCCTGAGAGAACGCCGTGAGCGCTGAGATCCTCCTGGCACTTGGCATCCCCAGCGCCTACCTGCTGGTCAGCACGACCCTACTGCTGCGTCGCCATCAACCCCTGCCCGCCTTCCTGTTGCGTCTGAGCACCCGCAGGGCAATCGCCTGGAACAGCATGGTGGGCGTCTCCATCGCTTGTGGAGCACTGCGTTGGGCGATGAGTTGGTGATGAACAACCCGCTCTGGATGCTGGTTCCCTGGGTGGTCTTTACCGTTGCTGCGGGGGTGAAGTTCTGGCGGGTCACCACCCTGTTCCGCAGGCACCTGCTGAGCCCCCCCACCAGCACCGAACGCTTCAGGCAGTCACTGGAGCAGATCTGGCAGCAGGATCAGCAGCGGGCGTAGCGGATGTGGGGGAAGCAGACCCAACCCTCGACACTGTGACCCCTGGACACTGTGACCCAGGTGCCGAACATCGCCGTGGCATTCGGATGACTGATGGTTTAGTGCTCATGCAGCAAAGCACAGCGGCAGGGGGAGGCTGATCAACGCGTCTCACACGATCCGGTGTTTTCCTGACAAGCACTCCTGGACGCGCTATCAATGAAGCCAGATGCTTTCCGCAGCCAAAGAAGCCAAGCAGTTTTCTTTCTTGCGCAGCATTTGACTCTTGCAGGCAACACTGATTGCAAATGACACCCGAGAAAACCACCACATCTCTGCGCCTTGATCCCGAGGACTTTCCCAAGCGCATCGAATTGGAGCTGTCCGACGAGGCAGCGGAGAAGATCAGGGAGATTTCCCAGCGGACCGGGCGCTCTTTCTCCGAGGTGGCAACAGACATTCTTTCCAAAGCGCTTGAACAGTAGCGCCTGAGCCAAAAGCGCAAACCAACCACAATGCTCATGGGAGCACGTGGGTGCAAGTGCTCACTTGCAGCAAAGTGAAAGTGCTCTAAGATTTAATAGCAACCCCAATAAACCTGCTCCTTTGCATGGGCATCCAGGCATCTCCAGGCGACACGCGCCCACCTCTTGCTTTCCGGAAACCCCAGCGAATTACCATCACAATTCCCCATGCGGTTTATGAGAATCTGAGCACGATCAGTTTTAGGGACGGACGCTCCATGAGCAACCTTGCCTCCTTCCTGCTGGAGAGGGCAATCAACAATCACCAGTAGGATGTCGTGCGCAACGGGCAACGACCAATCCCAACCACCCATCCGAGGCTGCCCGATCCGTGGCTGCCCGTTGTGCAAAACGCCACACTCCGCAACCGAGAGCGACAGGTCCCACATACCCTCAGGGAAGTGCAGCCCAACCGATGCAGCGCCTTCTCCTCCTTGCTCTCACCACCGCGAGCCTGCTGATCGGCTCAGGCGCCAGCGCCCACTGCGATCACAACCACGGGCATCAGGGCGCCAGCCAGGCCAATCCAGAAGCCCCCCGATAGGCAGCGCCAGGATCGATGGACGGCTGGCATGCTCCCACTCTTCCCCCCAGTCAGGAAGGCGGCGATCAGCAACCCGGGGTCTCCAGCTTGTAGGCGGCGCTGAGCTGCCGTGTGATCTGGGGCAACAGGCTGGTGTCCTCGGCGCAGCTGGCCCCCTCGCTGAAGGCCACCAGCAGAAATGGATCGTGGCCCTCCGCCTGCACGTAGACGGCGTCGTGACGGGCCGCACTCATCCAGCCCGCCTTGCTCCACAGCGAGGCCGTGGGCGGCAGGCCCTCGCCGAGAAAGCCATCCACCTGATTCTCCGGATCGGCAGCCCGCTGGTCGGGGTCGAGGCTGCGGGCCAGCACGGCCTGCATGCGGTTGCAGGCAGGAGGAGACACCAAGCGGGAGGCCATCACCGCCTCCAGCAGCCTGGCCGTGGCCTCGGTGCTGAGCCGATTGCGATTCTCCAGCTGGGCGCCGTAGAATTCACGCTCCC
This sequence comes from Cyanobium sp. M30B3, assembly GCA_018399015.1. Classification (GTDB taxonomy): domain Bacteria; phylum Cyanobacteriota; class Cyanobacteriia; order PCC-6307; family Cyanobiaceae; genus NIES-981. The sequence goes on from CP073761.1 coordinate 2,699,324, forward strand.
GGCCGAAGGGTCCGTCGCCCCAGGTCTTCTGGCAGGCATTCACCCCTTCCAGCTCGGGCCAGCCCAGGCCGGCAAGCCAGTGGTTCACCAGCTGACGCTGCTCGCACCAGGTGGCCATCAGCAGGGGCGGCAAGGCCGGGCCGCTGGTGGTGCCGCTGAGCAGATCCACCACCAGGCCGGTGGCGTCGTTGCTGGAATCCTGAATCATCAGCGCCAGGGCGCGGCGCAACTCGGGGCCGTCCTCCAGGAGGCCGCGCTGCAGCCAGGCTTCGGCGGCGATCAGATACACCAGCTTCACCACACTGGCGGGATAGCACTGGCGCGCACCGGCCCAGGAGGCTCCCCGGCCAGCCGGGGCCTCCTGGGCGGGATCCAGCAGGCTGCGGGGATAGCGCACCCAGGTGAGGGCCAGGCGATCGGCCAGGCCGGGGCGGCCGTCGCGTTCCAGGGCCCGCACCAGATCGGCCAGGATCTGAGCCATGGACGGATCGGGGCTGTAGAACGCCATCGCTACTGGCAACCAATGCGGCGAGATTAGGCATGGCCCCGCTCCCCCCCGTTTCCAATCCCACCAACCTCCAGGCCGCCAAGATCCAGGCCCCCATGGCGGCCGTTGAGCTGCTGCAGCCTGGCAGCATCTGGCAGCTGGAGTGGCCGCTCAACCTCTACAGCCGCTC